>JAOUIL010000058.1 GCA_029883975.1 Betaproteobacteria bacterium
TCGATCGCCTGCCCGAGCCGCGCGCGACGGGCGCGAGCGGGTTCGTCTCCATCATGGAGGGCTGCAGCAAGTACTGCAGCTTTTGCGTCGTGCCCTATACGCGCGGCGAGGAAGTGTCGCGCGGCTTCGAGGACGTGGTCGGCGAAATCGGCGCGCTCGCCGCGCAAGGGGTGAAGGAAGTGACCCTGCTGGGCCAGAACGTGAACGCCTGGCGCGGGCCGATCGCCGGCGAAGAGGCCGACTTCGCCGAGCTGCTGCGCTACGTCGCGGAAGTTCCGGGCCTCGAGCGCATCCGCTACACGACCTCGCACCCGCGCGAGTTCACGCGGCGCCTGATCGACGCGCATGCCGAGCTGCCCGCGCTTGCGCCGCACGTGCACCTGCCGGTGCAATCGGGCGCCGACCGGGTGCTCGCCGCCATGAAGCGCGGCTATACGGCGCTCGAGTACCGGTCGATCGTGCGCCGCCTGCGCAAGGCGCGGCCCGGCCTGAGCCTCACCTCCGATTTCATCGTCGGCTTCCCGGGCGAGACCGAGGCCGAGTTCGAGGCCACGCTCGCGCTGGCGCGCGAGCTCGAGTTCGACGGCTCGTTTGCCTTCGTCTACAGCGCGCGCCCTGGCACGCCGGCGGCGGAGCTGCCCGATGCCACGCCGCGCGCGCACAAGCTCGAGCGCCTGCAGCGCCTGCAGGCGCAGCTCGACGCGCAAGCGCGCGCGGTGAGCGAAGCGATGGTCGGGCGCAGCGAGCGCGTGCTCGTCGAGGGGCCGTCGCGCAGGGACGCGCGCGAGCTCGCCGGCCGCACCGGCAACAACCGCGTGGTGAACTTCGCCGGGCCGGCGGCGCTCGCCGGCCGCTTCGCCCGGGTGCGCGTCACCGCGGCGCTCGCGCACTCGCTGCGCGGTGAGCTCGCCGATGGCCAGTAAGCCGCTCGAGGTCCGGCTCGATCCCGTAGACAACCAGCGCCTCGCGCGCCTGTGCGGCGCGCTCGACGAGAACCTGCGCCAGATCGAGTCGGCGCTCGACGTGTCCATCGCGCGGCGCGGCGCGCGCTTCACGGTGCGCGGCCAGCCGCAGCAGGCCGAGCGCGCGGCGCAGGCGCTTGCGCACTTCTACGACAAGGCATCGAGTGACCTGAGCCTGGACGACGTGCAGCTCGGCCTGACCGAGCTGACGCAAGGCAACGCGCCGGCACGCACGGCGGAGGGGCCCGCGCTCGTCACGCGCCGCGCCGACCTGCACGGCCGCACGCCGCACCAGGTGCAGTACCTCGAGCAGATCCTCGCGCACGACATCACCTTCGGCGTGGGACCGGCCGGCACGGGCAAGACCTACCTCGCCGTGGCCTGCGCGGTGGACGCGCTCGAGCGCGACAAGGTGAAGCGCATCGTGCTCGTGCGCCCGGCAGTCGAGGCGGGCGAGCGCCTGGGCTTCCTGCCCGGCGACCTGGCGCAGAAGGTCGACCCCTACCTGCGGCCGCTGTACGACGCGCTCTACGACCTGATGGGCTTCGACAAGGTCGGGCGGCTGCTCGAGCGCGGCACGATCGAGCTGGCGCCGCTCGCCTACATGCGCGGGCGCACGCTCAACCACGCCTTCGTCATCCTCGACGAGGCGCAGAACACCACGCCCGAGCAGATGAAGATGTTCCTCACGCGCATCGGCTTCGGCGCCAAGGCGGTGGTGAACGGCGACGTCACGCAGATCGACCTGGCGCGCGGTCAGAAGAGCGGCCTGATCGAGGCGCGGCGCATCCTCGCCGAGGTGCGCGGCATCGCGTTCACCGACTTCACGGCCGCCGACGTGGTGCGCCACCCGCTGGTGGCGCGCATCATCGATGCGTACGAAAAGCACGCCGGCGAAGCGCCCGCGAAGTAGCGTCGCCGTGCAACGCGCCGTGCGCGGTGCGCCGTCCGCGGCGCGGCTGCGCGGCTGGGCGCGCGCCGCAGCACGCCCCGACCAGCAGATCACGCTGCGGGTCGTTGGCGCGGCCGAGGCGCGCACGCTCAACCGCGCCTTCCGCAGGCGCGACCACCCGACCAACGTGCTGTCGTTCGGATACTCGCCCACGCAGGGCGATATCGTCCTGTGCCACCCGGTCATCGCGCGCGAGGCGCGTGCGCAAGGCAAGGCGCTCGCCGCCCACTACGCGCACCTCGTCGTGCACGGCATGCTCCATCTGCGCGGCCTGCGCCATGGACGGCGCATGGAGCGCGCCGAGATCGCCATCCTCGCGCGCCTCGGGGTCGCCGATCCCTACACGGTAGAATGACCGCACCCGGCATGACCGACCCCTCGCGACCCAGCCTGCTCGAGCGCCTGTCGGCGCTCATCCTGCGCGAGCCCGAGGACCGCGCGCAGCTGCTGGCGCTGCTGCGCTCGGCCTACCAGCGAAACCTGCTCGATGCCGACGCGCTCACCATGATCGAGGGCGCGCTGACGGTCTCGGAGATGCCGGTGCGCGACATCATGATTCCGCGCGCGCAGATGGACGTGATCGACATCCACCAGCGCGTGGAGGAGTTCATCAGCCAGGTGATCTCCACCGCGCACTCGCGCTTCCCGGTCATCGACCAGAACCGCGACGACGTGATCGGCATCCTGCTCGCCAAGGACCTGCTGCGCCACTACGCCGGCGAGGAGGAGTTCAACGTGCGCGAGATGCTGCGCCCCGCGGTGTTCGTGCCCGAGTCCAAGCGACTGAACGTGCTGCTGCGCGAGTTCCGCGCCAGCCGCAACCACATGGCGATCGTGGTCGACGAGTATGGCGGCGTGGCCGGACTGGTGACCATCGAGGACGTGCTCGAGCAGATCGTCGGCGAGATCGAGGACGAGTACGACTTCGACGAGGCGAGCGACAACATCCTGCCCGAGCCAGGCGGGCGCTACCGCGTCAAGGCGCTCACGCAGATCGCCGACCTGAACGCCGCCTTCGGCACGCACTTCTCCGACCAGGAGCACGACACGGTCGCCGGCCTGGTGATCGCGCACCTCGGGCGCGTGCCGCGGCGCGGCGAGACGCTGGCCATCGACGGGCTGCGCTTCCAGGTGCTGCGCGCCGACAGCCGCCGCGTCTACACGCTGCTCATCGACAAGCCGAAGTGAAGCGGCACCGGCCACTCGTCGCGTTGCTCGCCGGCGCGGCGATGGTGCTGGGCTTCGCGCCGTTCGAGTTCCTGCCGGCGGCGCTCGTCGCGCTCGCGGTGCTCGTGCACCTGTGGGTGACGGCCGCGCACGCGCGCGCCGCCGCCTGGACGGGGTTCCTGTTCGGCATGGGGATGTTCCTCGCCGGCGTGTCCTGGGTGTACATCAGCCTGCACCGCTTCGGCGCCATGCCCGCGCCGCTCGCCGCAATCGCCACGCTCGGCTTCTGCGTCGTGCTGTCCGCCTATCCGGCCCTCGCCGGCTACGTGCAGGCGCGCATCCGCGCGCGCCCGGCGACGCGCGCCGCGCTCGTGATTCCCGCGTGCTGGGTGCTCGCCGAATGGCTGCGCGCCACGCTGTTCACGGGGTTTCCGTGGCTCGCGCTCGGCAGCGCGGCGCCCGGCACTCCGCTCGCCGGCTACGCGCCGCTCGCCGGCGTGTACGGCACCTCGCTCGTCGCGGCGCTCGGCGCCGGGCTTCTGTGGTGCGTGGCGCTCGGCCAGGCGCGCTGGCGCGCCGCCACGGCCTTCGCGGTGCTCGGCGTCGCCGGCGTCGCGGCGGGCGGCATCGAGTGGACCACGCCGGCCGGCGCGCCGCTGAGCGCCAGCATCCTGCAGGGCAACGTGCCGCAGGACCTCAAGTTCGACCCGCAGCGCTATGCGCGCACGCTCGACACCTACGCGCGCCTCGCCGAGGAGAGCCGCGCGCGCCTCATCGTGCTGCCGGAAACCGCGGTGCCACGCATGCTGGACAGCGTCGATCCGGCCTACCTCGCGCGGCTGGAGGCCGCGGCGCAGAAGAACGGCGGCGATCTGCTGCTCGGCATTCCGGTGCGCACCGCGCCCGGCGTGTACTACAACGCCGCGCTGTCGCTCGGCGAGTCGCCCCGCCAGCTCTACTACAAGTCGCACCTCGTGCCGTTCGGCGAGTTCGTGCCACCGGGCTTCGGCTGGGTCGTGCGCGTGCTCGCCATTCCGCTCGCCGACTTCTCGCGCGGCCCGGCCGCGCCGCAGCCGCTCGCGATCGCCGGCCAGAAGGTGGCCGTCAACATCTGCTACGAGGACGCCTACGGCGGCGAGCTGCGGCGCCAGCTGCCGGAGGCGACGCTGCTCGCCAACCTGTCCAACGTGGCCTGGTTCGGCGACTCGCTCGCGCCCGCGCAACACCTGCAGATCGCGCGCGCGCGCGCCCTGGAAACCGGGCGCATGCACCTGACGGCGACCAACACCGGCATCACCGCGGCCATCGGGCGGGACGGGCGCGTGCACGCGCGATTGCCGCAATTCGTCGAGGGGCGCCTGGATGTCGAGGTGCGGGGCTACGCGGGGGCCACGCCCTACGTGCGCTTCGGCGACTGGCCGGCGCTCGCCGCCTGCGCGCTGCTGCTCGTCGCCGTCGCGCGGCGCGGGCGCAGCCGGTAAGATTCCGCACCTCATGCTCAGCTTCCAGCAGCTCGTCGCGCGCCTGTCGTCCTACTGGGACGAGCAGGGCTGCGTGCTGCTGCAGCCCTACGACATGGAAATGGGCGCCGGCACCTTCCACACGGCGACGTTCCTGCGCGCCATCGGCCCCGAGCCGTGGAACGCCGCCTATGTGCAGCCCTCGCGCCGCCCGAAGGACGGGCGCTACGGCGAGAACCCGAACCGCCTGCAGCACTACTACCAATACCAGGTGGCGATGAAACCCTCGCCCGCGGACATCCAGGAGCGCTACCTCGCTTCGCTCGCCGCGCTCGGCATCGACGCCGCCGAGCACGACATCCGCTTCGTCGAGGACGACTGGGAGTCGCCCACGCTCGGCGCCTGGGGCCTGGGCTGGGAAGTGTGGCTCGACGGCATGGAAGTCACGCAGTTCACCTACTTCCAGGAGGTCGGGTCGCTCGCCTGCAAGCCGGTGCTCGGCGAGATCACCTACGGCCTGGAGCGCCTGGCGCTGTACCTGCAGGGCAAGGAATCGGTCTTCGACCTGGTGTGGACGCCGGGGGTGAGCTATGGCGACGTCTACCACCAGAACGAGGTGGAGCAGTCGCGCTACAACTTCGAGCTCTCCAACCCCGAGATGCTGTTCCGCCACTTCGGCGAGTTCGAGGCAGAGGCGAAGCGACTGATCGAGGCGCAGTGCGTGCTGCCCGCCTACGAGATGGTGCTGAAGTCCTCGCATGCCTTCAACCTGCTCGACGCGCGCGGCGCCATCTCGGTCACCGAGCGCGCCGCCTACATCGGCCGCGTGCGCGCGCTGGCGCGCGCCGTCGCGCAGGCCTACTACGAATCGCGCGAGCGGCTCGGCTTTCCGATCGGCAAAGGCTGATGGCGAAAAAGCCCGCGGCCGCGCCGCGCGCCGATACGCTGCTCGTCGAGCTGCTCACCGAGGAGCTGCCGCCGCACGCGCTGGACGCGATGGCGCGTGCGTTCCGCGACCATCTCACCAACGACCTGGAAAGCGCGGGCCTGCGCGCTGCCGGCAGCACGGCGCGCTGCTTCGCCACGCCGCGGCGCCTGGCGGTCGCCATCACGGGGGTGCTTGCCGCGGCGCCGGACGTGCGCGAGAAGCTGCAGGGCCCTTCGGTCAAGGCGCCGCCGGAGGCCGCCGCCGGCTTCGCGCGCAAGCACGGCCTGACGGTGGATCAGCTCGCGCAGGCCGACTCGACCCGGGGCCCGGTGTACGTGGTGGAGCGCACCGTACCCGGCGCGCGCCTCGCCGACGTGCTCGCGCGCCTGGTCGAGGCCGCGCTCGCGCGCCTGCCGATCCCGAAGATGATGCGCTGGGGCGACGGCGAGGCGCAGTTCGTGCGCCCGGCGCACGCGCTCACCCTGCTGCACGGCGCGAAGGTGGTGCCGGGCACGGTGCTCGGCCTCGCCGCCGGCAGGCGCACGCGCGGCCACCGCTTCCTCGCCAAGGGCTGGATCACGCTGCGCGACGCCGAGGCCTACGAGGCGCAGCTGCGCGACGAGGGCCGTGTCATCGCCGGCTTCCAGGCGCGCCGCGAGGAGATCGACCGGCTGCTCGTCGCGGCGGCGCGCGCGCAGCGCGCGGCGCTCGGCGAATACGCGGCGCTGCTCGACGAGGTGACGGCGCTGGTCGAGCACCCGAGCGTGTACGTCGGCGCCTTCGACAAGGCGTTTCTCGACATTCCGCAGGAGTGCCTGGCGCTCACCATGCGCCAGAACCAGAAGTACTTCCCCCTGTATGACGCGCGCGGCGCGCTGCTGGCCAGGTTCCTGATCGTCTCCAACATGGCGGTCGCCGACCCGCGGCACATCATCGGCGGCAACGAGCGCGTGGTGCGCCCGCGGCTGCAGGACGCGCGCTTCTTCTACGACCAGGACCGCAGGAGCCGCCTGGAGGAACGCGTGCCGCAGCTGGCGCGCGTCGTGTTCCACCACAAGCTCGGCAGCCAGCTCGACCGCGTGCAGCGCATGAAAATCCTCGCCGGCATCGTCGCGCGCGCGCTCGGCGCGGACGACAAGCTCGCCGAGCGCGCGGCGGAACTCTCCAAGGCCGACCTGCTCACCGGCATGGTCGGCGAGTTCCCGGAGCTGCAGGGCGTGATGGGACGCTACTACGCCGAGCACGACGGCGAGCCGGCCGAAGTCGCGCGCGCCATCGAGGCGCACTATCGCCCGCGCTTCGCCGGGGACGCGCTGCCCGCGGACCTGATCGGCTGCGCGGTCGCGCTCGCCGACAAGCTTTACCTGCTGGCGGGCTTGTTCGGCATCGGCCAGCAGCCCACCGGCGACAAGGATCCCCATGGACTGCGCCGGGCGGCGCTGGGCGTGATCCGCATCCTGGTGGAGCGTGCGCTGCCCGTATCGCTCCACGATCTGGTCAACGCCGCGTACCGGGCGCTGCCCAAGGACATCGGCCAGGCGCACACGGATGTGGAGATGTTCGTCCTGGAAAGGCTGCGCGGCTATCTGGCCGAACGCGGCTACGCGACGACCGAGGTGGATGCTGTCCTCAGCCGCGCCTTCGTGCGCCTGGACCAGGTGCCCCGGCAGCTCGATGCCGTGCGCGCGTTCGCCGGGCTGCCCGAGGCGCCGAGCCTCGCTGCCGCCAACAAGCGCATCGCCAACATCCTCAAGCAGGCCGAGGGCATTCCGGCGGAGTACGACGCGGCGCTGTTCGCCCAGGCCGAGGAGCGCGCGCTCGCCGAGGCGTTCGCCGCGCTGCTGCCCGGGTTCGAATCCGCGTACAAGGACGGCGACTACACCGGCGCGCTCAAGGCGCTCGCCGTGCTGAAGGCGCCCGTGGACGCTTTCTTCGACAAGGTGCTGGTGATGGACAAGGACGAGGGCGTGCGGCGCAACCGCATCGGCTTCCTCGGCAAGCTGCACGCGACCATGAACCGCATCGCCGACCTGTCCAGGCTCGCGGCATGAAGCCGGCCGAAGGACCCCTCGCATGAAGCTGGTGATCCTTGACCGCGACGGCACCATCAACCACGACAGCGACCAATACATCAAGTCGCCCGCGGAGTGGAAGCCCCTCAAGGGCAGCGTCGAGGCGATCGCGCGGCTGACGCAGGCCGGCTACCGCGTCGTGGTGGCCACCAACCAGTCGGGCATCGCGCGCGGGCTGTTCGACACCACCACGCTCAACGCCATCCACGACGTCATGCAGCGCGCCGTGCTCCAGGCGGGCGGACGCATCGACGCCATCTTCTTCTGCCCGCACGCCAGCGAGGCCGAGTGCGAGTGCCGCAAGCCCAGGCCCGGCATGCTGATCGAGATCGGCCGGCGCATGAACGCGCCGCTCGCCGGCGTGCCGGTGGTGGGCGACGCCCTGCGCGACGTGCAGGCCGCCGCAGCCGCCGGCGCCCGCCCCGTGCTCGTGCTGACCGGCAAGGGCCGCAAGACCCGCGACGCGGGCGGGCTGCCGCCCGGCACGGAGATCTACCCGGACCTCGCCGCTTTCGCCGCGCACCTTGCGCCATGAGCGCGCTGCGCTCGGTGCTGTTCGCGCTGGCGCTCGTGCTCGTCACCCCGCCGTACGCGGTCGTCGCGATGCTCAGCTTTCCGCTGCCGCGCATGGCGCGCTACCGGCTCATCTCCGCCTGGTCGCGCCTGGTGATCTGGCTCGCCTGGTGGCTGTGCGGCATCCGCTGGAAGATCGAGGGACGGCGCCACCTCCCCGACGAGCCGGCGGTGATCCTGTCGCAGCACCAGTCGGCCTGGGAAACGCTCGCCTTCCAGGAGATCTTTCCGCCGCAGGTGCTGGTGCTCAAGCGCGAGCTTCTGTGGATTCCGTTCTTCGGCTGGGGCCTCGCGCTGATGAGCCCGATCGCGATCGACCGCGCGCGCGGCATTGCGGCGCTGCGCGAGATGGCGCGCCAGGGTCGCGAGCGGCTCGCGCAGGGCTTCTGGGTGGTCATCTTTCCGGAGGGCACGCGCGTGCGTGTCGGCGAGAAGCGCCCCTACCACCAGGGCGGCGCGTGGCTCGCGGCGAGCTGCGGCGTGCCCGTCGTGCCGGTGGCGCACAACGCCGGCCGCCTGTGGCCGCGCAACGCCCTCCTCAAGCGCGCGGGCACCGTCACCGTGCGCATCGGGCCGCCGATCGCCACCGCCGGCCGCGACCCCAAGGACGTGATCGCGCAAGCGCAGGCCTGGATCGAGGCCCAGCAGCCGACGCTGTAAACTCCCCGCCCATGAGACTCCTGCACACCATGCTGCGCGTCGGCGACATGCAGCGATCCGTCGACTTCTATACCCACGTGCTCGGCATGAAGGTGCTGCGCACCACCGACCGGCCGGAGCAGAAGTACTCGCTGGCGTTCGTCGGCTACGACAGCGAGGACCGCGCTTCGGTGCTCGAGCTCACCTACAACTACGGCGTGGACAGGTACGATCTCGGCTCCGCCTACGGCCACATCGCCATCGAGGTCGACGACGCGGCGAAGAGCTGCGAGGCGGTGCGCGCCAAGGGCGGCAGGGTGACGCGCGAGGCGGGTCCGGTGAAGGGCGGCACGACGGTGATCGCCTTCGTCGAGGACCCGGACGGCTACAAGATCGAGTTCATACAGCGCAAGAAATGAAAAAGGGCGCCGCGAGGCGCCCTTCCTGCACTGGCGGCCTGCCCCCTTACTGGGCCTGGATCACCCCGCACGCCAGCCGCGCGCCCGCGTTGCCCGTAGGCTGCGTCTTGTAGTCGTCGGGATCGGCGTGCACGATCACGCCGCGCCCGACGATGCTCGCCGGCCCCGGCGTGATGGTGACGATGTCCAGGTCGACCGACAGCTTCGCGCGGCCCTTGGCGTCGGCCTTCAGGCTCGGCAGGTCGCCGGCGTGGCGTTCCGCGCCCTCGCCATGCGGCTTGCCGTAGGGATTGAAGTGGCCCTTGGCGCTCATCCCGTCCCCGGAGCTGCAGTCGCCCACCTCGTGGATGTGGAAGCCATGCACCGAATCGGGCTTGAGGTGGATCACCTGGGCGGTGACGCGCACCTTGTCGCCGACCTGCTCGAAGTTGATCTCGCCCGTGGTCTTGTTCCCCTTGGTGGGCTTGAGTCCCGCGGTGGCGCGCGGCGGGTTGTCCGCCGTCATCGTCTGGCAGCCCGCCAGGGCCACGAGGGATGCCAATGCCAGTAGCGTTGCCGTTCTCATCTTTTCGTTTCCTCCAGTCGGGATGCCTCCGGATTGTACGCGGCGCGCTTCCCTGCGCTCAACCGCGATGCGAAATTGTGCGCCGCGCAATCCGCGCATAGTCCTGCGGCGCGAGGTTCTCCGGGCGCAGCCCGGGATCGACGCCGAGCGCCGCGAGCGCAGCTTCCGTCATGCCAAGCGCGTTGCGCAGGGTCTTGCGCCGCGCGCTGAACGCGGCGCGCACGAGGTCCGCGAATCCCGGCGCATCGCGGTCCAGGGGCTCGGCAAGCGGGAGCATGCGCACCACGGCCGACTCCACCTTCGGCGGGGGGCGAAAGGCGCCGGCCGCGACGCGAAACAGCATCTGCATGCGAAAGCGTGCCTGCAGCATCACCGACAGCCGACCGTAGTCCGGCGTCGAGGGCTGCGCCACCATGCGTTTCACCACCTCGAGCTGCAGCATGCAATGCACGTCGCGGAAGTGCGCGGCATGCTCCGCCAGCCGGAACAGGATCGGCGTGGAGATGTTGTAGGGGAGATTGCCGACGATGCGCGTCCCTGGCGGCAGGCCGGCGAAGTCGAAGGCGAGCGCATCCTCGGCATGCACCTCGACGCCCTCGGCGCGCAGGGCCGCCGCCAGATCGCGATCGATCTCGATCGCCTCGAAGCGGCCGGCGCGCGCGTGCAGCGCCCGGGTGAGCGCGCCCTCACCCGGCCCGATCTCGACGACGTGGTCCCGCGGCCCGGGATCGACCGCCCCGACGATGCGCGCCACGACCCCCTGGTCGTGCAGGAAGTGCTGGCCGAACCGCTTACGCGGCCGGTGCGAGCCTGCGCGCAAGCTTGAGCGCCTCGGCGAGGCTGCCGGCGTCCGCCCGGCCGCGGCCGGCGATCTCGAGCGCGGTGCCATGGTCGACCGAGGTGCGCACGAACGGCAGGCCGAGCGTCACGTTCACCCCGCGCCCGAAGCTCGCGTACTTCAGCACCGGCAGTCCCTGATCGTGGTACATGGCGAGCGCGCAATCTGCGCGCGCGAGCCGCGCCGGCACGAACAGCGTATCGGCCGGAATCGGCCCCTCGACGCGTATCCCGAGCGCCTTCGCCCGGCGCAGCGCGGGCGCGATGACGTCGCGCTCCTCGGTGCCCAGGTGTCCAGACTCGCCGCTGTGCGGGTTGAGGCCGGCGACCATAATGCGCGGCCGGCGGATGCCGAATCGCTCGCGCAGGTCCGCGTCGATGACGCGCAGCGTCGCGAGCAGGCCGGCACGCGTGATCGCGCGCGGCACCGCCGCCAGCGGCAGGTGGGTCGTGGCCAGCGCCACCCGCAGGCCGCCGCCGACCAGCATCATGACCACGTGCCGCACGCGCGCGCGCTCGGCGAGGTACTCGGTGTGGCCGGTGAAGCGGATGCCGGCATCGTTGATCACGCCCTTGTGCACGGGCGCGGTGACCATGGCGTCGAACTCGCCAGACAGGCAGCCGTCGATCGCCCGGTCGAGCACTTGCAGGACGTAGTGGGCATTGCGCGGGTCGAGCCGCCCCGCGCGGCGCGGCGCGGCGAGCGCGACGTGCGCGACCTCGCGGCATCCGCGCAGCAGGCGGCGGTCGCCGATCACCACCAGCCGGGCGCCGCGGAACCTGCGCGCCACGGCCACGCACAGCTCCGGGCCGATGCCCGCGGGCTCGCCCGAGGTGAGCGCGATCACCGGCCCGCGCGCGCGCTTGCCGCCCACGCTCAGCGCTCGTCGAGCCGCAGCTCGACGTAGGTGCGATCGCGCAGCTGGCGCAGCCAGTCCTGGTAGGCCTCCTCGGCCTTGCGCTCGCGCAGCGCCTGGCGCGCCTGCTGGCGCTGGCGCTCCGCGCTCACGTCGGCGGCGCGCCGCTCCTCGACGCGGATGAGATGGAAGCCGAAGGGCGTGCGCACCGGCGGGCTGATCTCCCCGGGCTGCAGCGCGTTCATCGCGCGCTCGAACTCGGGCACGGTGTCGCCCGGATACAGCCAGCCCAGGTCGCCGCCGAGCGCCGCGGTTCCGTCCTCGGAGCCCAGCTTCGCCAGCTCGGCGAAGTCGGCGCCCGTCAGGATGCGGTCGCGCAGGGTGATCAGCCGCCGGCGCGCATCCTCCTCGGACACGACCTCGTTGGTCTTGACCAGGATGTGGCGGGCGCGCGTCTGCACGACCGGCGCCGCGGTGCCTGCGCCGCGCTTGCCGAGCAGCTTCAGCACGTGGAAGCCCGCGGGGCTGCGCAGCGTCGCGCTCACCTCGCCGGCCTTCATGCCCTCGAGCGCCTGGGCGAAGATTTCCGGCAGCCGGCCCGGGGCGCGCCAGCCGAGCGCGCCGCCCTGCAAGGCGTCCCCGGCGTCCGAGTACGCAGCGGCCAGCTTGGCGAAGTCGCCGCCCGCCGCCGCTTCGGTACGCACGCGCTCGGCGCGCTCGCCTGCCTGCGCGACCTGATCGGGCCGCGCCTGCTCGGGAACGCGCACCAGGATGTGCGCCAGCTCGTACTCGACGGCGCCCTCCGCGCCGGCGCGGTTATCCTCCAGGTAGAGGTCGATCTCCGCCTCGCTCACCTGCACGCGGTCGTCCACTTCGCGCTCGCGCAAGCGCGACTGCAGCATCTGCTGGCGCATGTCGGCGCGGAAGCGCTCGAAGGAAACGCCGTCGCGCTCCAGGGCCCGGCGAAAATCCGGCAGCGTCATGTTGTTGCTGTGCGCGACGCGCTGCACCGCGCGATCGAGCTGCAGCTCGTCGACGCGCAGGCCGGTCTGCTCGGCGAGCTGCACTTGCGCCTTGTCCAGCACCAGGCGCTCCAGCACCTGGCGCTGCAGTACCGCGCGCGGCGGCGCGGCGATCTGGCGGCGTTGCAGCTCCCGCTCGGCAAGCTCGGTGCGCGCGGCAAGCTCGGTGAGCGTGATCACGTCCTTGTTGACGACGGCGACGATGCGATCCACCAGCACGGCATCGCGCGCGGCAGCCGGCGCGGCGAGCGCCAGCACGGCCAGCACGGCGGCGCAGCGCAAGCGCATTCAGTTGCCCTCCGCGCCCAGGGCCGACGCGCCCAGGCTCGGCGGCACCAGCGCCTGGTCGCGCGGATTGGTGACCGAGTAGCCGGGGACGTTGCGGCGGAAAAGGTTCACGGTCTCGTTGGAGCCGATCTGGCCGAAGCCGTTCAGTTCGAGCTGGAAGTAGATCGCCTTGGACGACACGTCGGTCGCTGCCTGCACGCGCTGCATCACCGTGCGAAACACCCAGCAGCCGCCGTTGTACTCCACGCCCGCCAGCGCTTCCAGCACGCCCTTGTCTTCGAACGAGTAATTGTAGCGCCCGATCGCGTACCAGCCGGCGCTCACCGGCCACTGGCCGGACACGTCGACCTGGCTCAGGCTGTCGGCGCGGTTGTAGCGATAGCTGACGTTCAGCACCTTGGCGATCTCGGGCGCGTAGCGCAGCAGCAGCCCGAAGCGCTCGGTGCGCCCGTCGCGCGGGTTGTACTGCAGGGCGCCGTCGGTGATCCAGTGCGCCGCAATGCGCCCGCCCAGCGAGGCGAGCCAGTCGGACTCGGGCGAGGTGCGCAGCGCCGAGGTGGGGGTGAGGCCGACGCGCTCCTCGCTGAAGTAGTAGCGCTGCCCGACGGTGGCGCGCAGCCGCTCCACGCCGCCCGCGCTCAGCAGGCGCGAGGTCAGCGCCCAGGTGATCTGGTTGGCGTCGCCGAAGCGGTCACCGCCCACGAAGCGGTTCTCCGAGAACAGCTGCGCGTAGTTGAAGTCCGCCAGCGTGGTGTCGAACAGGGGCAGCTGCGACTGGTCGCGGTAGGGCGCGTAGACGTAGAACAGGCGCGGCTCGAGCGTCTGCGCGACCCGGCTTCCCGCCCATTCGGTGTCGCGCTCGAACAACAGCCCGCCGTCCAGGCTCATCCAGGGCACGCTCACGGTCTGGCGCACTGGCTGCCCGGGATCCGGGCGGCTCATGTAGTAGCGGGCGTGGTGCCCGCCGATCCTGGGCGCAAAGAAGTATCCTGGGCCGCTGAGCGGCGCGGCGAGCACGGGCGTCGCCAGGCTGCGCTCGCCCTCGGCCAGGGTGTCGTGCGAGAAGCGCGTGTACTCGAACGGCAGCGCCCCATCGAAGGCGCCCGCCATGTCGTTGCGCGCGGCGGACAGGCTGAGCTGCGGCAGCCGATGGTACGGCGGCACGATGGGCGCAAGCGGGTCCTGCAGCGTCTGGAAGCGCTGCACGCGCGCCTGCGCGGCCACCGCCGTGCCGGCGAAAGTGCGCCCGTACTGCAGATAGCCGTCGCGCTGCAGATTGCCGGTCGACACCTGGCGCACCTGGCTGTACAGATCGACGAAGTACTGGTCGTCGGATACGCCGTTCACGTCCAGGCGGCCGAGGAGCGACGGCGTGAAGCGCTGCTCGTGCTGCACCGAGTAGCCGCTGCGCGACTCGCCGAGCAGCTTGTCCTCGGGCAGGTACTCGGCGCGCGCCTGGCCGGCAAACGACTGGCCGAGGTAGCGGTACTGGGCCTTCAGCTGATTGCCGCGCCTGGACATGTAGGTCGGGGCGATGGTCGCGTCCTGCTCGGGCGCGATGTTCCAGTAGAACGGCACCACGAACTCCGCGCCGCGATTCGTGGTCTGCGCGTACTGCGGCGCGAGCAGGCCGCTGCGGCGCCGGTTGTTGAGCGGCAGGCTGAGATAGGGCGAGCCGAGGATAGTGGTGCCGAGAAACCGCAGGCGCGCGCCGCGCGCCACCGCGTCTTCCGCCTCGTAGTCGAGCTCGAGCTCGCGCGCCTCCAGGCGCCAGTCGTCGTTACCCGGCTCGCAGGTGGTGAAGTGCGCGCCGGTGAGGCGGTAGCGGTCGCGCCCGAGGAACTCGATGCGCTCCGCGCCGCCGCGCGCCGTCTGCTCCCGGCGGATGAGGAACGAGGGCTTCTCCAGGGAGCCGGTGTGCGTGGCCGTGTCGTAGTGCAGACTGGGGCCGAAGAAACGGTCGCCGGCCTTCTGCAGGCGCACGCCGCCATCGGCCTCGAGGCGACCGAACTCGCGGTTGAACCTGAGGTAGTCGGCGAACACGGAGAAGTCGCCCTGGCGGAACTCGACGCTGCCGCGCGCCGTCACCTCCAGGCCTGCGATGCCCTCGATGCTCTGCGCGTCCAGCGTCGCCGGGTCGTCGGGCGCGGGCGTCTGCGCAGCCGCCGCGCTCGCGATCACCAGCGCGGCGTAGCCGGCGACTCCACGGGCCAGCTCGCGCGCTGGAATTCTCTGCATGTACGGGAAGGTAGACCGGCCTTTGCATGTAAAATCGCACAATTCAGCGCGAGGCGCAACGCAATCCGTGGACCCCAGGCTCGCTGCGCTCACGCGCTGGATCGCCGGGCCGCTCGGCGGTCCGCCCCGCAGCCTCGTGCCGGCCTCGGCCGACGCCAGCTTCCGCCGCTACTTTCGCACCACGCTCGACGACGGCCGCAGCTTCATCGCCATGGACGCGCCGCCGGAGCGCGAGGACTGCCGGCCCTTCGTGCACGTCGCGCGCCTGCTGCGTGCTGCCGGCGTGCACGCGCCCGAGGTTCATGCGCAGGATCTCGAGCAGGGCTTCCTGCTGCTCACCGACCTCGGCACCGTCACCTACCTCGACGCGCTCGGCGAGGGCAATGCCGCCGCGCTCATGCGCGACGCCATCGGCTCACTGGTGCGCTGGCAGCTCGCCACGCGCGCCGGCGAGCTGCCGCCGTACGACGAAGCGCTGCTGCGCCGCGAGCTGGCGCTGTTCCCCGAGTGGTACGCGGGCCGGCACCTGGGGCGGCGCTTGGATGCCGGCCTGACGGCGTCCTGGGAAGCGCTGTGCGACATTCTGGTGAAGAGCGCGCTCGCGCAGCCCGCGGTTTACGTGCACCGTGACTACATGCCGCGCAACCTCATGGTCTGCGACCCCAACCCCGGGGTGCTCGACTTCCAGGACGCAGTGATCGGGCCGATCACCTACGACATCGCCTCGCTGACGCGCGACGCGTTCCTCAGCTGGGAAGAAGAGCGCGTGCTCGATTGGGCCGCGCGCTACTGGGAGGCGGCCAAGCACGCGCGCCTGCCGGTGGACGCGGACTTCGCGGAGTTCTGGCGCGCGCTGGAATGGATGGGGCTGCAGCGCCACCTCAAGGTGCTCGGCATCTTCGCGCGCCTCACCTATCGCGACGGCAAGCAGAAGTACCTCGCCGACACGCCGCGCTTCGTCGGCTACGCGCGCGCCGCCGCGCGCCGCTACGCCGCGCTCGCGCCGCTGGCGCGCCTGCTGGACGCGCTCGAGCGATGAAGGCCATGGTGCTCGCCGCCGGACTGGGCATGCGCCTGCGTCCCCTGACCGACCGCGTGCCGAAGGCGCTGGTCGAGGCGGGCGGCAAGCCGCTCATCGTCTGGCAGCTCGAGCGGCTCGCGCGCGCGGGCTTTCGCGAGGTGGTGATCAATGTCAGCTGGCTGGGCGAGGCGATCGAGGCCAGGCTGGGCGACGGCCGCGCGTTCGGCCTCGCCATCGCCTACTCGCGCGAGCCCGAGCCGCTCGAATCCGCCGGCGGCATCGCCCAGGCGCGCGCGCTCCTCGGGCCGGCGCCCTTCGCTCTGGTCAACAGCGACGTGTACTGCGATTTCGACCTCGCTGCCCTGCGCCGCCGCGGCCTGGGCGCGCATCTCGCCCACCTGGTGCTCACGCCCAATCCGCCGCACCATCCGCAAGGGGACTTCTCGCTCGCCGCCGGCGCTGCGGGAAACGCCGCCGCGCCGCGCTACACTTACACGGGCATCGCGCTCATCGACCCGGCGCTGGTCGCGCCGGTGCGCGCGGGCGACAAGGCCCAGCTCGCGCCGCTGCTGCGCGCAGCCGCGGCGGACGGGCGGCTCTCCGGCGAGCTGCACGCGGGACTGTGGCGCGACGTCGGCACTGCCGAGCGGCTCGCCGAGCTCGAGGGGCTGCTGGCAAAGGAACGGGAAGCATGAAGGCAAACGAGATGACGGACGTGGCGGTCTACGCCGAGCGCCGCCGGCGGCTGGCGGCGACGATCGGCGAGGGCGTGGCGGTGATCGCGACCGCGCCGGAGCGCGCGCGCAACCGCGATACGCACTACCCGTACCGCCACGACAGCTATTTCTACTACCTGACCGGGTTTCCCGAGCCCGAGGCGGCGCTCGTGCTCGCCGGCGGCGCGGCGCCGCGCGCGCTGCTCTTCTGCCGGGAGAAGAGCGCCGAGCGGGAGATCTGGGACGGCCACCGCTACGGCCCGGAGGGCGCGCGCGAGCGCTTCGGCCTCGACGAAGCGCACCCGATCGGCGCGCTGGACGAGAAGATGGCGGCGCTGCTCGCCGACCGCGAGGCGCTGTGGACCGCCGTCGGCGTCGATGCGGACTGGGACGCGCGCGTCATGCGCTGGCTGAACGCGGTGCGCGCGCAGGCGCGCGCCGGCGTGGTCGCGCCGCACACGCTGCGCGACCTGCACGCGCCGCTCGACGAGATGCGCCTGGTGAAGGACGCGCACGAGCTCTCGCTCATGCGCCGCGCCGGGGCCATCTCGGCCTCCGCCCACCGGCGCGCCATGCTCGCGGCGCGCGCGGGACGCAGCGAGTTCGAGGTCGAGGCCGAGCTGCTGTACGAGTTCCGGCGCCACGGCGCGCAGTTTCCCGCCTACTGGCCGATCGTCGCCGGCGGTGCCAACGCCTGCATCCTGCACTACGTGCAGAACGACGCGCCGCTCCACGACGGCGCGCTGCTGCTGATCGACGCGGGCTGCGAGCTGCAGGGCTACGCGGCCGACATCACGCGCACCTTCCCGGTCGGCGGGCGCTTCAGCGGCGCGCAGCGCGCGGTCTACGAGATCGTGCTTGCCGCGCAAGCTGCGGCGATGGCCCAGGTGCGCGCCGGCCGCGCGTGGAACGAGCCGCACGACGCGGCGGTGAAGGTTCTCGCGCAGGGCATGCTCGACCTGAAGCTGCTCGACGGCAGCCTGGACGCCGTCCTCGAGAAGGAGAGCTACAAGCGCTTCTACATGCACCGCACCGGGCACTGGCTCGGCATGGACGTGCACGACGCGGGCGAGTACAAGCGCGCCGGCGCCTGGCGCACCCTCGTGCCCGGCATGACGCTGACGGTCGAGCCGGGCCTGTACATCCGCGCTGCCGACGACGTCCCGGAGGCGCTGCACGACATCGGCGTGCGCATCGAGGACGACGTGGCCGTGACGACGGGCGAGTGCGAGGTGCTGACGGCGGCGGCGCCCAAGGCGATCGGCGAGATCGAGGCGCTGATCCGTGACGCACGCACCTGACCTGCGCATCCTCGGCGCGGGCCCGGTGGGCTGCACGCTCGCGCTCGCGCTGCGCGGATCGCGCCATGCCGTGCGGCTCGTCGATCCGCAGCCTGCGCCGCCCTCCGGCTTTCGCCCGATTGCGCTGTCGCACGCGAGCCGCCTGATCCTCGAGCGGGTCGGCGCGTGGGGCGGCTTCGCCGTGACGCCGATCGAGTCCATCCACGTGTCGCAGCGCGGCGCCTTCGGCCGCACGCGCCTGCAGGCCGACGAGGCCGGGGTGCCCGCGCTCGGCTACGTCGCGCAGTACGCCGACCTCGTCACGGCGCTGCGCGCCCGCGTTGCGATCGAGGGCGGTGCGCAGGGCGCGGCACGCTGCACGGTGCACGCCGAAGGCACCGACGCGAACGTGCAGGAGCGCGGCTACGGGCACGAGGCGCTGGTGGCGCGCGTGTCGGCCGACCCCGGCTCGGCCTCGACCGCGTTCGAGCGCTTCACCGCCGAGGGGCCGCTCGCGCTCCTGCCCCTCGCCGGCGCGTGGGCGGTCGTCTGGGCGCAGCCGGCGGCGAGCGCCGCAGCGCTGCTCGAGGCGCCCCCGCAGGCGTTCCTCGATGCACTGCAGCGCGCGTTCGGCACGCGCGCCGGGCGCTTCGTCGCGGTGCACGAGCGCGCGCGCGCGCCGCTCGCGCTGCGCGTGCGCCGCTCGCGCGTCGAGCCGCGCGCGGTGTACATCGGCAACGCCGCGCAGACGCTGCACCCGGTCGCCGGGCAGGGGCTCAATCTCGGCCTGCGCGACGCCTGGGATCTGGCGCAGGTCTTGCATGCGGCCGAGGATCCGGGCGATGCGGCCGTGCTGGCGCGCTTCGCGGCGCTGCGGCGCGCCGACGCGGCGACCACGATCGGCGTCACCGAGCTGCTGGCGCGCGGGTTCCTCGGCGGCCACGCTCTGGCGCGCGCCTTGCGCGGCATCGCGCTGACCAGCCTCGACCTCGTGCCGCCGGCGCGCCGCTTCTTTGCGCGGCGCATGATCTTCGGGCCTTCCGCGCTGCCCTGATCTTTTATAGAATTCCGTTCCCTTCTCGCTCGCGAGCGGAACTTCTGCATGCAGATCGGCGCGCACGTGCTGCGCAACGCGTTGTTCGTCGCTCCGATGGCGGGCGTGAGCGACCGGCCCTTCCGCATCCTCGCGCGGCGCCTGGGCGCCGGGCTCGCCGTGTCCGAGATGGTCTCCTCGCGCCCCGAGCTGCGCGCCTCGCGCAAGTCCCTGCTGCGCGTCGACCATGCCGGCGAGCCGGGCCCCGTCTCGGTGCAGATCGCGGGCGCCGACCCGGCCATGATGGCCGAGGCGGCGCGCTGCAACGTCGCCGCCGGCGCGCAGATCATCGACATCAACATGGGGTGCCCGGCGAAGAAGGTGTGCAACGCCTACGCCGGCTCGGCGCTGCTCGAGAACGAGGCGCTGGTGGCGCGCATCCTGGAGGCAGTGGTCGGCGCGGTCGAGGTGCCGGTAACGCTCAAGGTGCGCACCGGCCCGAGCCCGGAGCGGCGCAACGCGCTGCGCATCGCGCGGCTCGCGCAGGGGGCGGGCGTGCAGCTGCTCGCCATCCACGGCCGCACGCGCGCCTGCGGCTTCGGCGGCGCGGCCGAGTACGACACCATCGCGGAAGTGAAGTCTCGTGTTTCCATCCCGGTGATCGCCAACGGCGACATCGAGACGCCGCGCGCGGCGCGCGAGGTGCTGGCGCGCACCGGCGCCGACGGCCTGATGATCGGGCGCGCCGCGTTCGGCCGCCCCTGGATCTTCCGCGAGATCGCCCACTACCTCGCCACCGGCGAGGAGCTCGCGCCGCCCGCGCCCGCGGAGATCGAGGCCGTGGTGCGCGAGCACCTTGAGGGCCTGTATACGCTGTATGGCGATGCGCAGGGCCTGCGCATCGCGCGCAAGCACCTGGGCTGGTACACGCGCGCGCTTCCCGGCGGCGAGGGCTTCCGCCAGCGCGTCGTGCGCATCGAGGAAGCGGCGCCGCAGCGCGCCGCGGTGAACGACTACTTCGCCAGGCTCGCGGCATGACGCGGCGCAACGAGCTCGGCGAGGCGGTGCGGCGTTCGCTGGAGCGCTACTTCAAGGACATGGACGGCGAGCGGCCGACCGCCATCTACGACATGGTGCTGAAGAACGTCGAGAAGCCGATGATCGAGGTGGTGCTCGGCCGCACCGAGGGCAACCAGTCGCGCGCCGCGGCCATGCTGGGCATCGACCGCAACACGCTGCGCAAGAAGATGCAGCAGCTGCGCATCAAAGGGTGAGCAAGCTCCAGCGGGCGCTCGTCAGCGTCTCCGACAAGACCGGCATCGCCGGGTTCGCGCGCGCGCTCGCCGCGCTCGGCTTGCAGATCCTGTCGACCGGGGGCACGGCGAAGCTGCTGGACAAGGAAGGCATCCCGGTGACCGAGGTGTCGGCGCACACCGGCTTGCCGGAGATGCTCGACGGGCGCGTCAAGACCCTGCACCCGAAGATCCACGGCGGCATCCTCGCGCGGCGCGATCGGCCCGAGCACATGGCGGCGCTCGACGCGGCCGGCATCGCGCCCATCGACCTGGTGGTGGTCAACCTCTATCCCTTCGAGGCGACGGTGGCCGATCCGGACTGCCGCCTCGAGGACGCGATCGAGAACATCGACATCGGCGGCCCGGCCATGCTGCGCTCGGCGGCGAAGAACCATGCGAGCGTCGCCGTGGTGGTGGACCCGGCCGACTACGGCAAGGTGCTCGAAGAGCTGCGCGCCACCGGCGAGGTGAGCGCCGCCACGCGCTTCGCGCTCGCCACCAAGGCCTTCGCGCATACCGCCGCCTACGACGGCGCCATCGCCAGCTACCTGAGCTCGCTTGGCGCCGACGGCGCGCGCCGCGCCTGGCCGGACGTCCTCAGCCTGCAGTTCGCGAAGCTCCAGGACATGCGCTACGGCGAGAACCCGCACCAGTCGGCGGCCTTCTATCGGGACGCGCATCCGGTGCTCGGCAGCCTTGCGCGCTACAACCAGGTCCAGGGCAAGGAGCTTTCCTACAACAACGTCGCGGACGCCGACGCCGCCTGGGAGTGCGTGAAGAGCTTCACCGAGCCCGCGTGCGTGATCGTCAAGCACGCCAATCCCTGCGGCGTGGCCACCGGCAAGGATCCGCGCGACGCCTACCGCAAGGCGTTCAAGACCGATCCGACCTCCGCCTTCGGCGGCATCCTCGCCTTCAACCGCACGCTCGAGCGGGCCGCGGCCGCCGCCATCGGCAAGCAGTTCGCCGAGGTGATCATCGCGCCGCGCCTGGACGCCGGCGCGCGCGAGGAGTTCGCTCGCAAGCAGAACCTGCGCGTGCTGGAAGTGGCGCTCGCGCACGAGGTGAACGCGCTGGAGCTCAAGCGCGTGGGCGGCGGCGTGCTGGTGCAGAGCGCGGATGCGCGCGCGCTGCGGGATTCCGACCTGAAAATCGTGACGCGCAAGAAGCCGACCCGGGCGCAGCTCGCGGACCTGCGGTTTGCCTGGCGCGTGGCGAAGTTCGTCAAGTCGAACGCCATCGTCTTTGCCCGCGGCGGCATGACGGTGGGCGTGGGCGCGGGC
>JAOUIL010000059.1 GCA_029883975.1 Betaproteobacteria bacterium
CTTCGGGTAGACCAGCGGGAACGCGCAGCGCCCCGGGATCGCGCCCCTGTCGATGAAACTGTCGCTGGAGAGAATCATGCGCGGCCTCCTTGCGGGACGATTATAAGAGCCTCGGCGTCGAACCGGTTCATGCGTTTCAGGCGCGGCACGTAGCGCGGGAAGGGCAGGCCGAAGCGGCGCTCGAGCGCATGCGCGCGGCGCGCGAGCTCGTCCCAGGCGAGCCGCGCCGGCGCGCCCTTCAATGCGAACACCAGCACGTTCGGGTCATACAACGCCGGAAGCGCGAGTGCGGCGCCGCCGAACGCACGCTCCACGCGCTGCAGGCGCTCGTCGAGCCTGGGATCGTCGTTCATGAGATTCAGCACCAGCACGCCCGGCTCCTCGAGCGCGAGCCAGGCTGCGTCGAAGAACGCCTGGCTGACGAGCGCCGCCGGAGGATGCTCGTCGGCGAACGCGTCCACGACCAGCAGGTCGCAGCATTCGGGCGCGAGCGCCTCGGCGCCGTCGCCCACCTCTATCGCCAGACGCGCGTCGTCCGGTGGCAGGTGGAACTGCTCGCGCGCCACGCGCACCACGCGCTCGTCCAGCTCCACCACGCGCGTGCGCAGGCCCGGCAGGCGCTGCCAGAAGAACTTGACCAGCGACCCGCCGCCCAGGCCGATCTTCAGCGCGCGGCGGGGGCGCGGGTGGAAGAGCAGGAAGCTCATCATGCAGCGCGTGTAATCGAGCTCGAGCGCGAACGGGTCCGAGAGGCGCATCGAGCTCTGAATGGCCTCGCCGCCGACGTGCAGTGTGCGCACGCCGCGCTCCTCGCTCACGGTCAGCGCCGGTCGCCTGCTCATGCGCGGTGCGCGAGCTGGCGGCGCATCGGGGCAGCGATGGCGGCACCGGCGAAGCACAGCGCGGCGCAGGCGAGGATCGGCGCGTCGTAGCTGCCGAAGGCGTCGAAGCTCGCGCCGGCGAAGGTCGGGCCGATGAGCGTGCCGAGGCCCGCTGCGGTATAGAGGCTACCGAGGATTGCCGACAGGTTCTTCGGGCCAAAGACGTCCATGCACACGGTCGGCATCAGCGCCACGAAGCCGCCGTAGAGCGTGCCGAATACGAACGCGAAGACCGCGAGCGGCCAGAAGCCCGACGACACCCACCACAGCAGGAACATCGCGCCCATCCCGGCGCCGATCGCGAGCAGCGCATTCACGTGCCCCATGCGATCGGCGATGCCGCCGACCAGGAAGCGCCCGACGAGGCTGCCCAGTCCGAGCAGGCTCACCAGCGTCACGCCGCGCGCCGTGCCCAGGCCCGCGTCCTGCGCATAGGGCACCAGGTGCACCATCGGCACGAAGACGCCGACGCAGAGGAGGAACCCCAGCGCATAGAGGGCCCAGAACGGCGGGCTCCTCAGGGCCCTGGCGAGCGTCATGCCGGGCAACGTCGTGCCGCCTGCGCTCGCGCGCGTGGCCGCGCGGCCGCCGAGCGCGAGTGCCGCGGGCACGGCGAGCAGCAGTGTGGCCACGGCGAGCGCGAGATAGGCGTTGCGCCAGCCAGCCTGGCCGATCAGCCAGGCGGCGAGCGGCGGAAAGAGGAGGTTCCCCGCGCCGATGCCCGACACGGCGATACCCGACGCAAGCGCGCGGTGCTGCACGAACCAGTGCTGCACGGCCACCACCGATGGCACGTAGGTAAGGCCGATGCCGATGCCCGCGCCGATGCTGAAGGTGGCATACAGCACCATGAGCGAGGGCGCGCGCGCCGAGAGCGCGAGGCCTGCAACCAGGATCAACGCACCTGCCAGGCACACGCCGCGCGGCCCGAAGCGGTCGGCGAGCATGCCGCCCGGCACGCCGAACGAGAACCACAGCAGGGCACTGAGTGAAAACACCAGCGAGACGTGCGCACGCGAGGCGCCGAACTCGGACTGGAAGGCGGCGAAGAACGCGGCGAAGGAATACGCGGCGCCGAAGCCCATGCACATGAGCGTGAAGGCGGCGAGCACCACGCCCCACTGGCGCGCCTGCGCGCTCAGGTCAGCGCCCCGCGCGCCGTGATCGGCCAGAGCGCTTGCACCACGCCTTTGCGCACGCCGACGTACCAGTCGTACAGGTTGATGGTCGGGTCGCAATGCCCGGGCACGAGCAGCAGCTTCTCGCCGAGCGCCGGGGCGGCAGTGCCCAGCGCGATCTCGAGAAAGCCGTGTTCATCCGAGGCAAGCGCATAGCGCAGTCCGGGCCGCTGCCACACGGACGGCATGCCCGAGTCCACGCTCGACGCCTTCAGCCCCGCGTCGACGATGGCGCGTGTGCCGCCGCCGCGGCTCATTACGGTCGCGAGCACGAACAGCGCGTGCTCGAAGCGCGGCAGCGGCGCCGCCCATTCGTTCCTGGCGTAGTCGGCGTCCATGAATGCGTACGACCCGGGCTGGATCTCGTCCCAGGCGCCGCTCTCCACTTCCAGCATGAACGTGCCGCTGCCCGCGCCGGTGACCCTCGGGCAAACGAGACCGGCGTCCTCCAGCAGCTTGCGCGTGGCGCGCACCTGCGCTGCCGCGCGCTCGATGGCCGCGCGCCGCTCGGCGAGCGTGCGCAGGTGCTGCGCGCGCCCGTGGTAGGCCTGCATGCCGGCGAAGCGCAGATGCGGCGCGCCGGTCACCGCGCGCGCCAGCGCGACGACCGGCTCGCCCGGCGGCACGCCGCAGCGCCCCATGCCGACGTCCATCTCCACGTAGACATCGAGCCTCGTGCCGGCGCGCGCCGCCGCGGACTCCAGCTCGCGCACGTTTCCTGCATCGTCCACGCACACGCCGAGCTTCGCGCGCGCGGCGAGCCGCGCGAGGCGCTCGAGCTTGGGCGCACCGACGATCTCGTTGGTCACCAGCACGTCGCCGACGCCGCCCTCGACCATGGCCTCGGCCTCGGCAACCTTCTGGCAGCAGGCACCGACCGCGCCGAGCGCCATCTGGCGCTTCGCGACCTCGGGGCACTTGTGCGTCTTGGCGTGCGTGCGCACGCGCACGCGGCCGCGCACGGCGTCGGCGAGCGTGCGCAGGTTCTTGTCGAAGGCATCCAGGTCGAGCACCAATGCCGGCGTGTCGACCTCCTCGAGCCGCTGACCGATGCGCGCCGGGGGCGTCATGCGGGCGACTTGCCGTTGCGATGCGCGACGGCGTACCAGAGGATGGCGATCGCCACCACGCCGACCATCGGCAGCGCGAAGAGGTTGACGCGCTCCCAGCCCGCCGTGGTGACCGTGAGGCCCGAGGTGAACGAGGAAATCGCCATCATGATGAAGATCGCCTGCTCGTTCGCCCCCTGCGCCTTGGCCATTTCCTCCGGCCGGTAGGTCTGCGTGAGCAGCGCGGTGCCGCCGACGTACAGGAAGTTCCAGCCCACGCCGAGCAGGACGAGCGACAGCCAGAACTGCGGCACGGCGATGCCCGACAGCGCCACGCCGATGGCCGCGAAGTTGAGCAGCGCGCCGACGAACATCACCTGCAGCACGCCGAACCGCCTGATCAGGTTGCCGGTGACGAACGACGGCAGGAACATGGCGATCACGTGCGAGGAAATGACGAACGCGGCGTCGCCGTAGGGATGACCGCACACCCCCATGGCGATGGGCGTCGAGGTCATGAGGAAGTTCATGACGCCGTAGCCGATCGCGCCCGACATCACGGCAATGACGAACTTCGGCTGCCGTGCGATCACGGCAAGCGGCCGCCCGCCCGCCGCCTTGGTCTTCTGGTCCAGCTGCGGGATGCGGATGAAGCGCAGCACCACCATCGTCACCAGCGCGAAGCCGATCAGCGCGAGGTAGGCGCCGGTGAAGCGCGGCTGCAGCAGTTCCACGGTGAAGCGGCTGGTGGTCGGCCCGAGGATGCCGCCGACCAGCCCGCCGGCGAGCACGAGCGAGATCGCCGTACTCCTGAACTCGACGCTCGAAACATCCGCGGCGGCGAAGCGGTAGTACTGCCCGTAGGCGTTGTACACGCCGAACACCAGCGTGCCGAAGCACAGGAGCCAGAAGCTCTGCGCCCACACCGCCGCGGCGCAGATGAGCGCGCCCACGATGCCCCAGAGCGTGCCCAGGGTCATGCCGCGCTGCCGGCCGACGCGCTTCATGTGCAGCGACGCCGGCATGGTGGCGATCGCACCGCCCACGACCCAGCAGGTGACCGGCAGCGTGGCGAGCGCGGCGCGCGGCGCGAGCGCGAGGCCCGCCAGGCCGTTGATGGCGATCAGCGTCGCGTTGTTGGTCATCAGCAGCGCCTGGCAGGCGGCGAGCAGGCCGACGTTGCGGTGGGTACTGTTCATCTATACAGTAGCGGGGTTCAGGCCATTGTAGAACGAATGAACCGGATGCGCGGCGCGCTTTCGCAAGTCCCCGGGCGCTTCGAGTCCGTCGAGCGCGCGGCGTTCGACGACGGCTGGGCGCGCGAAGACGAGCCGCTCGAGCCCCTGCAGACGACGGTGACGGTGGAGTGCGCACGCTCGATCATCGCGCGCAACGACTCGCCCGACGTGCCGTTCGACCAGTCGATCAACACGTACCGCGGCTGCGAGCATGGCTGCGTCTACTGCTACGCGCGCCCGAGCCACGCCTACCTCGAGCTTTCGCCGGGCCTGGACTTCGAGACGAAGCTGTTCGCCAAGACCAACGCCGCGGAGCTGCTGCGGCAGGAACTGGCGAGGCCGGGCTACAAGGTCTCGCCGATCTCGCTTGGCGCGAACACCGACTGCTACCAGCCGATCGAGCGCAAGTACCGCATCACCCGCCAGGTCCTCGAGCTGCTGGCCGAAAGCGAGCACCCGTGCACCATCGTCACCAAGTCGGCGCTGGTGGAGCGCGACCTGGACATCCTCGCGCCGATGGCGAAGAAGAATCTCGTCAAGGCGTTTGTCTCCATCGGCACGCTCGATCGGGAGCTGGCGCGCCGACTGGAGCCGCGCGCCGCGAGCCCGCAGCGCCGGCTCGATGTGCTGCGCGCCCTGCACGGCGCGGGCGTGCCCTGTGGCGTGCTGCTCGGGGCGCTCATTCCCGCGCTGAACGACAAGACCCTCGAGCACGTACTGGAGGAGGCCGCGGGAGCGGGGGCGCGGGAAGCCGCCTACGTGATCCTGCGGCTGCCGAACGAATTGAAGGACATCTTCAAGGAGTGGCTCGCGGCGCACTACCCGGAGCGCGCCGCGCACGTGATCAGCATCGTCCGCCAGATGCGCGGCGGCAGGGACAACGACCCGCGTTTCCACGAGCGCATGCGCGGCACGGGCAACTACGCCGAGCTGATCTCGAAGCGGTTCGCGATCGCCTGCAAGCGCTTCGGCCTTAACGAGGGGCGCACCGCCGGGCTCGACTGCTCGAGGTTCGTTCCCCCCTCGCCCGCGGGCCAGATGAAGCTCTTCTGATGCGCGCGCTGCTCCTTGCCGGCGGCTGGCTGTACGCCGCAGCGATTGTCTGGCTTTCGCTGACGCCCGATCCGCCGGATGTGGGCCTTGAGCTCGAGTACAGCGACAAGCTGCAGCACTTCATCGTGTACGCGGGGCTCATGTTCTGGTTCGCAGCGCTCGACCGGCGCTGGCAGGCCCGCCTTGGCTACGCCGCGCTCTGGATCGGCCTGGGCGTGGCGCTCGAGTTTGCGCAGCGCTCGACCGGCCATCGCAGC
This sequence comes from Betaproteobacteria bacterium, assembly GCA_029883975.1. Classification (GTDB taxonomy): domain Bacteria; phylum Pseudomonadota; class Gammaproteobacteria; order Burkholderiales; family SG8-39; genus JAABQT01. The sequence continues at coordinate 5,657 of JAOUIL010000059.1, forward strand.
TTCGAACTCGCCGACATGGCCGCCGACGCGCTCGGCGTCGCCGTCGGCGCGGCGGCCGCGCTCATCCTCCCCAGAGCTTCAGCAGCAGCGGGAACAGGAACGCGGTAAGCAGCCCGTTCAGGCCCATCGCCAGGCCGGCGAAGGCGCCCATGGTCTCCGACACCTGGAAAGCGCGCGCCGTGCCGATGCCGTGGGCGGCCACGCCCACGGCGAAGCCGCGCACCGCGTGGTCGTGGATGCGCAGCAGATTGAGCGTGCCGCGCGCGAGCACCGCGCCGAGGATGCCGGTGGTCACCACGAGCACGCCGGTCAGCGAAGGCAGGCCGCCCAGCTTCTCGGCGACGCCCATGGCGATCGGCGCGGTCGCGGACTTCGGCGCCAGCGACAGCAGCGTCTCGCGGCTCGCGCCGAGCGCCCAGCCGATGCCCACCGCGGTCACCGCGGCGGTGAGCGAGCCGGCGATGAGCGCACCGCCGAGCGGCAGCAGGTTCTTCATCAGGTTTCCCAGGTTCGCGTACAGCGGCACCGCCAGCGCCACTGTCGCCGGCCCGAGCAGGAAGTGCACGAACTGCGCGCCCTCGAAGTACACGGGGTACGGCGTATCGGTGAACCAGAGCAGCGCCACCAGCACCGCCACCGAGATCGCCACCGGGTTGGCGAGCGGGTTCATCTTCGCCTTCCTGTAGATCCAGTACGCGCCCTGGTAGGCGACGAGCGTCACCGTCAGGCCGAGCAGCGGCGAGGCGGAGAGGTAGACCCAGATCTCCGAGAACGTGCCGGTCATCGCTGCAGCGCGCGCATGACGAGCGCCGTCACGCCGATGGTGATCACCGTGCTCGCCACCAGCGCCACGGCAATCGGCAGCCATTCCGCGCCCAGGCGCTGGAAGTGCAGCAGCACGCCGACGCCCGCCGGCACGAAGAGCAGCGACAGGTGCGACAGCAGCCCCTGGCAGGTCTCGCGCAGCCACGCGGGCGCAGCACCGCGCGCGAGCAACGTCGTGAACAGCAGCAGCATGCCGACCACGGGGCCGGGAACCGGCAGGCCGCTGACCAGCACCAGCACCTCGCCGATCAGCTGGAATACGAGCAGTACTGTGAAAGCGCCCAGCATGCGGGGAACATCTTACGTTACGCTCGCCGCGTGAGCACCGCGCGCGCGCAGCGCATCCTCGAGGGCCCCGTCGTGCCGACGCTCGCGCGCCTCGCCGCCCCGGGCGCAGTGCTCGCGCTTTTCCAGACCGCGGTGTCGATTACCGACACCGCGTTCGTGGGACGCCTGGGCACCGACGCGCTCGCCGGGCTTGCCCTGGTGTTTCCCCTGGTGATGCTGCTGCAGATGACCTCGGCCGGCGCCATGGGCGGCGGCATCGCCTCGGCGGTGGCGCGCGCGCTCGGCGGCAGGCGCGAAGAGGCCGCGCGGCGCCTGGTCGCGCACGGCCTGATCATCGCGCTCGCGGCCGGGCTCGTTTTCACGCTGCTGCTGCTCGGCCTCGGGACATCCCTCTATGCGCTGCTCGGGGGCAAGGGCGAAGCGCTCGCGCAGGCGCTCGCGTACTCGCACGTGCTGTTCGCGGGCGCGGTCGGCGTCTGGCTCGCCAACACGCTGGCGAGCGTGCTGCGCGGCAGCGGCAACACGCTCGCGCCCGCCGTGGCGCTCGCGGCCGCGGCGCTGGTGCACGTTCCGCTCTCCGGCGCACTGACGCTCGGCTGGGGCCCGCTGCCGCGCCTGGGAATTGTCGGTGCGGCGCTCGCCTACGTCACGGCGTTCCTGTTCGCCTCGCTCGTCATGGGCGCGCTTGTCTGGCGCGGGCCGCTGCGCCCACGCGGCGCGGACTGGCGGCTCGAGGGGCGCGTGTTCCACGACATCCTGCGCGTCGGCGCGGTTTCGGCGGTGGGCGCGCTGCAGACCGTGCTCACCGCGGTGATCGTTACGGGTTTCGTCGGCAGCTTCGGCATCGCGGCCCTTGCCGGCTACGGCGTCGGCGTGCGCCTCGAGCTGCTGCAGATCCCGCTCGTGTTTGCCATCGGCCAGGCGCTGGTCGTCATGGTCGGCACCAACATCGGCGCGGGCCACGGCGCGCGCGCCAAGCGCATCGCGTGGATCGGCGCGGGGCTTGCCGCGGGCATCTCGCTGACCGTCGGCGGCCTGGTGGCGGTATTTCCGGGACTGTGGATCCGCATCTTCAGCCACGACCCGGCCGTGCTGGCGGCTGGCAGCCAGTACCTGCACGTGGTGGCGCCGTTCTACGCCTTCTTCGGCGCCGGCATGGCGCTTTACTTCTCGTCGCAGGGCGCGGGGCGCATGGTGCTTCCGGTGCTGGCGGGAACCGTCCGCCTCGTGGTGGTCGTCGCCGGGGGCGCGGTGGTGGTCGCCTCCGGCTGGCCGCTCGCGGCCCTGTTCGCGTTCATCGCCGCCGGCATCGTGCTGTTCGGCGCACTGATCGCGGCCGCCGTGCGCGCCGGGCGCTGGGAGGGCTAGGCGAGAAACGCCCCGAGCGCGTCCAGCACCTCGTCCGGATCTTCGGTCATCACCGTGTGGCCGGAGGCGCGCAGCTGGACGGTCTTCGCCTGCGGCAGAAGCCTGGCGAACTCGACCCCCTGGCGCAGCGGCGTCATCTGGTCACGCCGCGCGAGGATGAAGAGCACCGGGCACTGCACCTTCGCCGCCGCCGCCTCGCCGCCGGCGTACGTATGGCAGGCGAGCAGATCGTTGTACAGCACGCCCGGGGCGAGCCGCTCGAGGCGCGCAAGCGTGTCGCCATACATCCACATGCCCGGATTGGGGTTGGCGCCGAGCGGCACCTGCGGCGCATGTCCCCAGATGTTCTCCATGTCGTAGGCGTCGTGCCGGTCTTCCTTCGCCGCCTGCAGGAAGGCGTCGGATACCTTCATCGGATAGGCGATGGCGAGAAGCGCGATGCGCTGCACGCGCTGCGGGTGGCGCGCCGCGCACTCGAGCGCGGCCAGCGATCCCATGGAATGCCCGACCAGGCTCGCGCGCTGGAGCTTTGCTGCATCGAGGACTCGCATCGTCCAGTCCGCCATCTCGGCAACCGTCGCGATGGGCGGGCCTGCCGAGCGCCCGTGCGCCGGGAAGTCGAGCGCGAGGACGTTCCTGCCGTGATAGCCGAAGTAGCGGCTCTGCAGGCCGAACAGCGAATGGTCGAGCCCCGCGCCGTGCAGGAACACCACGGTCGGCTTCGCCGGATCGAGCGCGTGCGCCGCCGTGTAGGCGAACGCCTGCCGGCCGTCGACGGTGAAATTCACTTCTGCGCCGCGCGCAGGGCGCGCGAGAGGTCCTCGACGAGGTCCTCGGGGTCCTCGAGGCCGATGGAGAGGCGCACGGTTCCCGGCCCGATGCCCGCGCGCTTCAGGTCCTCGTCCGACATACGGTAGTGCGTCGTGCTCGCCGGGTGAATGACGAGCGACTTGGCGTCGCCGACGTTGGCGAGGTGCGAGAACACGCGCAGCGCCTCGATGAAGCGCTTGCCCGCCTCGCGACCGCCCTTCAGGTCGAAGGAAAACACGGCCCCGCAGCCCTTGGGCAGGAGCTTCTTCGCCAGCGCGTGATCGGGATGGTCGGCCAGCTCGGGGTAGAGCACCTGCGCGACAGCCGGGCTCGAATGCAGGAAGTTCACCACCTTCCTCGTGCTCGCCACGTGGCGCGGCATGCGCAGATGCAGGGTCTCGATGCCCTGCAGCACGTGGAAGGCGGTCATCGGCGCCATGCAGGCACCGAAGTCGCGCAGCCCTTCGCGACGCGCGCGCAGCAGGAAGGCGCGCGTGCCCGACTCCTCCTCGAAGTCCATGTCGTGAAAGCCGCTGTAAGGCGCCGTGAGCTGCGGAAACTTGCCGCTCTTCTCCCAGTCGAAGCGGCCCGAATCGACCAGCACGCCGGCGATGGCGATGCCGTGCCCGCCGAGGAACTTGGTGGCCGAGTGGTACAGCAAATCCGCGCCTAGCGCGAAGGGCTGCATGAGATACGGCGTGGTGAAGGTCGCATCCACCAGCAGCGGTAGCCCCGCGGCATGCGCGATCGCCGACACCGCGGGAATGTCGAGCACGTCGAGGCCCGGATTGCCGAGCGTCTCGCCGAACAGCAACCGCGTGTTCGGCCGGATCGAGGACTGCCAGGCGCCGAGGTCGCGCGGGTCGATGAAGGTCGTCTCGATGCCGAAGCGCTTCATCGTGTAGCCGAGCAGGTTGTGCGACCCGCCGTACAGCGAGTTCGAGGCGACGATATGGCTGCCGGCGTCCATCAGCGTCGCCACCGCCAGGTGCAGCGCCGCCTGCCCGGAGGCGGTGGCAATCGCGCCGACGCCGCCTTCCAGCGCAGCCATGCGCTCTTCCAGCACGGCGACCGTCGGGTTGGACAGGCGCGAGTACACGTGTCCCGCGCGCTCCATGTTGAACAGCGACGCGGCGTGATCGCTGTCGCGGAAGACGTACGAGGTGGTGGCGTAGATCGGCACCGCGCGCGCGCCGTGCACCGGGTCGGGCGACTGCCCGGCGTGCAGCGCGAGCGTGTCGAATCCGGGATATTTCGGTGCTGCCACCTCGCCCGGCTAGTGCAGGTTCTTGCGCGAGGGCCGCGTGGCGGTCTCGAAGGCGCGCTCGGGCTGCTTCGCGCCGGAGGACTTCTCCTTCCAGTCCCGGTCGAAAAGCTGGTTGACGAGCGTGGTCACCTCGGCGGTCCTTTCCTTGTCGAACTGGCGCTCGAGCAGCGCGCTCACGTCCTCGATCATGCAGCGGCGCTGCGCCTCGTGGATCGACTGCGCGGTGGGGCCGACGAACAGCAGCCGCGATTCCTGCTCGCCGTTCTCGTGGTAGAGCGTCACGTCGACCTCGACCGCCTCGTAGCAGTACGGGCCGAGGTTGTCGAGCGAAGCGTCGAGCGCGGCGTGAAAGCTCCTGCCGATCTCGCCCGTCCAGCACACCTGCAGCATCAGCTCCTTGTCGTCGAAGCGCAGGCCCGGCTCCTCGGCCTCCAGGCTCTTCACGTCGGCGAGCGTGTCGCAGTCGAGGTACTCGAGCCAGGGCGAGAGCGCCTGCTCGATCTGCTTGCGGGAGACCCCTTCGAGGATGGGGATGTCGGCGTGCACGTGGACTTCGAGCCGCATGGGACGAAACCTCACAAAACGGGTGTGCAGTTTATCACGCAAGGGGCTCTACATCGCTCCGAAACAGGCGTTCAATGGGGCCATGGCACTGGTCAACGTCCTCTACGACAGCGACAACTTCTGCGTGGCCGAATTCGCCGCCGGCGGCGGCATCGAGCTGGTGGACAAGCACGCCTGCCGCAGCGGCTACCTCGAGGGCCACGTGGCGGCGCGGCTGCGCGCGTGCATGGCGCGCCTGCAATCCGATGCGCAGGACGAGGACGCGGTGGACGAGTTCCTGTGCACCTACGACGCGCTGCTCACCAACGCGGTGCGCCTGCACTAAGCACTCCGTGCGCCGCGTTTGAGCCGTTAGAATCCGCCGCATGGTGCGGCCGGATTACTCGGGCGGCGGTTTCCTCAACCTGATCGCTTCGATCGTCGCCGGCTGCGGCGGCCAGCCGCGACACGCCACGCTCGCGCTGCTGCCGCCGCGGGAGCTCGCCGCGGCGCGCAACATCCTGTTCCTGCTGATCGACGGGCTGGGCGACAACTACCTGCGGCGCGAGGGCCGCGGCGGCGCCCTGCTCGCGCTGCGGCGCGGCGCGCCCACCTCCGTCTTTCCGCCCACCACCGCGAGCTCGGTCACCACCTCCTTCACCGGCTGGTCGCCGCTCGAGCACGGGCTGACCGGCTGGTTCACGCTGTTCGGCGAGGCGGGCTGCGTCGGCGCGCCGCTCCCGTTCCAGCGCCGCGGCGAGAAGGCGCGGCTCGGCGTGCCGCCCGCGCGGCTGTTTCGCGCCGGGCCGCTGTTCGACGGGCTCGCGCGCCGCAGCATCGTGGTCACCTACCGCCCGATCGTCGACTCGGTCTACAGCCTGCACCACAGCGGGCGCGCCGAGCGCCTTGCGTACGACAACTTGGCGGGCCTCGTCGCGCAGGCCGCGGCGGCGGTGCGCTCCGGCCCGGAGCCCAAGCTGGTGTACGCCTACTGGCCCGAGTTCGACGCGCTCTCGCACCACCACGGCAATTCGAGCGCCGAGGTGCGCGCGCATTTCCGCGAGCTGGACGCTGCGTTCGGGGCCCTGATGGCGCAGCTGGCGGGCACGGAGACCCTCGTCGTCGCCAGCGCCGACCACGGCTTCGTCGACAGCGAGGGCGCGGACGCGCTCGATTTCGCAGACGCGCCCGGCCTCGCCGCGCTGCTGCGCTATCCTCTGTGCGGCGAGAGCCGCGCGGCCTTCTGCCACGTGCAGGAGGGGCGCGCGCCGGAGTTCATCGAGCGCGCGCAGGGCTGGCTGGGCGACCGGGCCCGCGTGTGCCCGAGCGGCGAGCTCGCCGCCGAGGGCTGGTTCGGGCCGGGCGAGCCGCATCCGCGGCTCGCCGAGCGCATCGGCGACGTGGCGCTCGTCATGCACGGGCGTACGACGGTCAAGGACTGGACACCGGGGGAGCCGCGCCATCGGCTGATCGGGCACCATGGCGGCGCGAGCGAAGAGGAAATGAACATTCCACTCATCGTGGGGAGCGCATGAAAGCGAAGACCAACGGCATCGACACCAACTACGAGCTGCACGGCAAGGAAGGCGCGCCCTGGCTCGTGCTCAGCCACTCGCTCGCCTGCAGCGTGCGCATGTGGGACCCGCAGATCGCGGCGCTGAAGGACAGCTACCGCATCCTCGCCTACGATACGCGCGGCCACGGCGCCTCCGAGGCGCCGAAGGGGGCATACACGCTCGAGATGCTGGCCGACGACCTGAAGGCGCTGCTCGATGCGCTCGGGGTGAAGAACCCGCATTACTGCGGGCTGTCCATGGGCGGCATGATCGGCCAGACCTTCGCGCTCAAGTATCCGGGCGTGTTCCGCACGCTGATGCTCGCCGACACCACCAGCGGCTTTCCGGCGCAGGCCGGGCCGCTGTGGCAGGAGCGCATCAAGATTGCCGAGGAGAAGGGCATGCAGCCGCTCGTGCAGCCGACGCTCGAGCGCTGGTTCACGGAAGCCTTCCGCAAGTCCAACCCCGGGCCGGTGGACGGCATCGCCAAGCTCATCGCCTCGACGCCGGTCGCGGGCTATGTCGGCTGCTGCCACGCCATCCCGAGGATCAACGTCACCGCGCGGCTGAAGGAGATCAAGGCGCCCATCCTCGTGCTGTGCGGCGATAAGGATCCGGGCACACCGCCGGCGATGTCGGAGGCGATCCGCGACAACGCTCCCGGCTCCAAGCTGGTCATGATCCCGCAGGCGGCGCACTTGTCGAACCTGGAGCAGCCTGCGCTGTTCACCAGGGCGATGCAGGAGTTCATGGCCGCGCACTGATGGACCGCGAGGCCTTCCTCTGGCAGGTCGCCGACGGGCGCCTGCCGCCGCCGCGCGTCGCGGCGACGCTCGACGACACCATGGGCCCGGCGCTCGCCTGCCAGCTTGCCGCGGGCGAGTTCGCGCCGACGCTCAACCTCAACATCTCCTTCCTCAAGCCGGCGAAGCCGGGCAAGCAGCGCGGCGTCGGGCGCGTGGTGCGCAGGGGCAAGTACGTGTGCTACCTCTCGGGCGAGCTGTCGCAGAACGGCGAGCGCGACGGCGACGGCGCTCATCCGTAAGATGTAGCGCATGAAAGCCACCGCGCATCCCCAGGTCGAAACCGAGCGCGTCATCGTCTCCGAGTGGCGCTTCGCGCCGGGCGCGGAGACCGGGCACCACGTGCACGCGCACGACTACGTAGTGGTGCCGCTGGTCACCGGGAAGCTGCGGCTCGAGGAGGCTGAAGGCGTGCGCGAGGTCGAGCTGCAAGCGGGCGTGTCCTATGCGCGACCGAAGGGGGTCGCGCACAACGTGATCAACGCCAACACCTTCGAGTTCCGCTTCGTCGAAATCGAGCTGAAGTAGCCCCGTGAAGGCGATCCTTGGCACGCTCGCCGCAACGCTTGCGCTCGGCGGCGCGCCGGCGGGCGCGGAGACCATCACCGCCGCGCGCTACACAGACCCCGTCGAGCGCTACGGGCACTTTGCCCTTGGCCGCCCGCATGAATACGCACGCATCGCCGCGACCACTGACCAGGGACGCACGCTCACCTACGCGCTGCCCGAGGACGAGGTATTCGAGGATCTCGCGCCGCGCATCGTGCAGCTGAGCGCGCCCGAACCGCAGGAGCTGCTCGTCATTGTCAGCAACCGCGGCGCCGGTGCGCGGCTCATGCTGCTCGGCCTGCGCGACGGACGCCTCGAGCCGGGCGCGCAGTCGGCGGCCATCGGCGTGCCGATGCGCTGGCTCAACCCGGTCGGCGTCGCCGACCTCGACGGCGACGGGCGCGCGGAGATCGCCGCGGTGATCACGCCGCACGTCGGCGGCGTGCTCGCGGTCTACCGTCGGCAGGCAAGCCGCCTTGTGGAAATCGGCTCGCTGAGCGGCTTCTCGAACCACGCCTATCGCTCTCCGGAACTCTCGTTGTCCGCGCCGATGCGCGTTGCCGGCCGGATACGGCTTCTCGTGCCCGACACGGCGCGACGACGACTGCGCATCGTCGGCCTCGAGGCGGAAGGGCTGATCGAGATCGGTGCCTGCCCGCTCCCTTCGCCCGTGATAGGTCCATTGGAAGTGGTTTCCGCGGCGAGCGTGTCGATCGGCCTCGCCGGCGGTGAGCAGGTGGTCGCGCCCGCGGACTGCCTGGGTACGCGGTACCGCTAGCCGCCGATTCCCTTCACCCCGCGCTCGAAGATCTCCGCGGACTGCTCGAGCACCGCGGCGCGCCACGCCGGGTCGCTGGGGTAGAACGCTTCGCAGAAGTCCGCGTGCACCTTGCGCGCCAGCGCCGGATTCCGCGCGCCGTGATAGCGCAGCCAGCGCCCCGCCATGTTGGCGCGCTGGATCTCCTTTCGCGGCAGCGTGCCGAACTCGACCACCACGCAAGTGACCTCGGCCTTGGGCAGCGTCGCCGCAAAGGCGTCGATCAGCACGCCCTGGTAGTCGGCGAGCGCCTTGTGCGTCACGCCGGCGAGGTTCACGGCGCGCTCGCCCCACCAGTCGCGCGCGCGCTTGCGCGCCGCCGAGCCCTCGGGGTGGAAGCACAGGTAGATGTGCTCCATCCACGGCCCGATGCCGGTGTGCAGGTCGACGATGGCCGCGTGCTTCGCGTGCGCCACGTGCTTGACCACCGCCTCGCGGAACGCGTAGTTCGCCCACTGCTCGCGCTGTCCGCCGAAGTAGATGCCGTCGGCGTCCGAGTACTGTCCGCCGTTGAAGGCGGTGGAGAAGGCCTTCTCGCCGATCCGCTCGCGCAGCGCATCGAGCCGCCGGAAGACCTCGGCCTGCGTCGCGTCGTCCCAGGCCGCGGGCGTGACGATCGGGTGCACCTCGGCGTAGCCCGGGTTCTGCGGATAGGGCCTGGTGTGGTCGAGGAAGTTGCGGTTGAGGTCCACGTTCTCCTCGGTGCCGCGCGCCTTGTGCGCGAAGCCCCACGGGTTGTGCGCGTGAAAGAGCACCATGGCGGTCTTCTTCGGCAGGCGCTGCGCGCCGCCACTGCGCAGCCACGCGGTCTGCGCCGCCGAGCCGGAGAAGCCCTCGATGCCGTGCGTGCCGCTGCCGACGACCAGCACGCGCTCGGCGCTCTCCGGTCCCGCCACCGCCACGTCGAGGCACAGCGGCTCGCCGTCCGGGCCCTTCTGCCGCGGATCGCGGTACTCGAACACGCGCGCGCCGTGCGCGCGCGCCGCGTCGACGAATCTGCCGCGCGCCTCCGCGTAGCTCGCGCAGAACACGGACAGGTCAGGCATCGATGCCCTTCCAGCGCGCGAGCCGCGGCGAATGGATGCCGAACAGGTCGAGCACGCGCCGCACGCTGTGCAGGATCAGGTCGTCGATCGACTTCGGCTTCGCGTAGAACGCCGGCACCGGCGGGAAGACGATGCCGCCCATCTCGGTGACCTGCACCATGTTCCGCAGATGCGCGAGGTTGAGCGGGGCCTCGCGCGGCAGAAGCACCAGGCGCCGGCGCTCCTTGAGCACCACGTCGGCCGCGCGCGACACGAGGTCGTCGGCATGCGCGTGCGCGATGGCGGCCAGGCTCTTCATCGAGCACGGCGCGACCACCATGCCCTCGGTGAGAAACGAGCCGCTCGCGATCGCCGCGCCGATGTCCTTGGGGTGGTAGGCCTTGTGCGCCAGGCGCTCGATGTCTTTCCTCTTCAGGCCGAGCTCCTGGTGCGCATTGAGCACGCCGGCGTCGGTGAGCACCAGGTGCGTCTCCCAGCCGCGCAGCGCGCGCAGCTCGCGCAGCAGGCCGACGCCGTAGGCCGCGCCGGTCGCGCCGGTGATGCCGACGATGAGGCGTTTCGCCATGCGCCCAAGCTTAGCCCATTACAATCCGCCGGTGCACCCGCGGCTCCTCCTGGTGGTGTTCTGCCCCTTCGCCGCGGGGTACTTCCTGTCCTTCTTCTTCCGCAACGTCAACGCGGTCATCGCGCGCGACCTGGCGGGCGAGTTCGCGCTCTCCAGCTCGGACCTCGGCTTTCTGACCTCGATGTACCTGCTCGCCTTCGCCGCGTTCCAGCTGCCGCTGGGCGTGCTGCTCGATCGCTACGGGCCGCGCCGCGTGGTCGCCGCGCTGATGTCCATTGCGGGCGCGGGCGCGCTGGTCTTCGGGCTGGCGCAGGATTTCGTTACGCTGTCCGTCGGCCGCGCGCTGATCGGCCTCGGGGTCTCGGGCGGCCTGATGGGCGCGATCAAGGCCTTTTCGCTGTGGTTTCCGCTCTCGCGCCTCGCGACGCTGAACGGCCTGTACCTCGCCGTCGGCGGCCTCGGCGGCCTGTCGGCCACCGCGCCGGTGGAGGCGCTGCTCGGGCCGTTCGGCTGGCGCGCGCTGTTCTACGGGCTGGCCGCCGCTTCGGTGGCGGCGGCGGCCCTCATCTTCTTCCTGGTGCCGGAGAAGGCGCTGCCCGGCCATGGCCAGAGCCTGCGCACGCAGGTCGCGGGCTTTCGGCGCATCTTCGCCTCGGTCGCTTTCTGGCGCATCGCGTTGCCGATGGTGGTCGGGCACTCGGCCTACCAGGCGCTGCAGGGCTTGTGGCTCGCGCCGTGGCTGTACGACGTCGCCGCCCTGCCGCGCGCCGCGGTGGCGAACGGGCTGCTCGCGGCGGCGATCGCCTACACGGCGGGCTCCGTGTTCTTCGGCGTATCGGGCGACAGCCTCGCGCGCGCGGGCATCTCGCGGCTCACCGTATTCAAGGCCGGCATGGCGCTGTCGCTCGGCATGTTCGTGCTGATCGCCGCGGGCGTCACGACCGCCCTGCCGGCGATTCTCGCCGTATACGGCTTCACCGTGGTTTCGGCGGCCCTCGCCTACGCGCTGCTCACGCCGCTCTTTCCCCCTGAATTCACGGGCCGTGTGAACACCGCGTCAAACGTCATGATGTTCACGCTGTCCTTTGTCTTCCAGTGGGGCATCGGCGCGGTGCTGCGCCTCTATCCGTCGCTCGAGGGCCGCTACGCGCCCGAGGGCTATGCCGCCGCCTTCTGGATCCTCGCCGCGCTGCAGGCCGCGGTCATCGCCTGGCTGCTGCCGATGCGCAGCCGCGAGGCGCGCTGAGCCCGGCTCAGTTCCAGGCGTCCGGGTCGTTGCACTTGGCCGAGTTGCGCTTCACCCGGCGGCTGTGCATTTCGAACAACGTGCCGGCGCAGGCGCCGATCACGCGGCTCCAGCGGCTGCCCGCCTCCGGGTTTTTCAGCGTGTCCGGGACCTGCGCCTCGTGCTGGCGCAGGCAATCGTCGACCGCGAGATTCGCCGCCCTGGCGCAGTCCGCGGCGCCCTGCGCGAAGCACGCACGGAAGTACGCCCTTTCCTGGCAGAACGCCGACGGCATGACCTCGCGCATCATGGAGGCCCACCGCTCCCTGGAGAGCGCTTGCGCCTGCGTACCGTCCGCGCCGGTCGCGAGCAGCGCCAGGGCGATGAGGGTAGCCCGCCTCATGCGCCGCATTACAGCGCATCGGCCCGGCGAAGTCACTCCCCGGGCGGTGCTTGCACGATAATGACGAACCGGAGGAGAACATGCCCGATTTCCAGACCACCCTCGCCGGCAGCCTGCCCAAGCCCTTCTGGCTCGCCGAAACCGACAAGCTCTGGCCCGCCTGGAAGTCTTCGGGCGCGGAGCTGCAGAAAGCCAAGCGCGACGCCACGCTCCTGTGGCTGAAGGAGCAGGAGGACGCCGGGCTGGACATCGTCACTGACGGCGAGCAGTCGCGCCAGCATTTCGTGCACGGCTTCCTGGAGTTCGTCGAGGGCATCGACTTCGAGCACAAGGTGAAGATGGGCATTCGCGACAACCGCTACGAGGCGATGGTGCCGGTGGTGGTCGGGCCGATACGCCTGAAAGGCCGCGTGCACGAGGCCGAGGCGAAGCTCGCGCGCGCACACACGAAGAAGAAGCTCAAGATCACGATGCCCGGGCCGATGACCATCGTCGACACCATCGCCGACCGGCACTACGGCGACAGGGCGAAGCTCGCCATGGCGTTCGCCGAGCTGCTCAACCAGGAGGCGCGCGCGCTGGAAAAGGACGGCGTGGACGTGATCCAGTTCGACGAGCCCGCGTTCAACGTGTACATGGACGACGTCAACCGGTGGGGCATCCGGGCGCTCGAGCGCGCCGCCCGGGGCCTCAAGTGCACGACCTGCGTGCACATCTGCTACGGCTACGGCATCCAGGCGAACCTCGACTGGAAGCAGACGCTCGGCGAAGAGTGGCGCCAGTACGAGAAGATCTTCCCGGCGCTCGCCAGGAGCCGGATCAAGCAGGTGTCGCTCGAGTGCATCCACTCGCACGTGCCGCCCGAGCTGATGAAGCTGCTGAAGGGCAAGGACGTGCTGGTCGGCGTCATCGACGTCGCCTCGGACAAGGTGGAGACGCCGCAGGAGGTCGCGGCCACCATCCGCACCGCGCTCAAGTACGTGCCGAGGAAGCACCTCATCGCCTGCACCAATTGCGGCATGGCGCCGATGCAGCGCGAGATCGCCGTCGCCAAGCTGCAGGCGCTGGCGGCGGGCGCGGCGCTGGCGCGAAAGCGGGGCCGCTGAGCTTGCGGGCCCTGCCGCTGCCCGCGGGCATCCGCTCGCGCTTCGTCGAGGGCGTCAACGGACTGCGGATGCACGTGCTGGAGGCCGGCGATCCGTCCGCGCCGGGGCTGCTGCTGCTGCACGGCTTTCCCGAGCTCGCCTACAGCTGGCGCAGGGTGATGCTGCCGCTCGCCGACGCCGGCTATCACGTCATGGCGCCGGACCAGCGCGGCTACGGGCGCACGACCGGCTGGGACCCCGACTACGACGGCGACCTCGCCTCCTACCACCTGCTCAACCTCGCGCGCGATGCGCTCGGTCTCGTCTACGCGCTCGGCCACACCCACGTGCAGCTCGCCGGCCACGACTTCGGCTCGATCCTGGCCGCCTGGTGCGCGCTCGTGCGTCCCGACGTGTTCCGCTCGGTGGCGATCATGAGCGCGCCCTTCGGCGGGCCGCCGGGCCTGCAGCCCGCTTCTCCGGAGAAGATCCTCGCCGAGCTGGCCGCGCTGCCGCGGCCGCGCAAGCACTACCAGGCCTACTACTGCACGCGCGAGGCGAACGGCGACATGCTGCGCGCGCCGCAGGGGCTGCAGCCCTTCCTGCGCGGCTACTTCCATGCGAAGAGCGCCGACTGGAAGGCGAACCGGCCCCACGCGCTCGCTGCATGGAGCGCGTCCGAGCTGGCGAAGATGCCCACCTACTACATCATGAACCTGCACGAGAACATGGCGCAGACGGTGGCGCAGGAGATGCCATCGCGCGAGGAGATCGCCGCCTGCCGCTGGCTGACCGAGGACGAGCTCGCCGTGTACGCGGCGGAGTTCGCGCGCACCGGGTTCCAGGGCGGACTGCAGTGGTATCGCGCGCGCTGGGCACCGCCGCTCGCGCGCCTGCTGGAGCTCTTCGCCGGCCGCACGATCGACGTTCCGGCGTGCTTCATCTCCGGCGCGCGCGACTGGGGCAACTACCAGCGCCCAGGAGACCTCGGAGCAATGGAAACCAGGGCCTGCACCGACTACCGCGGCACGCACCTCGTGGACGGCGCGGGCCACTGGGTGCAGCAGGAGCAGCCCGAGGCGGTCGTGCGGCTGCTCGGCGAGTTCCTCGCCGCGCGCCGCTAGTCGGCGTAGCCGGGACTCTCCCGGTCCAGCACCCGCATCATCGCCTCGAAGTAGAGGCGCTCGCGCTCGGCACGCGAGTGGCGGTCGTTCTCGGGCGGCGCCTGAACCTGCGTCACCACCTCGTCGGAGAGCACTTCGAGCGGCTTGCCGGTGCCCATCGCCAGCACTTGCGCGCGGCACACGCGCTCGAGCTTGTACAGGCGCCGGTAGGCCTGGGCCACGGTCTCGCCCACCACCAGCACGCCGTGGTTCTTCATGAAGAGCACGTGCTTGTCGCCGATCAGGCGCGCGAGGCGCTCGCCTTCCTCGACGAAATCGGCCGTCCCCATGTACGTGTCGTCGTAGGCCACGTGGCCGTGGAAGAACGCCGCGGTCTGGCTCGCCGGCAGCAGGCGATTGTCCTTCAGCATGTTGAGCGCCACCGCCCACGTCTGGTGCGTGTGCAGCACCACGCGCGCGCCAGTCAGGCGGTGGATCGGCGCGTGGATGCACTGCGCCGAGAGCTCGACCACGCCCTCGCCCTCGAGCGTCGCGCCCGACTCGTCGAACACGATCATGTCGCTCGCGCGCGCCTCGGACCAGTGCAGGCCGAAGGGCAGGATCAGGTAGCGGTCGCTCGCGCCGGGAACGGTGACCGTGAAGTGGTTGTCGATGCCCTCTTCCAGCTCGTGCAGCACCGCGAGACGGTGGGCAGCGGCGAGGTGGATCCTCGCCTCCCGCACCGGGTCGGTGGCGCGTCTTGCGGTGATCGAGTGTACGCTCATGCGCGCAGTATATATTCGCGCGGATGGCGAACGGGGTGAAGATTCGGGTGGCAGTGCTCGGTGCCGGCGCCGTGGGCTGCTACTACGGCGGGATGCTCGCGCGCGCCGGCCACGCGGTGACGCTCATCGGCCGGCCGGTGCACGTCGAGGCGTTCAAGGCGCGCGGCCTGCATTTCGAGGGCCTGACATTCGACGAGCACGTGCCGGTGGCGGCGAGCACCGAGGCGAGCGCCGTGCGCGGCGCGAAGCTGGTGCTGTTCTGCGTGAAATCCACCGACACCGAGGAGGCGGCAGCGCAGATGGCGCCGCACCTCGATGCCGACGCCCTGGTCGTCAACCTGCAGAACGGCGTCGACAACACCGAGCGCATCCAGGTGCGCAGTGCGCAGCCGGTGATCCCGGCGGCGGTGTACGTGGCGACCGAAATGGCCGGGCCGGGGCACCTGAAGCACCACGGGCGCGGCGACCTGGTGATCGGCGAGCTCGGCGCCAGGCTGCCCGACGGCGCCCTCGAGCAGCTGAAAGGATGGTTCGACGCGGCCGGCATGCCGGTCACGATCTCCGGGAACGTCGCGGGCGAACTGTGGGCGAAGCTCGTCGTGAACTGCGCCTACAACGCGCTCTCCGCGATCACGCAGCTGCCCTACGGGAAGATGATCGAGGGCGCGGCCATCCGCGACGTGATGCGCGACGTCGTCGAGGAAACGCTCGCGCTCGCCACGGCGAGCGGCGTCGCCATGGCGCCCGGCATGCTCGAGCGGACCTACCAGATCGCCGAAGCGATGCCCACGCAGTACTCCTCCACCGCGCAGGACCTCACGCGCGGCA
>JAOUIL010000129.1 GCA_029883975.1 Betaproteobacteria bacterium
CTGCGTGGCGCGTGCGCCGGCGTTGGCGACCGCGCTCGACGAGCCCTCCGAGATGAAGCCTTCCTGCACGCTGCGCACGAGCGCATCGAGGCCCTGGTCCGCGTCCGGCGCCAGCAGCGCGCGCTGGTGCGCCGCATGCTCGCGCTGCAGCGCGGCGTAATTCAGTCCCATGGCGGCCAGCACGACGAGCAGCAGGATGGCGCCGACGGCGACCGTGAATCCGCCGCCGAGCGCCTCCAGCCGCCCGCCTAGTGCGACGGGCTCGTGCGCATCGGTCATGAGCCCTCGCGCCCGTCAGCTGGCGAAGGGCAGGCCCTTCGCCTGCCAGCCCGTGGTGCCCGCGTGCATCCACTTCACGTTCGTGTAGCCGGCCTTCGAGGCCAGCACCGCCGCCTTGTAGGACTTCCAGCCCTTCGGGCCGTCGCTGTAGAAGACGATCGTCGCGCTCTTGTCCGCGGGCAGCTTGCTCATGTCGAACTTGTCCTTGCTGCCGTCGAAGTCGGGCGTGAAGCCGCTCTTCTCGCCGTAGGGCAGCGCCTTGGCGCCCTGGACGTGGCCCTTGCCGTAGTTGATCGCCGAGCGCATGTCGTAGAAGCTCGCCTTGCCGACGAGCGCGCGCGCTTGTTCGGGCGTGACGATGGCGAAGCCGCTGACCGTGGTCGGGGTCTCGGGCTTGTCCGCGGCGATCGTCGGCGCGCAGAGCATCAGCATGAGCGCCGCGGCCAGAGCACGCAGCGCATCGAATTTGCAGTTCTTCACGATGTCCTCCCTTGTCCTGTGGTTCGGAATCTCCGCCCGGACCGGGGAGATTTAAACTATTGCAATGCAGGACGTGCGCGACTGGATCGGCAAGGCGAGGCGGGTGGTGGCGCTCACCGGCGCGGGCATTTCCACCGACTCCGGCATCCCGGACTTCCGCGGCCCGCAGGGCGTGTGGACCAAGAACCCCAAGGCGGAGAAGCTTTCCGACATCCGCTATTACATGAGCGACCCGGAAGTACGGCGCCTGTCCTGGGAGAGCCGGCTCGAGCACAGCGCGTGGCGCGCGCAACCCAATCCCGGGCACCACGCGCTCGTCGGCCTGGAGAAGCGCGGCAAGCTGCACGCGCTCATCACGCAGAACATCGACGAGCTGCACCAGATCGCCGGCAACTCGCCGGACAAGGTGATCGAGGTGCACGGCACCATGCGCAAGGTGGTGTGCATGAGCTGCGGCGAACGCGCGTTGATGGAGAAGGCGCTGGCGCGCGTGCGCGCCGGCGAGGCCGATCCGCCCTGCCGTAGCTGCGGGGGGATCCTGAAGAGCGCGACCATCTCCTTCGGGCAGGCGCTGGTGCCGGAGGTGATCGACCGCGCCATGCAGGCGGCGGTCGAGGCCGAGGTGCTGCTCGCCGTCGGCACGAGCCTGCAGGTCTACCCGATCGCCGGCGCGGTGCCGGCGGCCAAGGCGGCAGGGGCGCGCGTGGTGATCGTCAATGCGGAGCCGACGCCCTTCGACGACATCGCCGACGCCGTCTTCAACGACTCGATCAGCGAGGTGCTGCCCAGGCTCCTCGGCTAGCCGTAGGGCGTGCGCTCCCCGTGCCGCCGGAAGGGGTACAGGAGCTGCCCGAGGTAGTCCTCCGGCGGCTGGAACTTCACGGTGCCGTACTTCTGCGGCCAGTGGTCGGGCTGGTGCGCGGTGCCGAACGCCAGGTCCCAGAGCGGCAGGAAGGCGGCGAAATTCTTGTCGATGCCTTCCTCGTCCGAGGTGTGGTGCCAGTGGTGGTACTCCGGCGTGGCGATCGCCCAGCGCAGGTAGGGGAAGCGCCAGCGCAGGTTGGCGTGAATGAACACCGCGTGGATCGAGACGAAGGCGACGTACGCGACCAGCGCGGCCGGCGCGAAGCCGAGCAGGAAAATCGGCAGGAACGCGGCCGCACGCGTCACCAGGGCGTCCAGCAGGTGCATGCGCGATCCGGCGAGCCAGTCCAGCTGCCGGCTCGAGTGGTGGATGGCGTGGAAATTCCATAGCCAGGGCACCTGGTGGAAGGCGCGGTGCACCCAGTAGGTCGTGAAATCGACCGCCAGCAGGATCTCCAGGAACTGCAGCCATAGCGGCTGCGCGGCGACCGCTTTCTGGAATTCGAGCTGCACCGCCCAGGCGAACGCCGCCTGCGCGGGGATCATGGTGGCAAAGGACAGCAGCTGCACCCCCGCGTGGCTGACGAAGAAATGCTTGAGGTCGGTCTGCCAGCCCGCGCGGAAGATGCGTTGCTCGCGCAGCCGGAACGCGCGCTCGAGCGGCACGAACAGCATCCCGAGCACCAGCAGCTCCAGCACGAAGTAGTCCAGCCCCGCCGAGACCCGGCTTGCGCCCACGTCGATCGCCTGCGCCTGCGGGCCGCCCATCAGCAGCGCGATCGCGCCGAGCGCCATGCCGAGCACGCCGTGTGCCTTGGAGCGCAGCAGCAGCATGCTCGCCGCGCCCAGCACGAACGTGGCGACGATCGCGGCCAGCAGGATGCCGCGGAACACCCCGAGGTGCGCGAGGTAGAAGGGCAGGGCGTCGCGCGCGACCAGCAGGTCCGGCAGCAGGAAGCACAGCTCGGCCAGCACGCACAGCACGCCGAGCAGCCCGGCGGCGACGCCGGCGCGCTTGCCCAGATCGATGCGCAGCGCGGGCTTCAGCCGCGCCCCACGAATGGCATCTTGGTCGCCATCACCGTCATGGTGAGCACGTTCGACTCCTTGGGCAGGCCCGCCATGTAGACGATGGCGTCGGCCACGTGCTGCACGTCCATGCGCGGCTCGATCATGGTGCTGCCATTGGGCTGCGGCACGCCCTTGGTCATCCTCTCGGTCATCGGCGTAGCGGCGTTGCCAATGTCGATCTGGCAGCCGCAGATATCGTGCGCGCGGCCGTCGAGCGCGATGCACTTGGTCAGGCCGGTGACCGCGTGCTTGGTGGACGTATAGGCCACCGAGAACGGGCGCGGCGCGTGCGCCGAGATCGAGCCGTTGTTGATGATGCGGCCGCCCTGGGGATGCTGGCGCTTGAAGATGCGAAACGCCTCCTGCGCGCACAGGAACATGCCGTTCAGGTTGACGTCCACGACTTCCTTCCACTTTTCGTAGGGCAGCTCGTCCATCGGCACCGGCGGCGCGCCCATGCCGGCGTTATTGAACAGCAGGTCGAGGCGCCCGAACTTGTCCAGCGTCTTCGCGAACAGGCTCTTCACGGACTCTGGCTTCGCCACGTCGGTGGCGACGGCGAGCGCGTTGGCGGCGCCGCACTGCGCGACGATCTTCTCCAGCAGCTCGGCGCGGCGCGCGGCGAACGCGACCTTCCAGCCCGCTTTGACCAGCGCCACGCCGGCGGCCTCGCCGATGCCGGCCGAGGCGCCGGTGACGATGGCGACTTTGCTCTGTGCAGCCATGCTAATTTCTCCCGTGTGGTGAGGCCGAAGATGCTACCGCAAGCGCGCCTGCGCCGGCACCGACCCGGGGACCTGGGCTGGGTGGTGCAGCGCCATGGCGAGCTTTACTGGCAGGAATACGGCTACGACACGCGCTTCGAGGGACTGGTCGCAGGCATCGTGGCGCGCTTCGCCGAGCACTTCGATCCGCGCTGCGAGCGCTGCTGGATCGCCGAGCGCGCGGGCGAGCGCCTGGGTGCGGTCTTCCTGGTGCGGCAGTCACCGCAGGTGGCGAAGCTGCGCCTGCTGATCCTCGAGCCCGCGGCGCGCGGCCTGGGCCTGGGCAAGCGCCTGGTCGCGGCCTGCATCCGCTTTGCGCAGCGCTGCGGGTACCGCAGGCTCGTGCTGTGGACGCAGAGCGAGCTCGCCGCGGCGCGCGCCATCTACGTGAAGGCCGGCTTCCGGCTCGTGCGCCGGCAGAAGCACCGCAGCTTCGGCAAGCGGCTGACGGGGGAGTACTGGAAGCTGGACCTGCGGCGCTAGGCGCGCGACGCCAGCGCCAGACGCTCGGGCGCCTCGAGCGCGCCGCCGGCGTCGCCGGCGGCGCCCTCTGACAGCTGGAACACCGAGATCGCATCCTGCAGCGCGGCCGCCTGCTCGCTGTTGGCGCGCGCGGCGTCCGCCGCGTGGTTGACCAGCACCGTGTTGCCGCGCGTCTTCTGCACCAGCTCGGCCACCTCGTGGTTGATCTCCTGCAGCCGGCTCGCCTGCTCGTTCGACAGGGCGGCGATCTCGCCGACGATGCCGGTCACTTCCTGCACCGCGGCGACCGTCTGCGCGATCGTGTCGCCGGCCGCCTGCACGACGCGCCCGCCCTCCTCGACGCGCGCGATGGCGTCGGCGATCAGCGTCTTGATCTCGCGCGCCGCGGCGGCGCTTTTCTGCGCAAGACTGCGCACCTCGGAGGCGACCACGGCGAAGCCGCGGCCCTGCGTGCCCGCGCGCGCCGCCTCGACCGCGGCGTTGAGCGCCAGGATGTTGGTCTGGAAGGCGATGCTGTCGATCACGCCGACGATGTCGGTGATGCGCCGCGCCCCCGCGTCCACGGCGCTCATGGTGTCCACTGCGCGCCGCACCTCCACGCCGCCCTTGTCGGCGATGGCGCTGGCGTTGCCGGCACGTTCGGCGGCGCGCCGCGCATGCTCGGCATTGCGGCCCACCGTCGCCGTCAGGTGCTCCATGGTCGAGGCGGTGTGGTCCAGGCCGCTCGCCTGGTCGGAGAAGCGCTCGGCGAGCTTGGCGTTGGCGGTGTCGATCTGGCTGGTGCCGAGCGTGATGGCGTTCGAGGCGTGGCGCACCTCGCCGATGAGTCGCGCGAGGCCGTTGTTCATATCGCCCAGCGCGCGCATTACCTGCGCGAGCTCGTCGCGGCCCTGGGGCTCGATACGCGTGGCGCAGGTCGCCGGCCGCCACCGCGTCGGCCACGTCCACCATGCGCGCCAGCGGCCGCGTCACCATCTTGGCGATCAGGAAATAGGCGATGATGCCCACGGCCAGCACGATCAGCAGCATGCTGACGTAGGTGCCGTTCATGATCCGGGTCTCGACCGCGTAGGCGCCGGCGGCGATGCTGCGCTGCTGCTCGAAGCGCGAGTCGATCTGCTGGGCGAGCGCGCGCGTGGCCTGCGCCCGGGCGGGCGCGTCCGGCGCGTTGCGCAGGGCGTCGACCTCGGCGGCGTCGAGGCCCGCCCGGGGCGCGAGCTGCGCCAGCCGATCCAGCTCGGCCGCCCGCAGGGCCGACTGCGCCTGGTACAGCGCCTCCAGCGTCGAGGT
>JAOUIL010000060.1 GCA_029883975.1 Betaproteobacteria bacterium
GATCCGTCGAAGCGGCTAGCCGAGGACCAGCCTGCCGGTGGGCGGGTGCGAGGCGAAGCTCAAATCACCAGGCTAAGCATGTAGTCCTGACTGCCGAGGGCTTGCGGACGCGGGTTCGATTCCCGCCGCCTCCACCAACATGATGCGTGCCCTGCTCCTCACGCTCGCCGCTGCCGGGGTCTCGGCTTGCGCGAGCGCGAAGTCGCCGGCATGTGCGCCGGCGCATGCGCAGCCCGGCGCGACGGTGACCTGCGAAGTGCCGGGCTTCCCGCGGCGCCCGTACGACATCCATCTCCCCGCGAGTTACTCTCCGTCGAATCCGGTGCCCGTGATCCTCGCGATCCACGGCGGCGGCGGCAACGCACGCGCCGCGGCACGCACCGGCTGCCCGGGCGGCGAGATCGAGAGCCCCGACTGCCTGCACGCGGCGGCGAATCGCGAAGGCGTGGCGGTCGTCTACCCGAACGGCACGGGCGCGCGGCTCGCGCCCAACGTGCGCACGTGGAACGCGGGCGGCGGCACCAGAGGCTGGCAGTGCGTGAGCGGGCGCGCGTGCAAGGACGGCGTCGACGATGTCGCGTACTTCAAGGCGCTGCTCGAGCACCTCGCGCGCTGGGTCGCGGTGGACCCCAAGCGCGTGTACGCGACGGGCTTGTCCAACGGCGCCGCGATGAGCCACCGGCTCGCCTGCCAGATGGGCGAGCGCATCGCCGCCATCGCCGCGGTAGGCGGCGCGAATCAGTTCGCGACCACGGCCGCCTGCACGCCGCCGCGCCCGGTGCCGGTGCTGCAGATCCACGGCACTGCGGACCCCTGCTGGGCGTATGCCGGCGGCGCGGCCGCGTGCGCGCAGCGCGACGACCTGCCCAAGATCTCCGTGGACGAGTCGATGCGCACCTGGGCCACGATCAACGGCTGCACGTCCGCCGGCGGCGCGGAGCGCTTGGCCAGCGAGCCCGGCATCGAGACCGCGCGCATCTCCTGGAGCGGCTGCCGCGCGGAGACGGCCCTGATCCGCATGGACGGCGGCGGCCACGTCTGGCCAGGCGGCTGGGGCTATCTCGGCGAGCGGATCATCGGCCCGCGGGTCGACGGGTGGAGCGCGAATCGCGTGATCCTCGAGTTTTTCCGGGCGCATCCGATGCCGGACAGCCCGGCACGGTGACCGGCAGCGCCGCGATCAGGATTGCAGGTGGTTCAGCGCAACGTCGAACGCATCGAAGTTGCGTAGGCGCGTCTTCCCCGGAATGCCGCCGGTCTTGCGGTTGAAAAGCAGCGGCACCGGCTGCTCGGAGATCCCGCCGTGCGACCTGAGCGGCGCGTCCAGCCCCGAGAGGTCGTGGCGCGCGCGGCTCGTGCCGAGCACGACGTTCTTCTGCGAGACCACCACGATGTCGCCCAAGCGATCCGGCGGCAGCTCGAAGCGCGCGCAGGCCTCGGCGTTCGCGAGCGCGAGCTGGACGCCCTCTACCTTCGCCAGGCGATTGATCACGTCCGCTTGCGGAGGCAGGTACACCGTGGCGAACGACCCCAGCGCGCCGTGGTGCACGACGTACGGGTCGGTGATCGGCAGGATGACGCGCGCCGCGCCGCTGCCCAGCCATTCGTCCATCAGGTCCTGCAGGAAGATCGCGTTCGGCTGGCCGTCGGCGCCGAACTTGTCGTTCATGCCGTGATCCGCGGTCAGCGCGATCGTCGCGCCGAGCGCGTCCAGGCGCGCGAGATAAGGATCCATCATCGCGTAGAAGGCATTGGCCGCCTCCGACCCCGGCGCTGCCTTGTGCTGCACGTAGTCGGTGGTCGAGAGGTACATCAGGTCCGGGCGCTCCTTCTCCATCAGCTTCACGCCCGCGGCGAACACGAACTCCGAGAGCGCGGCGCTGTAGACCGAAGGCCGCGGCTTGCCGACCAGGGCGAGCATCGCGTCGTCGGCCTTCTCGGCGGAAAAGCAGATGCCCGCGAGGTCCTTGCCGAGCAGCGCGCGCAGCTTGTCCTTCGCGGTCACCACCGCGACCTTGGCGCCCGCGGCGGCGAAGGCGGCGAGGATGGTGCCGGCGCGCAGGTACTTCGGATCGTTCATCATCACTTCGGCGCCCGACTCGCGGTCGTAGAAGTAGTTGCCGCAGATGCCGTGCACCGACGGCGGCACGCCCGTGACGATGGACAGGTTGTTCGGGTTGGTGAAGGTCGGCACGACGCTGTCGGCCTCGAATGCCGCGCCCGCGAAGAGCATCCTGCCGAGGAACGGCGCCACGCCCGCCGCCACCGCGCGGCGCACGTAGTCGAACTCGCAGCCGTCCACGCAGACGACGACGAGCGGGCCGGTCATCCAGCGGTAGCGGCGGCCGTTCACTTCCAGGGGAGCGCGCGTCGGCATGCCGCATTATCGTAGACTTCCGGCATGCGGGAAGCCCTGGACGGCGCGCGCGCTCGCCGAGGTCAGTGCGCCGTGGCTATGGATGCGAATTGATATCGTTCGGATTCGTGCCGGCCAGGTATTCGGCCAGGCTGTCGAAGCCGTCTAGGTCGATGTCGTCAGTCTTGCTCGTTGGACCGTAGAACGTTTCCCAGCTGTTGTGCAACCCGTCGGCGTCCGAGTCTCCGAGATCAGCTCCGATGGGGCCCGTGAGATCGGCCCACTTTAGGTTCGCGGCATTGTCAGCGCGACCATCGCCATCGAGATCCAACTCGAGTGCCACCATTGAAGAACCAAATGCTGTAGCCGTAGCGCGAATGGTGCTGCCTGCCGCACCCGTCAGCAACAGCTGACCGCTATCCGGAAAGAGCTGAGTCAGGGTTCCGAAGAAAAGCGGTGTGATCGAAAAGATGTCGACGTACCCGAAATCCTGATCGAATACTCGGCCAACAACGACCGAGGTCAAAGACGTCGAGGTGGCTGTCAACCTTTCCTCATTCATCAAGCGGAGATTCTCTGTTCTTATCATCTTGCCCGTGCTGTTATTCAGCGAAACGAGGTTTGCCGTGATCGTATACGCCTCGAACGTGACGCCCACACCGCAGCAACCAGTGCCCGTAAGCAGCCAGCGCAGAGATCCACCCACATCGACATTGAGGGTCGATCCGCGAAGCGACAGTCTTGTGAAACTCAATGTGAAGTCCGTCGGCATATCCATGGCCATCTCGAAGTGGTCGACGCGCAGTGTTGCTGGACCACTCACGGTAACGCCATTGGCGAGGCAATTGTCGAAACTGACCGTGACGGTCCCAGTGCCGTCGGCATTAAGCTGCCCTGTCGTGCTTATCGATCCACTTTCGCAGACGCCGTCAACCAGGGCCCCATCTACTGCTCGAGGCGAGGAACTGCCTTGTTCCGCGCTTGCCACGGTGTCACGCAAGGTTCGGCTGAGACGCAGCGCAACCCCCATGAGCCCGCTGCCCTGACTTTGCGTGGCGCCGCCGCTCTCGATCGAGACCCCAAGGATGGCCGTGGCGCTGTCGCCGCCGGCAATGACGTTGGCAGTAAGCTTGGACGCGTCAGTCGTCGTGATCGCCGCTTGGCTCGTACTGCCGACGTAAGGAAGGGGAGCCGGTTCACCGCCACCGCCGCCACCGCCGTCCCCGCCACCTCCGCATCCAGCCAGCGCCGCCAGCATGAACCCCACGGCGGTACCTGCCAGGAATCGAGAGCTGTCCATGTCCTTCCTTTCGAAGAGGTCGCGCCCGCCAACCGGCACGTGGGCGCCCACGACGCGACGCAGCCTACGGGCAAAGCAGGCGGACGGGTATCCCGTGCGCACGGGATAACACCCCCCCGGCGCCGCGGCTAGGATGGGACAATGGCGGAAGGGACGTCGATGGCCAGACAGCCGGCGGCAATGGTGCGCGTGATGATCGTCGAGGACGACGACGTCACCCGCGAGCGCTTCGCGCGCGCCATCTCGTCGGACCCGCGCACCACGCTTGCGCAGGCGGTCAGCGGCGGGCGCGAGGCCATTGCGCACCTCCCGGCGGCGCGTCCCGACGTGCTGCTCGTCGACCTCGGCCTGCCCGACGTGCACGGCATCGAAGTCATCCGCCACGCCGAGCGCACGCTGAGCGATTGCGACATCATCGTCATCACCGTGTTCGGCGACGAGCGCAACGTGCTCGAGAGCATCGAAGCGGGCGCGACCGGCTACGTCCTCAAGGACTGCAGCGACCCGGATCTCGTCGATCACGTGCTGGACTTGCGCGCGGGCGGCGCGCCGATGAGCCCGGGCATCGCCCGGATGGTGCTGAAGCGCCTGCGCGCGCGCGGCGAGCCGCGGCCGCAGCCGAGTGCGAAAGTGGAGGCCGTGCTCACCGAGCGTGAAACGGACGTGCTGCGGCTGATCGCGCGAGGCTACATGCACAGCGAAGTCGCCGCGAAGCTGGCGATCTCGCCGCACACCGTCGGCTCACACGTCAAGAACACTTACCGCAAGCTGGCCGTGAACTCGGCCGCGGCCGCGGTCATGCGCGCGACGCAGCTGCGGCTTCTGGATAGGCCGTAGGCTCCGGCCGGCCCAGTCGACGCGGCACGCTCAGCGTGAGCGTCGTTCCGGCGCCCGGCCGCGACGCGACGTCGAGGCTGGCGCCGATCGTCTCGGCGCGCCTGCGCATGTTCGCCAGCCCGTGGCCGGCCCCCGGCTGGCGTGGATCGAAGCCCGCGCCGTCGTCGTGCACCGTGATGCTGATGGCATCGCCGCCGCTGGCGCGCGCGGCGATGTCGATGTGCTGCGCGCCGGAATGCTGGATGGCGTTGGAAACGGCTTCGAGCAGGATGCGCTGGATCGAGAACACCGCGGAGGGATCGAGCGCCTCGACGGCCGGCAGCTCGTCGGCATCCCAGCCCAGGCGTGCGCCGGAGGATTCGACCAGCGGCGCGATGCGGTAGCGCAGCTTGCCGAGCACGCTGCCGAGGTCGCCCTCCGCGGGCTCGAGCGCGTCGATCGCGATGCGCAGCTCCTGCAGCGCCTCCCGGACCCGCAGCTCCAGGCCGCGCGCGTCCGGCGCGCCGGCCTGCGCATAGCGCAGCAGACCGACGAGGCTCGCCCCGAGGCCGTCGTGCATGTCGGCGAGAATGCGCTGTCGGTCGCGGATCAGCGCCTGCTGGCGCAGCCGGTCTTCGCGCTCGGCGTGGAAGGCCTCGATTTCGCGCGCCTTCTCGTCCACGCGCCGCTGCAGCTCGACGTTAGAGCGCTCAATGCGCCAGATCGCGCGCACGTGGCGCTCGAAGATCGCGGCGCCGATCGCGAACACCAGCACCGGAACGTGGTACGGGCGCAGATAGGGCGCCTCGACGTCGATCCAGCCGAAGTAGCGCGTAGCTTCGTAGAACATCAGCGCGGCCATGACGGCGAGCGACAGGGCCGCAACCAGGTCGGGCCAGCGCCGCCGCCGCCAGGTCGCCTGCAGCACGAGCGTCGCGCCAGCGGCCAGCAGCGCGCCGTTGATCAGGTCCTGCGCCAGCAAGCGCACCATCAGGTACTTCACGTTCAGGTATAGCAAGCTTGTCCACTGGTACCCCAAGACCGGCCACACGACTTCCGCCAGCAGGAAGAGCCAGAGGGCCGACTCGAACAGCGGCCGGCGGATGCCGACCAGGCGCAACGCCAGGACGACGGCAGGAACGGCGAGACCATAGAACCAATACGAAGTCAGCAAGTTGTGCAAGAAGCGTATGTCGCTCGTCCAGCGGAGCGCGTGCCACAGCGCTCCCGCCGTGGCCCACGACAAGCAGGCGATCGCGTACCAGAGCAGCACCCGGTCGCTGCGGCGCGCGAGCCAGATGAACAGCGCGATGATTCCAGCGGCGAACGTCATGGCGATCAGGCTGCGCTCGGCGTAGACGCCCCATTCCTGCGCCACGACTGAGCGGATGTGGACGGATTGCGCATCGCCCAATCTCACGCGTCCGAGGCCATGCATGTTGAGGACCGAGTGCCTGGCGAGCATGCGCGCCACGATCACGTTCCTGCCGGGTCGCAGCAAGGACGACGGAAACGTGAAAAACATCGGCGTGTTGAGCCGGAGTCCGTCGCCGGAGGTCAGGTCCCGCGAGCTGCCGACCAGCGTGCCATTGACGAAGAAATCGACCCACTGGGCGCGCGCATCGTTGAGCTGGATCGCCTGCACCCAGGTCGGAGCGTCCTCGAGGTCGAACTCGATCCGATACCACCCAAAGTCCGCCTTCCCGGGATTGGTGCTGTGCCACCGGTGCGGCAAGGCGACCCGCTGCCACGCGGCGCCGTCCGCGGGCGGTTGGTAGTCCGAGCCCGACCAGAAGAATTCGGCCCGGTCGAACACGGTAAGCTGCGCGCCCGCGGGATGGCCCGGGAGAACGAGCAGCACGAGGCCCAGGAGCGCCGCCTTCGCGAGCGCATGCCGCCGCTTCAGCGCCGCGCCGAACCATCCGGGAATCACCGCACGACCTCCTTCGGTCCCATGGCTGGCAACCGGTGACGATTGTGCTCCCGTGCGCGCGGAATGGATACGCATGCGGGCGCCGAGGACGCCCCGGCAGCCGCGCTCGGCGCGCGCCGGGTTCTTCGGCCGCGCTTTCCCGGGTTAGACTCGCAGCGCCATGGCCGCCACCGTCCTCGATTCGGCGCTGTTTCGCGACTCCTTCGGCACGCCGGCGATACGCGGAATCTTCGAGGACGCCGCGCTGCTTGCCCGCTACACCGAGGTCGAAGTGGCGCTCGCGCGGGCGCAGGGGCGCCTCGGCGTCATCCCGGCGCAGGCGGCGAAGGACATCGCCGCGAAGTGCGATGCATCGCGGCTCGACATGGAGCGCCTGAAGAAGGAGACCGAGGTCGTCGGCTACCCGATCCTGCCGCTCGCGCGCCAGCTCGCCGCGCAGTGCGGCGACGCGGGCAAGTTCCTCCATTGGGGCGCGACCACGCAGGACATCATGGACAGCGCGGTCGTGCTGCAGGTGCGCGACGCGCTCGCGCTGATCGAGAAGGACATCGCCGAGCTGCAATCGATCCTCGCGCAGCAGGCCAGGCGCTATCGCGACACGCCGATGGCGGGACGCACGCACCTGCAGCAGGCCCTGCCGGTCACGTTCGGCTACAAGCTCGCGATCTGGCTGGCGATGCTCGACCGGCACGCCGAGCGCCTGCAGCAACTGAAGCCGCGGGTGCTCGTAGGCCAGTTCGCCGGGGCCGCCGGGACGCTGGCCTCGCTCGGCGAGCGCGGCATGGAGGTGCAGAAGGCGCTTTGCGAGGAGCTGAAGCTCGCGCAGCCCGCGGCGACCTGGCATGCGGCGCGCGACGGTCTCGCCGAGGCGGTGAACTTCCTCGGCCTGGTCACCGGATCGCTCGGCAAGATCGCCTTCGACGTGATGCTCATGGCCTCCACCGAGATCGCCGAGGTCGCCGAGCCCTTCGTGCATGGCCGCGGCGGCAGCAGCACGATGCCGCAGAAGAGGAACCCCATCTCCTCGGAACTGATCCTGGCCGCGGCCAAGGCCGTGCGCCAGCAGGCGGGGCTGATGCTCGACGCGCTGGTGCAAGACTTCGAGCGCGCCACCGGCCCCTGGCACGCGGAGTGGATCGCGCTGCCCGAAGCGTTCATCCTCACGGGCGGCGCGCTGCACCAGGCGAAGTTCATGCTCGCCGGCCTGATCGTCGACGAAGCGCGCATGCGGACGAACCTCGACATGACGCACGGCCTGATCGTCGCGGAAGCGGTGATGATGGGCCTCGCGCCGCACCTCGGCCGCAACGAGGCGCACGACGTCGTCTACGACGCCTGCCGCGCGGTCGCCGAAAAGGGCGGGCGGCTCGCCGATGCGCTCGGCAAGGTGCCGGAAGTATCGAAGCACCTCGACCGGGCGGCGCTGGACAAGCTCACCGATCCCGCCAACTACCTCGGCGCGGCGCAGGAGATGGTGGACCGCGTCGTCGGCAAGCGCGCCTAGCGCGTGCAGACGGTCCTCGACGCCATCGCGCGGCATGCCGCCGGGAAGGGCGGCGAGCGCGCCTACTGGACGCCGCGGCGCACCTGGAGCTTCGCCGAGCTGTGGGAGGCCTCCGGCCGCGCCGCCGCCGGTCTCGCGCAGCACGCCATCGCGCGCGGCGACCGCGTCGCGTGCCTCACCAGGCACACCGCGGAATGCGTGGCGCTGGTGCTCGCCGCGTGCCGGCTCGGCGCGGTGTGCATGCCGGTCAACTGGCGTCTCGCGGCGCCGGAGATCGACTGGATCGTGAAGGACGGGCGCGCGAAGTTCATGATGGCCGACCAGGCCTTCGCCGCGGCGACGCCGGCGACGCTCGTCACGGAGCGGTTCGACGAGTGGACGCGCGGCTTCGCGCCGCTCGTCACCGAGGCGCGGCCGGCGATGGACGACACGGCGCTGCAGCTCTACTCCTCCGGCACCACCGGGCTGCCCAAGGGCGTGGAGCTGACGCACGGCAACCTCTCCTCCGGGATGATGAGCGCGGTGCCGGACGCCATCGGCTACCGCGGCGCGCCCGACGTGATGCTGAACGTGCTGCCGACCTATCACATCGCGGGCGTGGGCGTCGGGCTGCTCACCGCGGCGAGGGGCGGGCTCAGCGTCCTGTATCCGGACTTCGATCCGGCGAAGGCCATCGCCGCCATCGCCGAGCACCGCGTGACGCATGCCTTCCTCGTGCCGGCGATGATCCAGTTCATGCTGCAGGCGCCCGGGGCGCGCGCCGCGGACTACTCGTCCCTGAAAGGCATCTCCTACGGCGCCTCGCCCATCTCCGACCAGGTGCTGGTCGAGGCGCTGCGCACGTTCAGGTGCGACTTCATGCAGGTCTACGGCCTCACCGAGACCACCGGCGCGATCACGATGCTCCCGCCCGAGGACCACGACCCGGACGGCCCGAGGAAGGCCCTGCTGCGCTCGGCCGGGAAGCCCATCGACAACGTCGAGCTGCGCGTGGTGAGCCCCGGCGGCGACGAGGACTGCGCCGAGGGCGAAGTGGGCGAGATCCTGATCCGCAGCCCGCAGAACATGAAGGGCTACTGGGGCAACCCGAAGGCGACCGCGAACGCGGTGCTCCCCGGCGGCTGGTTCCGCTCGGGCGACGCGGGGTACCTGAAGGACGGGTACCTGTTCCTGCACGACCGCATCAAGGACATGATCATCTCGGGCGGCGAGAACATCTACCCGGCGGAAGTGGAGAACGTGCTGCTGCAGCACCCGGCGCTCGCCGACGGCGCGGTGATCGGCGTGCCGGACGCGCAATGGGGCGAGTCGGTCAAAGCCTGCGTCGTGCTGAAGCCGGACGCCAGGGCGAGCGCCGCCGAGATCGTCGAGTTCATGCGCGCGCGCCTCGCGCACTACAAGTGCCCGAAGAGCATCGACTTCCTCGAAGCGATCCCGCGCAACCCCACCGGCAAGATCCTCAAGCGCGTGCTGCGCGAGCCCTACTGGCGCGGGCGCGAGCGGCGCATCAATTAGGCATCAATTAGGGACTGTCCCCATTTGACCAAGCGGAGCGACAGTCAAATGGGGACTGTCCCCCTTTAGGAGGGTTTTCATGAACTACCAGGAGATCCGCTACGAAGTCACCGAACGCATCGCCACCATCACGCTGCACCGCCCCGAGAAGCTGAACGCCTTCACGCACGTGATGCGCGACGAGCTGGTGGACGCCTTCGGCAAGGCGGACGCGGACGACGAGGTGCGCGCGGTGATCGTCACCGGCGCGGGCCGCGCGTTCTGCGCGGGGGCCGATCTGTCGGCGGGCGGCGCCACCTTCGACTATGCGAAGAAGGAGGGCCTTACCGCCGAGACGCACCGCGACGGCGGCGGACGGGTCACGCTGCGCATCTTCGAGATGAAGAAGCCGGTGATCTGCGCGGTGAACGGGCCGGCGGTGGGCATCGGCGCCACCATGCAACTGCCCATGGACATTCGAATCGCCTCCAGCGAGGCACGCTTCGGCTTCGTCTTCACGCGGCGCGGCATCGTGCCCGAGGCCTGCTCTTCCTGGTTCCTGCCGCGCCTGGTCGGCATCAGCCAGGCGCTCGACTGGACGCTCTCGGGGCGCGTGTTCGGCGCGCAGGAAGCGCTCGCGGGAGGGCTCGTGTCGAAGGTCGTCTCGCCTGACGCGCTCCTTCCGACCGCGCAGGGAATCGCGCGCGAGATCGCCGACCACACGGCGCCCGTCGCCGTGGCGCTCGCGCGCCAGATGATGTGGCGCATGCTCGGCGCCGACCACCCGATGGAAGCGCACAAGGTGGACTCGCGCGGCATCTTCCACATGGGCCGCTCGCCCGATGTCGCCGAGGGCATCGCGTCGTTCAAGGAAAAGCGCAAGCCGAACTTCGGCATGCGCGTCACGCGCGACATGCCGCCGTTCTATCCCTGGTGGAGCGAGCGGCGCTTCGAGTGACCGGCGGCCTGCCGCCCCGCGGCGCTCCTAGAACTTGAACTGCGCCGTGGTCTGCACGCGCAGGTCGCTGTTGGACGCGCCGTTCTTCAGCTCGAGCTCGCCGCGCAGCAGCTCGGCGCCGACCAGCACGTTGCGCGCCGGGCGGTGCAGCAGGTTGGCGGAAGCGTAGGTGCCGGTCCTGAACGCGTTGTCGAGTTGCCCGCCCGTGTTGCTCTGCCGGTGCTGGCTGGCGCCGAACGAGCTGCTCCACTGGTCGTCCCAGTAATGGTCGTAGTACACGAACCAGCCGACCGAGCGCACCGTCTCGGCCTGGAAGCTCGCGCTCGGCGCGAGGTCCACGCCGCCATCGTTCATGTAGCTGGCGATGCCCTCGCCGCAGATGAGCGTGCCGACGACGCGGTTCTTCGTGCCCACGTTGTACCAGCCGCTGAAGTTGAAGCCCCAGCCGGTCTTCGAGCCGGAGGGCTCGTTGTCCGGCGTGGAGACGCTTTCGTAGCCGATCGAGCGCAGCATGCCGACGATCTCGGCGTGGCCCCACTTGCGATCCATGCTGTACTTGGCGAGGAAGTCGGGCAGCGTCGTCCGGCCCTGCAGCCCGAGATTGGCCGCCACGTCGGAGGCCTTGCCCGTGTCCACCGCCGCGTTCGGCGCCTCGAGCGAGAACGCGAGCCGCGTGCCCTCGTCGAGGGGCATCGTGTAGCGCACCTGCGGATTGCGCAGGAACGACATGCCGCTCGGG
This sequence comes from Betaproteobacteria bacterium, assembly GCA_029883975.1. GTDB lineage: Bacteria > Pseudomonadota > Gammaproteobacteria > Burkholderiales > SG8-39 > JAABQT01. Next base: position 11,101 of record JAOUIL010000060.1, read on the forward strand.
CCCCAGTAGTCGATGGTGTTGGGGAAGGTGTCGATGTTCATGAACAGCGTGTAGTACTGGCCCGCGCCCCAGCGGCCGAGCTCGCCCCAGGCGTTCAGCAGGCGAAAGCCGGTGTTGCTGCCGCCCACGTTGAACAGGTCGAGCGACAGCTCGGTCTTCAGCTCGCCGCGCTCGGTCGGGATGAAGCCCTTGAACGCCACCGTGGTCTGGCGCACGCTGAAGATCGACTCGCCGTCCTTGCCGCAGCCGGCGTCGCCCGGGCAGTTGACCGGGATGGTCGAGGGCCGCAGCGTGCTGTTCCACTGCGGGTCGACGCGGTTGAAGTCGTAGATGTAGTCGAGCTGGATCTTGCCGCTCACCTCGAGGCGCGCCTTGCCGGCGTCCTTCATGTCCTTCGGCGCGGCGGTGTCGGGGGCGACGACCGGGGCGCCCTGCGCCCAGGCGCCGCCGGCGAGGGCGGCGCCGACCGCGTAGGCAAGCACGAATTTCTGCATGATGGCTCCTCCGCTGGACGCCGCCGTGCAGTACGAGGCTAAGCCTGCGAGACGGCAAGCGCGGCCGGCCTGCCGGCCTTCGCCTCGCGGATCGCCTGCCACACGCGCAGCGGCGTCGCCGGCATGTCGAAGTGGCTGACGCCGGCCTGGCGCAGCGCGTCCATGACCGCGTTCATCAGGCAGGGCATCGAGCCGGTGACGCCCGCTTCCCCTACGCCTTTGGCGCCCAGCGGATTGGTCGCGGTCGGCACCGGGTGCTCGGTGATGCGCAGGCCGCCCACCAGCCCGGGCCGCGGCATGGCGTAGTCCATGAAGCTGCCGGTGAGGAGCTGCCCGCTCGAGTCGTACACCGCCTGCTCGTGGAAGATGTGCCCGGCGCCTTGCGTGATGCCGCCGTGCATCTGCCCGTGCACGATCTGCTCGTTGATCAGGTTGCCCGCGTCGTCGCAGGCGAGGTACGACACGATCTCCACCTGGCCCGTCTCGGGCTCGATCTCCACTTCGGCGATGTGGCAGCCGTTGGGGTAAGTGCCGGGGACCTTCGGCCGCTCCTTGAAGTCGAGGTCGAGCTTGCCAGGGTGCTTCTGCGCGAGCGCCGTGATCGCGATCCTGCGGTCGGTGCCCTTGATGCGGTACTCGCCTTCCCTGAACTCGAGGTCGGCCTTCGCGGCTTCCAGCTCCTCGGCGGCGAGGTCGAGCCCGTTCTGCACGATCTCGCGCGCCGCGAGCAGCATCGCGCTGCCCAGGCCGTGCAGCGTCCTCGAGCCTCCGGTTGGATTGGCCAAGAGGTTGGTGTCGGGCTCGGACGTGCGCAGGCGGAACTTCGTCACCGGGATGCCGAACACGCCCGCGACAATCTGCGCGAACGTGGTCTCGTGCCCCTGGCCGTGGTTGTGCGAGGCCGTGTGCAGCGTGACCGTGCCGTCCTTCTCCCAGTTGATCACCACCTGGTCGTAGGGCGCGAAGCCGCCCGGGGCGGTCGCCTCGATGTAGGTGGAGATGCCGCGGCCGCGCAGCTTGCCGCGCCTGGCCGATTCGGCGCGCCGCGCCGCAAAGCCTCCCCAGTCGGCTTCCTTCACCGCCTGCTCGAGCACGCCGGGAAAGTCGCCGCAGTCGTACTCGAAGCCGCTCACCTGCTTGTAGGGCATCTTCGAGGCCGGGATGAGGTTCCTCCGGCGGAACTGCGCCGGGTCCATGCCGATCTCGTGCGCGGCCTGGTCCACCAGGCGCTCGAGCGCGTACGAGGCGACCGGCCGCCCCGCGCCGCGGTAAGCGGCGGTCGGCACGGTGTTGGTGAGCACGGCGCGCCCGCGCACGTGGATCGCCTGCACGTCGTAGACGCCGTTGATGACGTTCACCATGCCGATGGTGTTCACCACCGTGCCGGTGAAGGCGATGTAGGCGCCAAGGTTCGCGAGGTAGTCGAAGCGCATGCCGAGGATGCGCCCCTCGGCATCGAGCGCCATCTCGGCCGTGGTCACGATGTCGCGCGCCTGCTCGTCGCCGAGGAACACTTCCGAGCGCGAGCCGACCCACTTCACCGGCCGGCCGAGCTTCTGCGCCGCGTACAGCAGCGCCCCGTACTCGGGATAGGCGTTGAAGCGCACGCCGAAGCCGCCGCCCACCTCCTCGGCCACTACGCGCACCTTTTCCGGCGGCACGCCGAGCACCGCTGCGCATTGCGCGCGCATCGGCCCGACCCCCTGCGTGGTGGCGTGCAGATAGTAGATGCCGCTCGCCGGGTCGAACGAGCCCATCGCAGCGCGCGGCTCCATCGGATTGCCGACCACGCGCGTGTGATAGCCGCGCAGCTTTACCACGCGCGCCGCCTTCGCGAACGCCGCATCGGCCGCCGCCTTGTCGCCGCCGGTGAAATCGAGCGCGAGGTTCCCGGGCGCGACCTCGTGCAGCTGCGGCGCGCCCGGCGCGAGCGCCGCCTCCGCGCTCACCACCGCAGGAAGCTCGCGGTAATCGACCAAGACCGCCTCGGCGGCGTCCTGCGCCTGCGCCGCGCTCGCGGCGACCACCAGCGCGACCGGCTCGCCCACGTGGCGCACGCGGCCGTGCGCGAGCGAGGGCCGCAGCGCCTGGCGCTGCTCCGAGCCGTCGCTCCACTTGAAGGGCGCCGCCGCCGGGATCGGCTTGAGGCCGGCCTTGGCGAGCTCCTCTCCGGTCAGCACCGCGATGACGCCGGGCATGGCGAGCGCGGCCTCGGCGTCGATGGCGGCGATTTCCGCATGCGGGCGGTCCGAGCGCACGAAATGGCCCCAGGCCTGGCCGGGCAGCGCCCAGTCGGAGACGTAGCGCCCCGCCCCTTTGAGCATGCGCTCGTCCTCCAGGCGTCCCTGGTGTCCGAACTTCTCCATGGATAGTCTCTCGCGCTAGCTGTGCGACAGCGCGACCAGCAGGCTGCAGGGCGCGTAGTCGAGGATCGACGCCCCCACCGACCCCTTCCACCAGCGTGCCGCGAACGACGTTTTCTGGTTGTGGCCCACGACGATCAGGTCCACGCCCAACTCCTTTGCCAGCCGGCAGATCTCCTCCACCGGCTCGCCCACCGCGAGGTGCCCCTCGGCCTTGAAGCCCTTGTCCTTCAGACTGGCGATGCCCTCGTCGAGCACCGTCTGCGTGCGCTTCTTCTCCTCCTCCAGCAGCTCCTCGGGGACGAACCCCTCGGTGAGGAACAGGCTCGGCGGCATGCTCGCCACCGCCAGCAGATGCGTTTCCGCCCCCAGGAAGTTCGCCAGCTCCGCGCATTCCACCAGCGCGCGCTTGCCCTCCGCCGAACCGTTGTATGCGAGCAGGATCTTGCGGTATTTCATGGCCGCCTCCTTGCTTCGGTGATCGGTGTTGTTTTTCTGCGGGGGATTATAGCCGCCGCCCCGGGCGGATAGAATCCGGATTCTTTCCCCCCTCGTCCATGCTCGATCCTTCCCGCAGCGACCTCACCGCCGGCGTGGCCGGCAGCGGCACCATGGGGCGCGGCATCGTGCAGGTGCTCGCCCAGTGCGGCGCGCGCGTGCGCGTGTTCGACGCGCAGGCGGGCGCCGCGGCGAAGGCGAAGGACGCGATCGCCAGGGCGCTCGCCGGGCAGGTGGCCAAGGGACGCATGGCGCAGGGCGACGCCGACGCGGCGCTCGGGCGCATCGAGATCGCGGACTCGACCGCGGCCTTCGGGGACTGCCACCTCGTCGTAGAGGCCATCGTCGAGGAGCTCGGCGCGAAGCAGAAACTGTTCCGCGAGCTGGAAGGCATCGTCGCCGAGACCTGCATCCTCGCCTCCAACACCTCCTCGCTTTCCGTCACCGCGATGGCCGCGGCCTGCGCAAAGCCCGGGCGCGTCGCCGGCTACCACTTCTTCAACCCCGTGCCGCTGATGAAGATCGTGGAGGTCGTGGACGGCGAGCTGACCGAGCCCTGGGTGGGCGAGGCGCTCGCGGCGCTCGCGCGGCGCTACGGCCACACGCCGGTGCGCTGCAAGGACACGCCCGGGTTCGTGGTCAACCACGCGGGGCGCGGCTTCGTGCCCGAGTCGCTGCGCGTGCTGCAGGAGGGCGTGGCGGACTTCGCCACCATCGACCGGATCCTGGTGGACGCGGCGGGCTTTCGCATGGGCCCGTTCAGCCTGATGGACCTCGTCGGCCTGGACGTAGCCCACGCAGTGATGAAGTCCATGCACCAGCAGTACTACGGCGAGCCGAAGTACCAGCCCGCCTACATCGCGGAGACGCGCGTCGCCGCGGGGCTGCTCGGCAGGAAGACCGGGCGCGGCTGGTACCGCTACGACAAGGACAACAACGCGCAGAAGATCCCGGAGCAGCCCGTGCCCGCGGCGAAGCCGGGGGCGGTGTGGGCGGCGCCCGAGCTGAAGGAACTGGCCGGCAAGCTCGGCGCGAAGCTCGAGGCCAGGCCCTCGGCCGAGGCGTTGTGCCTGGTCGCACCGCTCGGCACCGACGCGAGCACCACGGCGCTCGAGCTGGGGCTCGATCCGCGGCGTACCGTGGCCGTGGATCCGCTGTTCGGCTTCGCGAAGAGAAGGACGCTCATGACCACGCCCGTGACGACGCGGGAAGCACGCGACGCGGCGCACGCGCTCCTCGCCGCGGACGGCACGCCCGTGTCCGTGATCCGCGACTCCGCCGGCTTCGTCGCGCAGCGCGTGGTGGCGCACATCGTCAACGTCGGCTGCGGAATCGTGCAAGACCGGATCGCGCATCCGGAAGACCTCGATCGCGCGGTGATGCTGGGCCTGGGCTACCCGAAGGGGCCCCTGGCCATGGGCGACGCCGTGGGCCCGGCGCGCATCCTCGCCGTGCTCGAAGGCATGCACGACTTCTACCGGGAACCGCGCTACCGCCCGAGCCCCTGGCTCGTGCGCCGCGCGCGGCTCGGCCTTTCCCTGCTTACCCCGGAGTAACCCATGCTCGATGCCTACCTCTACGATGGCCTACGAAGCCCCATCGGCCGCCACGCGGGCAAGCTCGCGCCGGTGCGCCCCGACGACCTCGCCGGCGAGGTGATCGCCGAGGTCGTGAAGCGCAACGGCGTGAAGCCCGAGGAAATCTCGGACGTGATCCTCGGCTGCGTCACGCAGGCCGGGGAAGACTGCCGCAACGTCGCGCGCTTCGCGGCGCTCATGGCGGGCCTGCCGCCCACCACCCCCGCGGTGACCGTGAACCGCCTGTGCGCCTCCGGCCTGCAGGCGGTGACCGACGCGGCGCGCGCCATCACCGCGGGCGAAGGCGAGCTCTACATCGCGGGCGGCGTGGAGAGCATGTCGCGCGCGCCTTACGTGTTCGCGAAGTCCGAGACGCCCTACGGGCGCGACGTGAAGCTGTACGACACGACGATTGGCAGCCGCTTCACGAACCCGAAGTTCAGGAAGCTCTACGGCGACCACCAGATGCCGGAGACCGGCGACAACGTCGCCAAGGACTTCAACGTCACGCGCGAGCAGGCCGACGAGTTCGCGCTCGCCAGCCAGAAGAAGTACGCCAAGGCCGAGGCCGAGGGCTTCTACAAGGGCGAGATCCTGCCGATCGCGCTGCCCGCGAAGAAGAAGGACGCCCCGCCCGCGATGGTGGACGCCGACGAGCACCCGCGGCGCGACAGCACCATGGAGTCGCTGGCGAAGCTGAAGCCGCTGTACGAGGGCGGCGTGGTCACCGCGGGCAACGCCTCGGGCGTGAACGACGGCGCGGCGGCGCTCGTCGTGGCCTCCCGCAAGTGGGGCGAGAAGAACGGCAGGAAGCCGATCGCGAAGATCCTCTCGGCGGCCTCCGCGGCCGTGGAGCCGCGCATCATGGGCGTAGGCCCTGCCTACGCCATCCCCAAGGCCCTGGAGCGCGCGGGGAAGACGCTCAAGGACATGGACTTAATCGAGATCAACGAAGCCTTCGCCAGCCAGGTGCTAGCTTGCCTCAGGCTCATGAACGTCGACTTCAAGGACGCGCGCGTCAACCCCAACGGCGGCGCGATCGCCATCGGGCATCCGCTGGGCTGCTCGGGCGCGCGCCTCGCGCTCACCGTGGCGCGCGAGCTGCAGCAGTCGGGGCGCGACTACGCGGCGGTGTCGCTGTGCATCGGCGTGGGACAGGGCCTCGCCGTCATTCTCCAAAGAACGTAACGACGTGCTGCGGCGCAGAGAAAGCCTGCGCCGCAGCACGAACTTTCAGAAAGAGCCTATGAACGCCCCGCTCACGAAGAAGCCGAAAGCGCAGTTCTCCTGGGAGGACCCCCTCCTCCTCGACGCGCAGCTGACCGAGGACGAGCGCATGGTGAAGGACGCCGCGGCCGCCTACTGCCGCGACAAGCTCGCCCCGCGCGTGCTCGAGGCTTTCCGCGAGGAAAAGGCCGATCTCGCGGTGTTCCGCGAGATGGGCGAGCTGGGGCTGCTCGGCCCCACCATCCCCACCGAGTACGGCGGCCCCGGGCTCAACTACGTCTCCTACGGTCTCATCGCGCGCGAAGTCGAGCGCATCGACTCGGGCTACCGCTCCACGATGAGCGTGCAGAGCTCGCTCGTCATGCTGCCGATCTTCGAGTTCGCGAACGAAGCGCAGAAGAAGAAGTACCTGCCCAGGCTCGCCACGGGCGAGTGGATCGGCTGCTTCGGCCTGACGGAACCGAACCACGGCTCCGACCCGGGCTCGATGGCCACGCGCGCGAAGAAAGTGAAAGGCGGCTACAGCCTCACCGGCTCGAAGATGTGGATCTCCAACTCGCCGCTCGCCGACGTGTTCGTCGTCTGGGCGAAGGAAGTCGACGAGAAGGGCAACGTGGGCGAGATCCGCGGCTTCATCCTCGACAAGGGCATGAAGGGCCTCAGCGCGCCGAAGATCCACGGCAAGGTCGGCCTGAGAACGTCCGTCACCGGCGAGATCGTGATGGACAACGTCTTCTGCCCCGAGGAGAACGCCTTCCCGGCGGTGCGGGGCCTCAAGGGCCCCTTCACCTGCCTCAACTCCGCCAGATACGGCATCGCCTGGGGCGCGCTCGGCGCGGCCGAGGACTGCTTTCACCGCGCGCGCCAGTACGTGCTCGACCGCAAGCAGTTCAACCGGCCGCTCGCCGCCAACCAGCTCGTCCAGAAAAAGCTCGCCGACATGCAGACCGAGATCGCGCTCGGCCTGCAGGCCTGCCTGCGCCTCGGAAGGATGAAGGACGAAGGCAGCGCGGCGCCGGAAGTCACCTCCATCCTCAAGCGCAACTCCTGCGGCAAGGCGCTCGACATCGCGCGCGCGGCGCGCGACATGCTGGGCGGCAACGGCATCTCGGACGAGTTCGGCGTCATCCGCCACGTGGTGAACCTCGAGGTGGTGAACACCTACGAGGGCACGCACGACATCCACGCGCTGATCCTCGGGCGGGCGATTACGGGGATACAGGCGTTCAGCTGAGATGAGCGCGCGCCGCGCAATCGGACTGGCGCCGCTGCTCGCTGCAGCGATCCTCGCCGGCTGCACGCGCACGCAGCTGGTCAGCGTGCCGCCGAGAATCGACCTGGCGCGCTACGGCACGCTGGGCGTCGTCGATTTCGCCTCCAACGCCGGGCCCACCGTCGATGCCAAAGCCACGCGCGAGTTCCAGCAGCGCATCCATGCCGCGCAGCCGGGCACGCCCCTGCTCGAGCTCGGCCCCCGCGAGAAGCTGCTCGCCGCCGCGGGCGCGCGGGAGTTCGACGCCCAGGCGCTGAGGAAGATCGGCGCCAAGTACGGCGTCGACGCCGTGTTCCTCGGCGAGATCGCCTATTCCGACCCGCAGACCGAGGTCCAGATCAAGGACCTCACCCGCCTCGAAGGCAGCGCGAAGACCACGCTGCGCGGCGACATGTCCGCCCGCCTCCTCGAGGCCCGCAGCGGCGCCAGCGTGTGGAGCAGCGGCGCGTGGGCGACGCGCACGATCGGCGGCGTCAGCGTCTCGGCCGAGCGCGGCGTGAGCGGCGGCATGCGCGAGGGCGATCCGCGCGAATTGATGGTGCCCGCGATGCTCGATCACCTCACCGAGGACTTCCGGCCGAGCACGGTGAAGCGGCGGGTCGAGTAGCGCGCGACGGCTCAGGCTGCCGCCTGGCCGATTGCGCGAATGCCGGCGTCTCGTTGAGTTCAGGGCTGGCTGCAGTCCGCAACCGCCTGGTATCGGTTTCTTTGATGTCGCAAATTGCGACCTCAAGGTTACAGCACGTTGATTTCATGCGCTTTTCTGTGACTAGTCGTCTAGGACGAAGCCTATGCGAGGGCCCTTTTTTGCGGCGGCGGCTGCGTAAGCTCTCGCAGCGCCCTAACGATGCCGACGATGACGCCGTCTTGCGCGCCGACCTTGCGTTCCAACTCGTCCAGGCGGCGGCCGATCTCCCGGTGGGCGCCGATCGATTCACGCAACTGGACGAAGGCGCGCACCACATACAAGCTGACCTCGACAGCACGCGATGTGTTCAGCACGGCGGACGCCATCAGGGCGCCATGCTCGGTGTACGCAAGTGACGCTGCCGGTGAGAAGCGTAGCCGAGCGAGGTGGTCACATTTTGCAACCACCTCTGCGCGTTCGGCATCTGTCAGCTCGAATACGAAATCCGCCGGAAATCGCCTTCGATTCCGCCTGACTTGCTGGTTCAACCGCTTCGTCTCCACGCCATAGAGCGCGGCCAGGTCCGCGTCGACCATCACGCGGCGGCCGCGGACCACGAGAATTCGCGAGGCAATCCTCTCAACGGGCTGCATACGCCGCCCCAGGCTCCCGCAATCTGTCAAGCGGGCTACTGACGCCCCGCCCACCCTTGTTGAGCACGTGCGTGTAAACCATCGTCGTGCTTACGTCGGCGTGGCCCAGCAGCTCCTGCACCGTACGGATGTCGTGCCCCGCATCCAGCAGATGAGTCGCAAAAGAGTGCCGCAGCGTATGCGAGCCGACCGGCTTGGCGATTCCCGCCTCGCGGGCCGCCTGCCCGATCGCCCTCGGCAGAACGTCGTCGTAGACATGATGGCGTCGTATCTCCCCGCTGCGCGGATCGGTCGAGCGCTTGCGTGAGGGGAAGACGTACTGCCAGCCCCACTGGCTCGCGGCGTTCGGGTACTTGCGCGCGAGGGCAAACGGCAGCTCCGCCGTCCCGTAACCTTCTGCCAGATCGTGCTCATGCAATGACTTCACTCGTGCGAGGTGCGAGCGCAACGGCTCGACGAGCTCACCAGGCAGCATCGTCACCCTGTCCTTCCCGCCCTTGCCATCGCGCACCGTGATCTGCCGGTACTCGAAGTCCACGTCCTTCACCCGGAGCTTCAGGCATTCCCGAAGGCGCAGACCCGACCCATACAGCAGCCCCGCCATGAGCCACTTCGTCCCGTCCAGCCGCGCGAAAAGCGCCTTCACCTCTTCCACCGTGAGCACCACCGGCACACGCACGGGCCGTTTGGCGCGCTCGATGCCGTCCATCCACGGCAGCTTGATCTCCAGCACCTCGCCATAGAGGAACAGAAGCGCGGAGAGCGCCTGGTTCTGCGTGGCGGCCGCCACTGCTCGCTCCCGCGCAAGGTGAGTGAGAAACGCGGTGACCTCGGCGCCTCCCATGTCGGCGGGATGCCGTCTATCGTGAAACCAGATATATCGCTTTATCCAGTGCAAGTACGTCTGTTCGGTGCGGTAGCTGTAGTGCCGCCGGCGCACCGCGTCCCGTACCTGATCTAGCAGGCGGGGTGGTTTGGGCATAGGATCATCCACCATGGGGAACGCTCCGAATACCATTGAGCGGGCAACTGTATATCTATACAGTACCTCTAACGCACTGATTATGGAAAGCGTTGACACCACCGACGGAAAACGTACGGAACGCGATCCGGCTTTTATGCTGTCTACTTCACGTTATAGCGCATGACGTCGG
>JAOUIL010000061.1 GCA_029883975.1 Betaproteobacteria bacterium
TTTGGCCCACGGCGCTCGAGAGGTGCTTGGGCGGCGCGGCCTCGACCTTGCCCGGCACGCCGTTCAGGCCCTCGGCGAGGAGCGTGCGCAGCGACCAGCCCGCGCAGTAGCCCGCGAGCATGTCGAGGTCGTGGATGTGGATATCGCCGTCGCGATGCGCGCGCCCGACTTCGGGCGGGTAGACGTGCGACAGCCAGTAGTTCGCCGTCACCTTGCCGGCGACATTCAGGATCAGGCCGCCCAGCGAATACCCCTGGTTGGCGTTGGCGTTGACGCGCCAGTCCTTCTGCTCCAGGTACTCGTTCATCGAGCTCGCGACGTCCACCACGGTGCGCTTGTCCGCACGCAGGCGCTTGTGCTGCTCGCGGTAGGCGATGTAGGCGCGCGCGGTGACGAGGTGGTCGGCAGCGATCAGCACCTGCTCTGCGACGTCCTGGATGTTCTCGATGGTCGGCGTCGCGCCGGCGAAGCGGTGCGCGATCACCTTCACCGCCTGCGCGGCGAGGCGCGCGGCGTGCTGCGCGTCGAACTCGCCGGTGGCGGCCCCGGCGCGCGCGAGCGCGCTGGCGATCTTGGCGGCGTCGAAGGGCTTGAGGGCGCCGTCGCGCTTGATCACCGCGAGCGGCAGCGCGGCGGCCGGCTTCGCCTCCTGATCACTACCTATAGTGGTTTCCACGATGTTTACTCCAACATGTTGTTATTGGAGGCGACATTGGGCGCCGCACGGCGCAGCGCGGTCAATGCCAGGAGTTGACGCGCGTCAATTCAGGAGCGCGCGCGGGCTTGCTGCAAAGCAGCAGCGGCGCGATGCGCCGCGCTAGGCCGCGTCCTTCCGTGGCGTGAAGATCGCGTAGTTGCCGTTGGCCACCGCGACCAGCGTGTCGCCGAGCACGATGCGCGACTCCAGGTTGGCCACCGACTTCCCCCGATTGAGCATCAGCGTCGTGCAGACGAGGGTGCCGCGCGCCACCGGCTTGAAGTAGTTGATCTTGATCTCGATCGTCGCGCAGATCTCGCCTGCAGCCAGCGTCGGAGTGAGCGCGCTTCCCATCCCTGTGTCCGCGAGCGCATAGAGCACTGCGCCGTGCACCACGTCGTGGGGGTTCAAGTGCTCGACCGTGACCTCGAGCGTCAGCCTGCTGTGTCCGGCGCGCTCCTCCTCGATTCGAAGGGCGATGAGTTCCGCAAACGGATGCTTCACGGCATGCTCCTGTGCGGCCTGGACTGTACCAAATCACGGCCGCCAACCCGCGACCCCGAGGTCGCTGGGCGGCGCCGGCGGGCGACGCTCAGGAAGCGGGCGCGGGCTCGAGGCGCAGCAGCTCGCGCAGGCCTTCGCCCACCACGATGCGCACGCGGTCGCGATGCCGGCCGAGCGCGCGCACCAGGCGCTCGAGCTCGGCCTGCTCGCCGAGCGATTCCAGGGCGAGCACCACGCGCGCCCGAGAGCGCTCGAGCACCGCTCGCAGCTGGCGCGCGAGGCGCCGCGCGAGGGCGGCGTCGAGCGTGCCGATGACGCGCACGGCGATCTGCGGCTCGGCGTGGCGCGCGCGGCGCAGGGTGAGGTGCACCGCGCCGCGCTTGCCCCAGCGCCGCAATTTGGCGCGCAGCAGCACCGCCGCGCGCTCGGGCGACATGCGCGCGCGGCGCGCGAGCAGCCCGAAGTGCCGCTCGGCGTAGTCGCGCAGCGCGAGCCCCGAGATCCAGTCGTTGATGACCAGCGGCAGCTGGCCAGGTCGCGTCAAGGGGATGCTGCGCAGGAAGTGCCAGGCGCGCGGCAGGCCGCCGCGCGCGATGCCGCGCGTGAGAAGATTCCAGACGATCTTCGCTGCCTCGAGCGGTCGCTCGCGCACCAGTCGCGCGGGCGCGCCGAAGTGCGCCAGCTTGTTGCGGATGCGCGCCGCGATGGCGCCGTCCGCCAGCAGGTCCCGGTACAGGCGCTTGTAGCCGGCTTGCATCTGCTCGAGCGTCATCAGCTTGGGCACGAAGTTGGTGCCCGCGCGCGTGTTGTCGCCGTGCGCCGCGCCCTCGATCAGGCGCCCCTCGCGCTTCAGGCGGTCGAAGAGCGGGGTGCGCGGCAGCGCGGTGAGCAGCCCGACCATCGCCACCATGATGCCGCTGTCGAGGATGAAGCGCCGCTGCTTGCCGAAGGTGGCCGGCGTGTCGCGGTCGAACCCGACGATGAAGCCGGCGAGGATGTCGATGCCCGCGGCGTGGATGCGGCGCACCGCGGAGAGCATGTCGCCCGTGGTGTTCTGCGTCTTGGCCGCCTCACGCAAGGTCTCGGGGTCGGGCGTCTCCAGGCCGAGGAACGCCCACTCGAAGCCCGCCTCGCGGAACAGCTCGAGCAGCTCGGGGTCGTCGGCGAGGTTGAGCGAGGCCTCGGTGCCGAAGCGCAGGGCGCGGCCGTGGCGCTCCTGGTAGCCGGCGAGGTAGCGCAGCGTTTCCTTGGCGCGCGCCTTGTGGCCGATGAAGTTGTCGTCCACGAAGAACACCTTGCGCACGCCCTGGCGGCGCAGCGCGTCGAGCTCGCGGCCGATCTGCTCGGGCGCCTTGTAGCGGGGCTTGCGGCCGAACATGACGATGATGTCGCAGAAGTCGCAGCGGTAAGGGCAACCGCGTGAGAGCTGCAGCGACGCGGTGGCGTAGCGCTCGAGCTTCAGCAGGTCGAAGCGCGGCACCGGGGAATCTTCCAGCTTCACGTTGCCGGTCTCGCGGTAGAGCGCCTTGGGCGAACCGGCCTCAAGATCCTCGCACATGCGCGGCCAGATGTATTCGGCCTCGCCGGCGATCACGTGGTCGGCGACCTCGAAGTACTCCTCGGGGCAGAGCGACGCGTAGCTGCCGCCCGCGACCACGCGGTAGCCCTTCTCGCGGTAGAAGCGCAGCAGCTGCTTCTGGCGCGGCGCCTGCACGCCCATGCCGCCGATGCCGATCAAGTCGGCTTCAGGCCTGAGCGGCAGCGGCTCTACGTTCTCGTCCACGATCGTCACCTCCCAATCGGAGGGGCAGAGCGCGGCGAGCGTAGCGAGGCCGAGCGGGGGGTTGAGGGAGCGCTTGCCGCCGAGCACGGATTCGAGTGCCCAGCGGAAGCTCCAGAAGCTCTCCGGCAGCGCCGGGTTGATCAACAGAAGTCGCATCGCCGCATGCTAGCGGCCGAGCCGCACCATCCGCGCGCGGAATTGACTCGCGTCAACCGGAGCGGCGGGAAAGCGGGAACAGCACGAGATTTCTCACCAGCCCGCCGGCCGCCACGATGATCATGAACGCGGTGCCGCCGCCCATGATGGCGAGGAACCAGGCGAGGCCCGCCTCGCCGGGCTTGACGCGCAGTCCGTCCTCGAGCAGCAGCACGCCCGCGGCCGCGCCGACCGCGGCGCCGAGCGCGAGCACCGCGATGTTGCAGGCGAGCAGCTTCGCGCGCGAGACGCCCCGCGGATTGGAGTGGAAGTAGCCCCAGAGCACCGCGCCAAGGAGGAAGGCGAGGATCAGGATCATGAAGTGCATGCGCGCAGCCTAGCGCGCGTACTCCCGATGTTGTTGATGCACATCAAGAAGTCCGGGGCCGGGGCGCGCTCTACTGGCGCATGGACGAAGGCGAAGTCACGCAAGCGCTGCGCGGCGTGGAAGACCCCGAGGCGGGCATGAGCATCGTGGATCTGGGGCTCGTCTACGGCGTTGAGGTGCAGCCGGGCCGCGTGCGCGTAGAGATGACCATGACCTCGCCCGCCTGTCCCGCGGCGCCTTACCTCGTCGACGAGGCGGAGGCGGCGATTCGCACGGTCGCGCCCGAGGGCACCGACGTGCAGGTCGAGCTCGTCTGGGAGCCGCCCTGGACGCCGGAGCGCATGAGCGCCGAGGCGCGCCAGAAATTCGGCTGGTAAATGGGGACTGTCCCCATTTATCGGCTCCCGCTGCTCGTGCTCGGATTCGTCTCGCTCGCGCTCGGCGTCGCGGGCGGACTGGCGCGCCTGGGCGCGGCGATCCCGGCGCCGCCTGCGGCCACGGCGCTGCACGGCGCGCTGATGGTGTCCGGGTTCCTGGGTACCGTGATCGGCCTGGAGCGCGCGGTGGCGCTGGGCCGGCTGTGGGCGTACGGCGCACCGCTCGCGAGTGGCGCGGGCGGCATCTGCCTGATCCTCGGCCTCGCCGTACCCGGGTTCGCGCTCATGGCGCTCGGCGCCGCGCTGCTCGTGGCCGCGAGCAGCGCGGTGCTCGTCCGCCAGCCCTCGCTCGAGATGGCGACGTTGCTTGCGGGCGCGATCGCCTGGCTCGCGGGCAACCTCTTTCTCTATGCGGGGCTTCCCGCCGTGCCCTGGTGGATCGCCTTCTTCGCGCTCACCATCGGCGGCGAGCGGCTGGAGCTGTCGCGCTACTTGAAGCGTCCGCCCGCGGTGCGCTTGCAGTTCCTCGTCCTGGTGATCCTGCTCCTGGTCACGCCGCTCGAGCCGCGCACGCTCGGCCTCGCGCTCGTGCTGCTCGCCGCCTGGCTCCTCGCCTACGACCTCGCGCGCGTCACCGTGCGCCAGCAGGGCCTCGCGCGCTACATCGCGCTATGCCTGCTTTCCGGCTACGCCTGGCTCGCGCTCGGCGGCGCGCTCCTTGCCGCGGCATTCGCCTACGACGCCGCGCTGCACGCGATCTTCGTAGGCTTCGTCTTCTCGATGGTGTTCGGCCACGCGCCGGTGATCCTGCCGGCGGTGCTGCGCGTCAAGCTGCCCTATCACCCGGTGCTGTACGCGCCGCTCGGGCTGCTGCATGCGTCGCTGCTTGCGCGCGTGCTCTTCCCGGCGCCGCTCGGTGCGTGGGGCAATGCGGCGGCGGTCGCTCTGTACATCGTGACGGCCGCGACCCTCGTCTTTCGCCGCGCCCCTGACGCTTTTTCACGGCGCGCTTGATCCGCATCAAGGGCCGCGCGGCACGGCCGGCTAGCCTGTGCAACTGACGGAGGTTACGGAGAAATGCTCAGCACGAGGGTCGGAGATCTGATCGAGAAGCGCAAGCTGGTGGTGGCGGCGCCGGACACGAGCGTTGCCCGGGCCGCCGGGATGATGAAGAAGCACGAGGTCGGCGCGGTGCTCGTCGTCGAGCAGGGGCGGCTGGTCGGCATCTTCACCGAGCGCGACGCGGTGTACCGCGTGATGGCGGCCGGCCTGCAGCCGCATGCGACCCTGCTGCGCGAGGTCATGACCCGCGAGCCGGTGACCGTCGCGCCGGACGAACTGCTCGGCACCGCGATGCTCCTCATGCACGAGCACGGCTTTCGCCACGCGCCGGTGGTGGAGGACGGACGGCCGATCGGCGTCGTCTCGGCGCGCAAGGCGCTCGATCCGGACCTCGAGGAGTTCAGCGTCGAGGCCGCGCGGCGCAAGAGCTACCGCCGCGTCGCCTAGTCAACGAGAAGGGGGTGCGAGGGGGCGCAAGGGGCGCCGCAGCGCCCTCTGCTCCTAGCTGAACGCGCAGGACCCCGGACCGTTGGGGTTGCCGCAGGCGCCGCACGACGACGGCTCGGGCGCGGCCTGCGCGGTGGCGAACACCGAGAGCTTCTTCTCCAGCTCGGTCGAGTGGCAGCTCGGGCAGTCGGGCAGGCTCGAGCCGCGCACCAGCGTCTCGAACTCGTGGCCGCACTTCGCGCAGGAATACTCGTAGATCGGCATGGCTGGCGTTTCTCCTAGCCGTGCATTGTAAGCCCGCCGGACACGCTGATCGTCTGCCCGGTGATGAACTCGGCGTCGTCGCTGGCGAGGAACAGCACCGCGCCGGCGATGTCCTCGGGCTTGCCCAGGCGCCCGATCGGCACCGCGCGCGTGTAGGCCTCGCGCAGCTTGTCCGGGTTGCCCGCGCCCGTCATGAAGGATTCGAGCATCGCGGTCTCGGTGAGCCCCGGGCAGACGGTGTTCAGGCGCACGCCCTTGGTGGCCAGCTCGCGCGCGAGCGTCTTGGTCATCGCGATGATGCCGCCCTTGCAGGCGGAGTAGGGCGCCTCGCCCGAGGAGCCCACGCGACCCGCGTCGGAGGCGATGTTCACCACCTTGCCGCCGCCGCGCGCCACCATGCCGGGCAGCACCGTGTGCAGCAGGTTCATCGGCCCGACGAGGTTGATGGCGATGATCTTTTGCCAGAACGCCGGGTCGGTCTTCAGGAACGGCTTGAACATGTCCCAGCCGGCGTTGTTGACGAGGATGTCCACCGGCCCTGCCGCCTCGACGGCTTTCTGCACGGCCGCGTAGTCGGTGATGTCCACGCTCGGCGAGCCCTTGAGGTCGAACACCACGACCTTGGTGCCTTCGGCCCTGAAGCGCTCGACGATCGCCGCGCCGATGCCGGCGGCGCCACCGGTGACGATCGCGGTCTTGCCCTTCAGTCCTCTCATGTTCTTTCCTCCGGAATGACGGCGGTGGCCTCGAGCTCGATCTTACCCGGCGCATCGAGCAGGTCGGCGACGAAGATCATGCTCATCGCCGGGAAGTGCTTGCCCATCAGGCCGCGCCAGATGCGCCCGAGCTGCGCTCGCGCCGTGAGGTAGGCGGGCTTGTCGCAGCAGTACGCGGTCATGCGGCAGATGTGCTCCGGGCGGCCGCCCGCCTCGGCGAGCACCGCGAGCACGTTCCTGAGCGCCTGCTCGAACTGCGGCGCAAGCTCCTCGGACTGGAACTTCTGCTGCGCGTCCCAGCCGACCTGGCCGGCGACGAAGACGAGGCGCCCCTTTGCCTCGATGCCGTTGGCGTAGCCGACCGGCGGCGCCCAGCCCTGCGGATGGAGGACCCTCATTCGGTCACGCGCGGCGGATCGGGATCCTCGTCCCAGTTCGGCCGCGGCTGCGGCACGCGCTTCATCCAGTCGCGGATCAGCTGCACGTGCTCGCGCTCCTCGTCGGCCATCTCCAGCGCGGCCTGCTTCACGGCGGGCGGCACGTCGCCCGCGGCGATGTCCTCGAAGTACTTCTGCGCCTGCTGCTCGCACTTGAGCGCGATCTCGAGCGCGTGCATCGGCTGCATCAGGTAGTGCAGCTCGTCGAACGCCGCGGTCTCCGGCGCCTCGAGCGTCTCCCAGGCATAGGCGGGCGGCAGCGCCGGCATGCTCGGCCAGCCCATTTCCTCGAGGATGCGCTTGGCGTGCAGCGCCTCGACCGCCGCCAGCTTGCGGAACATCTGCGCCACCTCGCGGTTGTTGTGCGTGTCGAGCTGCTCGGCGAACTGCGCGTAGCGCTCGTTGGCCTCGAGCTCCATCGCGTAGGCGCGCGCCATGAAGTCTTCTAGGCTCGGAACTGGCATGCGAGCGCCTCCACGGTCTGGTTGCCGCCGTTCGCGCGCGCGTACGCGGGGCGCTTGCCCTTGTACAGCACGCCGACGTTGAAGCCGTCGTCGGTCATCAGGCGCCGCGCCGCGCGCCCCGGGTCGTCGGTGGCCGCGACCGGCGCCGGGTGCACCATGGTCTTCCACTCGCGCTGCTCGGGCCGGAAGGTGACGCAGGGCGAGAGCACCTCGACGAACGAGAAGCCGGGGTGGCGCACGGCCTCGGCGATCAGCGCCGCGCAGCCGTTCGGATCGCCCGAGTAGGCGCGCGCGATGAAGTTCGCGCCCGAGGCGAGCGCGATCACCAGCGGGTGGAATTCCCTGAGCCCCGTGCCGCCGGGCGCGAGCTTGGAGGACCAGTCGGGCTCGGTGGTGGGCGAGGGCTGGCCCTTGGTCATGCCGTAGACGTGGTTGTCCATCACGATGTAGGTCAGATCCAAGTTCCTGCGGCACGCATGCAGGAAGTGGTTGCCGCCGATCGAGTAGCCGTCGCCGTCGCCGCTCGCCACCAGCACCGTGAGGTCGGGGCGCGCGGCCTTCAGGCCGGTGGCCACCGGCAGCGCGCGCCCGTGCACGCCATGGAAGCCGTAGCAGGTGGTGTAGGCGGGGATGCGCGAGGAGCAGCCGATGCCCGAGACCACTGCCACGTTCTCGGGCTTGAGCGCGAGCATCGCCAGCGCCTTGGTGATCGCCGAGAGCACGGAGTAGTCGCCGCAGCCCGGGCACCATACCGGCTTGTAGTCGGACTTGAAGTCCTTGGGCGCGAGCATCGGGGCGCCGGGCGCGTTCACGCGCTGCCCCATTGCGCGAGCGCGTGCTGGATCTCGGCGGGGCGGAACGGCAGCGGCCCCGGGCGGCGCAGGCTCTTCACCTCGCCGGGCAGGTCGTACTCGGCGCGCAGGTAGCGCAGGAACTGGCCGCTGTGGTTCTGCTCCAGCACCAGCACGCGCTTCACGCCGGCGAGCGCCTTCTTCAGGCGTTCGGGCTGCGCGGGCGCGAGCAGCCGCAGCGACACGAGCTTCACGCCCTTGCCGTTCCGCGCCAGCGCCTCGCGCGCCGGCCCGGTGCAGGAGCCGAAGGTGACGAGCGCCGTGTCGCCTTCGCCTTCGACGCTCGCCCACGCCTCGCCCGGATCGAGCTGCGCGAGCTTGCGCGCGCGCTTGTCCATCTGCGCCGCGTGGTCCGACGCTTGCGACGAGGGCGTGCCGCGCTCGTTGTGCTCGAGGCCGTCCGCCGTGTAGGTCGCGCCCGGCGTGCCGGGGATCGCCATCGGCGAGACGCCCGCGGGCGTGAGCGCATAGCGCCTGTAGCCTTCGCCGCCTTGCGCCGTCAGCCGCGCCACCGCGGCGCTGCCCAGCGCGGGCGCGTCCACGACGCCGCGCGCCTGGCCGAGATACTGGTCGGACAGCACGATCGCCGGCACCTGCAGCGCTTCCGCCAGGCCCACCGCCCACTCGGTGGCGGCGAGGCAGTCCTCGAGCGAATTCGGCGCGACGACGACGTGCGGCGCGTCGCCGTGCAGCCCGTAGAGCGCGGTGCCGAGGTCGGCCTGCTCGCTCTTGGTGGCGATGCCGGTCGAGGGGCCGGTGCGCATCACGTCCACCACCACCACCGGGACTTCCGCGGCCACGCCCAGGCCAAGCGACTCGATCATCAGCGACAGGCCCGGGCCCGAGGTGGCGGTGAGCGACGGCACGCCGCCGTACGAGGCGCCGAGCGCCATGTTGATGGAGGCGAGCTCGTCTTCCGCCTGCACCAGCGTGCCGCCCACCTTCGCCAGCGCGGGCGCGAGGTATTCGAGCAGCTCGGTGGCGGGCGTGATGGGATAGGCGGCGACGAAGCGCACGCCGCCGCGCAGCGCGCCATAGCCCGCCGCCTCGTTGCCGGTGATCAGCCAGCGGTCCGAGCGGGCCGGCGGCGGCGCGAGTCGGAGTGCCGGCAGTTGCGCGGCGAGCGCATAGCCGCGCTGCGCCGCCGCGATGCCGGGCTCGAGCCCCTTCTTCATGGCCTTCCTTGCGGCGGCTTCCAGCGACGCGGCCGGCAGCCCGATGATTCCGGCGAGCACGCCGAGCGCCACCATGTTCGGCCAGGCGCCCGCGATCTCCGCGGCGGTGACCTTGAGCGGCACCGGCGCGTAGCGCGCGCCGCTCTTCGTGAAGACCTCGGGCGGCTCGCCCGCCGCGGGGTCGCCGAGGATCAGGCTCGCCGGCGCGAGCGGCAGCTCGGCGGCGAAGCGCGCCACGTTCTGCCAGTCGATGGCCGCCAGCACGTGGAACGCGTCGTCCTGGCCGTCGCCGGGGAACGTGGAGATGCGCAGCATGGCGGCGGCCTCGCCGCCGCGGATCTGCGGGCCGCTGGTGCGCGTCATCAGGCCGTAGTAGCCCGCGTGCGACGCGGCCTCCAGCAACATATTGCCGGCGGTCATGACGCCGGCGCCGCCGCTGCCGGCGAGCGCCACCGAAACCGAGCCGAGCGCGTCCATGGCCGCAATTTGGCCGCAAGCCGATGGCCTTTCTTTGAACTAGATCAAATCGGGGCGCTTTTTCCGGGGGTACAACGGCTCTAATTCGGTATCGGCATACCGATTTGACGAGAAAGGTTCCCATATGGGCGTGCCCGACACGAAGTTCCTCAAGGACCACGACCTGCCGGCGATCTCCTGCACCGGGGTGAAAGTCGAGAAGCGCGCGGCGCGCACCCCCGACGGCAAGGAGGTGCCCGGGCTGTACAACGCGTGGATCTGGCTCGACAACCCCACGCAATACAACTCCTACACCACCGAGATGGTGAAGGCGGTGATCCTCGCTTTCCGCGCCGCATCAAACGCGCGCGACGTCTCCAGCGTCGTGTTCACGGGCGTGGGCGACAAGGCCTTCTGCACCGGCGGCAACACCAAGGAGTACGCCGAGTACTACGCGGGGCACCCGCAGGAGTACCGGCAGTACATGCGGCTGTTCAACGACATGGTCTCGGCGATCCTGGCCTGCGACAAGCCGGTGATCTGCCGCGTGAACGGCATGCGCATCGGCGGCGGCCAGGAGATCGGCATGGCCTGCGACTTCTCGGTCGCGCAGGACCTCGCGCGCTTCGGCCAGGCGGGCCCCAAGCACGGCTCGGCGCCGATCGGCGGCGCGACCGACTTCCTGCCGGTGATCGCGGGCGCCGAGCGCGCCATGGCGGCGTGCGTGCTGTGCGAGCCGTTCTCCGCGCACGAGGCCTACCACATGGGCATCCTCACCGACATCGTCCCGGCGTTGAAAGTGGACGGCAGGTTCGTGGCCAACCCGCTGGTCGAGACGCAGCGCGTGTACGACGAGTTCGGGCGACTCGCCTTCGGCAAGCCGAAGACCGGCGCCGCGCTCGCCGCGGGCAAGGAGATGATGAAGAAGGGCAGCGTGGACCTCTCGATGCTCGACCAGGTCGTCGAGGCGCTGTGCGCGAAGATCCTGCTCACCTTCCCCGACTGCACGACGAAAACCCTCGAGGAGCTGCGCAAGCCCAAGCTCGAGGCCTGGAACCGCAACAAGGAAGACGCGCGCGCGTGGCTCGCGCTCAACATGATGACCGAGGCGCGCGCCGGCTTCGTCGCCTTCAACGAGGGCTCGAAGGACGACCGCGAGGTGGACTTCGTCAAGCTGCGGCAGAAGCTCGCGGCGGGCGAAGGCTGGGTCGGGACCCTGCACGACGCCATCCAGCCGAAGGCGAAGAAGGCGTGACGGACAGCCCGCTCAAGGCCTGGCTGGAGCGCGACGGCGCGCTGCTGCGCCTGCGCCTCGCGCGGCCGAAGGCGAATGTCATCGACGCGGCGATGATCGCCGCGCTCTCGCAGGCGTTCGACGCGCACCGCGGCAACGCGGGGCTGCTCGCAGCGCTCGTGGACCACGAGGGGCCGCACTTCTCCTTCGGCGCGAGCGTCGAGGAGCACCTGCCCGGCTCCTGCGAGCAGATGCTCGCCAGCCTGCACGCGCTGATCGGCGCGATGCTCGAGTGGCCGCGGCCGATCCTCGTGGCGATCCGCGGCCAGTGCCTGGGCGGCGGGCTCGAGTTCGCGCTCGCGGGGAACCTGATGCTCGCCGCGCCGGACGCGCAGTTCGGGCAGCCGGAGATGAAGCTCGGCGTGTTCGCGCCCGCGGCCTCGGTGCTGCTGCCCTTGCGCATCGGCCAGGCGCGCGCCGAGGACCTGCTCTACTCCGGCCGCTCGATCGACGCGGCCACGGCGCTCGCCTGGGGACTCGTCAACGAAGTCGCCGATGACCCCGCAGCCGCAGCGGCCGCCTACTTCGACAAGCACCTCGCCGGCAAGAGCGCCGCGGCGCTCGCGCACGCGGTGCGCGCGGCGCGCGAGCCGTTCGCCGACCTCGCGCGCGCGCGGCTCGCGGACGTCGAGGCGCTGTACCTGGAGAAACTGATGGCGACGCGCGACGCGAACGAGGGCCTCACCGCCTTCCTCGAGAAGCGCACGCCGCAATGGGAGCACCGATGAGCACGAAAGAGATCGTGGCGCGCTGCGAGCAGCTGTTCGAGGACCTCGACTTCAGCGCCGTGAAGCAGTGGAAGGCGGCAGCCCCGGGGCGCAAGGCGATCGGCTACATGCCGATCTACGTGCCGCGCGAGATCGTGCACGCGGCGGGCATGCTGCCGGTGGGCGTGTTCGGCGGCGGCGACCAGCTCGAGGTCATCCAGGGCGACGCCTACTACCAGAGCTACATCTGCCGCATTCCACGCTCGACGCTCGAGCTCGGCCTCACCGGGCGGCTGGACTGCCTGGACGGCATGCTGTTTCCCTCGATCTGCGACGTGATCCGCAACCTGTCGGGCATGTGGCAGATCCTGTTCAAGGACAAGTACGTCAAGTACTTCGACCTGCCGCAGACCTACGACGACGCCACGGGCGGCAGCTTCTACGTGCACGAGATGCAGACGTTGCGCGCCGACCTCGCGCGCCTGGCCGGCAGGGAGATCACGGACGACCAGCTGCGCGCCTCGATCGCCGTGTACAACGACAACCGCCGCGCGGTGCGCGAGTTGTACGCCTACCGCGCGAAGAAGCCCTGGCAGGCGCCGACCTCCGAGGTGTACCTGCTGCTGCGCGCGGGCTGCGTTCTGCCGGTCGAGGAGCACACCAGGCTCGTGCGGCAGTACCTGGCGCAGGCCGACCTGGAGAAGCGAGCGCAGCGCGACAACGCGCGCGTGGTGCTCACCGGCGCGTTCTGCGAGCAGCCGCCGCTCGGCCTGATCAAGTCGATCGAGATGGCGGGCTGCTACGTGGTGGACGACGACTTCCAGCTCGTGCAGAGCTACCTGCTGGAGGACGTGTCGGCCGCGGGCGACCCGCTCGAGGCGCTGTCCAGGGCCTTCCTGCACCACTCGGCGCAGACTTCGTCCAAGTACGACGAGAAGAAGGAGGACAAGGGCAAGTTCCTGCTGCACCAGGTGAAGACGCGCGGCGCCGAGGGCGTGGTGTTCGCCGCGCCCTCGTTCTGCGACCCGGCGCTGCTCGAGCGGCCGATGCTGCAGGAGGTGCTGGCCAAGCACAAGATCCCGTACACCGCCTTCAAGTACGCCGAAAACACGGGGCAGATGGCCCCGATCCGCGAGCAGGCGGGCACGTTCGCCGACTCGATCAAACTGTGGAGCGCCGCATGAATACCGCCGCCGCGAAGAAGGCCGTCGTCAAGGACGACGCCATGAACCTGCAGAAGGAAATGATCGCCGAGAACTACCACCAGCTCGCCCGCGCGCACCAGGAAGGAAAGAAGATCTCCGCCACCTTCGTGCCGGGGAACCTGAACGAGCTGCTCATGTGCTTCGACTTCGTGCGGCGCCTGCCCGAGACCGACGCGCTGCAGAACGGCATGCGCAAGAAATCCGGCAAGATGATCATGGACGCCGAGAGGGATGGCCACTCGGAGGACGTGTGCACCTACGTCAAGTCCGATCTCGGCATGATGCTGCAGGGCGAGGTCGGCCCCACCGGGGAGGCGATGCCGCACCCGGACGTGCTGCTGCTCTCGTACACCGGCTGCTTCACGTTCATGAAGTGGTTCGAGCTGGTGCGGCAGAAGTACGGCTGCGAGACGCTGATGCTGCACGTGCCCTACCAGGGTGACGGCAGGATCAACCCGGCGATGCGCGACTACGTCGTCAACCAGCTGAAGGACAAGATCATCCCGGCGCTCGAGCGCATCTCGGGCGTGAAGTTCGACATCGACCGGCTGCGCAGCTACATGCGCGAGTCGCAGAAGGCCGAGGAGGACCTGGTGCGCGTGCTGCAGTCGGCCAAGCAGCGCCCGTCGCCGATCGACGGCTACTTCGGCGGCGTGTACTACATCGGGCCGATCTTCACCGCGTTCCGTGGCACGCCGGAGGCGACGCGCTTCTACGCGACGCTGCGCGCCGAAATCGAGGAGCGGGTCCGCCAGGGCAAGGGCCCGGTGACGCCGGAAGGCGAGATGGCCGAGGAGAAGTACCGGCTGGTGGTCGAGGGCCCGCCCAACTGGACCAGCTTCCGCGACTTCTGGAAGATGTTCTACGACGAGGGCGCGGTGGTGGTGGCGAGCACCTATGCCAAGGTGGGCGGCGTGTACGACTTCGGCTTCCGCCACGACGCCGAGCGGCCGCTGGAATCGCTCGCCGAGTACTGCCTGGGCTGCTACACGAACCTCAATTTCCCGCAGCGCATCGACATGATCTGCAAGTACATCGACGAGTACCAGGCCGACGGGCTGCTGATCAACTCGATCAAGAGCTGCAACAGCTTCTCGGCGGGGCAGCTGCTGATCCTGCGCGAGGTGGAGAAGCGCACCGGCAAGCCCGCCGCCTTCATCGAGTCGGATCTGGTGGATCCGCGCTACTTCTCGGCGGCCAACATCAAGAACCGGCTGGAGAGCTACTTCCAGATGATCAAGCAAAAGAGAGCCGCGGCGGTGCACTGACATGAAAACCTTCATCGGCATCGACCTCGGCTCCACCACCACCAAGGCGGTGGTGATCGACGAGCGGCACAACGTGCTCGGGCGCGGCATCACCAACTCGCGCTCCAACTACGACACCGCCGCCGCGATCGCCAAGCAGGAAGCGCTGGTGGCGGCGCGCTTTCACCTGTTTCGCCAGGCGCTCGGCGCGAGCGGCGCGCTCAACGGCGCGCTCGAGGGCTTCCTCGGGCAGCTGGAGCGCGACTTCCGCCTCGAGCAGTTCCTCGAGCAGCTGACCGACCTGGAGCAGGTGTGCGAGCGCAATGCCGCATCCGTGCCGGAGGTGGTCGCGGCGCTGCGCACCCTGTTCGGCCTGCTGAAGAACGAAGCGCCCGAGCTCTTCGCGCCAGGCGCGAAGCGAAAGAGCGACTTCTTCCGCGACATCGCCGGCAGCCGCTACCTGGCGCTCGGCGAGCAGGTGGCGAAGGAGGCGGGCATCCGCTACGACCAGCTGCTGAACGCCTTCGACCGCTCGATCATCGAGGTGGAGAACCGCGTGTACGGCGAATCGACCTCGCGGCACCTGCTCGCGGCGCTCGACCGCACCTTCAAGGTCCTGCCCGAGACGCAGAAGCTCTCCACGAAGATCCGCGCGCCGATCCAGGGCGTGCTCGACACCGCGCTGGAGGAGACCTACGTGGTCGGCACCGGCTACGGGCGCGCGCGGCTGCCGTTCTCCAAGGAGCATATCCGCTCCGAGATCCTGTGCCATGGCCTGGGCGCGCACGTCATGTACCCGAACACCGCCACGGTGCTCGACATCGGCGGCCAGGACACCAAGGCGATCCAGGTCGACAAGCACGGTATCGTCGAGTCGTTCCAGATGAACGACCGCTGCGCGGCGGGCTGCGGGCGCTACCTGGGCTACATCGCCGACGAGATGAACATGGGCCTGCACGAGCTGGGGCCCCTTGCCATGAAGGCCACCAAGACCGTGCGCATCAATTCCACCTGCACGGTGTTCGCGGGCGCCGAGCTGCGCGACCGCCTGGCGCTCGGCGAGAAGCGCGAGGACATCATGGCCGGGCTGCACCGCGCCATCATCCTGCGCGCCATGTCGATCCTCGCGCGCTCGGGCGGCATCCGCAACGAGTTCACCTTCACCGGCGGCGTGGCGAAGAACGAGGCGGCGGTGAAGTCGCTCGTGTCGCTGGTGCGCGAGAACTACGGCGAGGTGACGCTCAACATCAACCCCGACTCCATCTACACCGGGGCGCTCGGCGGCGCGACCTTCGCCTGGCGCGCGGTGATGGAGGAGGGCAAAACGGCGGAGGCGAGGGCATGACCACCACCATCGGCATCGATATCGGCTCGGGCTGCGTGAAGACCGTGCTGTTTCGCGACGGCGCGTGGGTGGCGAAGCGCGTCGAGCGCATCCGCCGGCGCGACCCCATGGAGCTGGCGAAGCAGGGCTACGACGAGGTGCTGGAAGAGGCGCGGCTCGCGCCGAGCGACGTGGACTACGTCGCCACCACGGGCGAGGGCGAGAACGTCAAGTTCGCCACCGGCCACTTCTACTCGATGACCACGCATGCGCGCGGCGGCGTGTTCCTCGACCCGCAGGCGCGCGCGGTGGTGGACATCGGCGCGCTGAACGGGCGCGCGATCTACATCGACGAGCGCGGCAAGGTGCTGTCCTACAAGATGACCAGCCAGTGCGCGTCGGGCTCGGGGCAGTTCCTCGAGAACATCGCGCGCTACCTCGGCGTGGCGGTGGAGGAGATCGGGCCGCTGTCGAAGACCTCGCAGAACCCGGAGAAGGTGAGCTCGATCTGCGCGGTGCTCGCGGAGACCGACGTCATCAACATGGTCTCGCGCGGCATCGCCACCCAGGACATCGTCAAGGGCATCCACCTTTCCATGGCCTCGCGGCTGGTGAAGCTGCTGAAGGTCACCGGCATCACCAAGGGCAAGGTGCTGCTCACCGGCGGCCTCGCGCTGGACGCGGGGCTGCTCGCCGCGTTGCAGGAGGAGCTGGTCAACGAGAAGATTGCCGGGCTGGAGACCGTGAGCCACCCCGACTCCATCTACGCCGGCGCTCTCGGCGCGGCATTGTGGGGCGAGTTCCGGCATGGCAAGCTGAAGGAACTGCAGCAGCGCGTCGCTGCGTGACGGGAGAGCCCGCATGGCCCTGATGATCAACGAGAACTGCACCGCCTGCGATGCCTGCGTGCCGGAGTGCCCGAACGAGGCGATCACCGCGGGCAACCCGATCTACGTCATCGACGCGCTGAAGTGCAGCGAGTGCGTCGGGGCGCACGACGAGCCGCAGTGCCGCAAGGTGTGCCCGGTGGACGACTGCATCGTGGACAACCCCGACTTCCGCGAAAGCCAGGAAGAGCTGCTGGCGAAATACCAGTCGTTGCACGGTTGATCCGCTAGCGGGAAAGCTCCCGCGCCACGACGCGCCATCGCGCGAGCTTGCGGGCCAAGGGCATCGCGGCGTGCGCGGGGCTCGTGGAGGGCAGGCGCCGGTAGCGTAGCTTGCCGGCTTTCCCCAGATTCGGCAGGACGAGTCTCCGATAGAGCTCCGCCGCCTTTGCGCCGTTGAAGCACACGACGCGGATGCGGGGATGCGCCCTGAAGAATTCCCGGAAGTCGTTGACCACGATCGTGTCGCCGACGATGGAGGAATCGAGGCTGCCCGGCCGGCGCGCCGCGGCGACCACGTCCCAGAGCGCCACGCGGTTCTTCCTCAGCAATTGCCTGCGCTTCGCGTACGGCACGTCGAAGCTCGTGCCGAGGACCCGTCCGAGGAGGGGCCAGAAGGCGTTTCTCGGGTGGGCGTAGTATTGGCGCGCCTGCAGCGAGCGCTGGCTGGGAAAACTGCCGAGGATCAGGACTTCGGCGTCGTGGCCGGCAACCGGCGCAAATCCCCTGTCGCGCATCGGCGGCGCTACTGCCGGTCGTTCCACATCCTGGCGATCTCGTCCTCGCCCAGCGGGCGCGCCTCCTTGACGCGCAGGCTCTCGGCCCACTCCTGCTGGAAGTCGCGCTGCAGCGCGCGGTTGATGCCGTAGGTGATGAGCATGGCGAGCAGCGCGCCGGCGCTGGCTAGCGCCATGTCCTTGTGCGCGTCCCACACGTCGCCCTGGGTGCCGAGGTACGCCTGCCCGAGGTCGCCGCCAAAGATCTCCGCCGCCGCCCACTCGAACAGCTCGAACATCATCGAGGTGGACATGGTGATGTCGAGCGGCAGGAAGTAGCACCAGAAGCCGCGCGCCTGCACCACGCGCCAGAACACCTCGCGGATCGGGTAGGCGAGCAGCAGCCCGTAGCTGAAGTGGATGACGCGGTCGAAGTTGTTGCGCTCCCAGCCCACCAGGCTGTTGAAGGTGGAGCCGGTGAGCGACTGCCACCACTGGTCGTACGGCACCTCGGCGTACGTGTAGTGCGCGCCGACCTCGTGCAGGCACAGGAACAGGAAGATCAGCGTGTACGAGACGCGCGAGAGCGTCAGCTTCCTGTAAGTGACGGCGACCGCCACCACGAAAACGACCACCAGGGCGTTCTCAAGCGCCCAGTCGGCCCGGTGCCAGGGCGCGATGGCGAGCGCGACCCAGACGACGGCGAACAGCGCGGCGAGGATGCCGAGGTAACGGTGGTGCGCGGCGAGGCGGTTCGGTGCGGCCATGGCGCGGCGCCAGTGGCGCTTGCGCCGCCTTTTCGCACCCGCGGCGAACGGTGTCAACCGGACGCGCGCACTTGCCCTGGATCAAGGCGGCGCCGCGCGGGCGGCGTAGCGTGGCAGGTGCAAAGGAGGCTCTATGGAATCGTTCACGTCCGTCCTGGCCGCTGCAATGCTCTCCCTGGTCGCCGTGCTGCTCGGATACGGGCTGGCGGTGGCGTGGCGCCGCGCGCTGCGCGCCCAGGTGCCGTTGCCGTTCTACGGCATGCTGCGTCGCGAGGGCCTGAGCGCAGGCGAAGCGCGCGAGGCGGTCGGTGTGCACGCCCTGGCGCTGGCTTCGCGCCGCTGCGCGTTCTGCGCGGCGGGGGCGCTGTGCCGCGCGCGCCTGGCGGCAGGCGGGCCGGCGGCCGGCGACTGCCCGAACGCGGGGCTGTTCGTCGCGCTCCGGCGACCGCGCATCTGAACGCGCGCGCGGCGCGCGGGTGCTAGAGTTCGCCTGCTGACCGCCGCCCTGCTCGAGCGCTTCTCCAACGTCCGCCGCGAGGAAGTCGCGCCGACCCTCGTCGCGGGGCTGTTCTTCTTCTGCGTGCTCACCGCGCTGATGGTCGTGCGCCCGGCGCGCGAGGCGCTGGGCATGCAGCGCGGCATCGAGGCGATCCGCTGGCTGTTCCTCGGCACGGTGCTGGTGACGCTCGCCGTCAACCCCCTGTTCGGCTGGCTTGTCGCGCGCTTCCGGCGCATCGTCTTCGTCAGCGCGACCTACCTGTTCTTCGCCGCGGGGCTGCTCGCGTTCCACGCGCTGCTCGTGCTCGCCCCGGCGAGCATCGGCGCGCACAGCGGCCAGGCGTTCTATGTGTGGTTCAGCGTGTTCAACCTGTTCGCAGTCATGCTCTTCTGGGCGCTGATGGCGGACCGCTTCACGCTCGAGCAGGCCAAGCGCCTGTTCGGCGCCATCGCCGTGGGCGGCACGCTGGGCGCGATCTTCGGCCCGTGGCTCGCGAGCCAGCTCGCCAGGCCGCTCGGCACGCCGGCGCTGCTGCTCGTCGCCGCCGGGTTTCTCGTGCTCGCGCTCGGCGCGGCGCAGTGGCTCGCGCGCCTGCGCCCCGGAGGCGGCCATGCGCCGGCCGAGGACGCCCTGATCGGCGGCAGCGCCTGGGAGGGGCTGCAGTCGGTCGTGCGCTCGCCCTACCTGCTCGGCATCTGCGCCTACGTGCTGATTCTCGCGGTGATGGCAACTTTTCTGTATTTCACGCGTCTGCAGATGGTGGCGGCCCTGGGCACCAACCTCGACATGCGCACGGCGGTATTCGCGCGCATCGACCTGGTCACGCAGGTGGCGACGCTCGTACTGCAGGCGCTGGTCACCGGGCACCTGATGAAGCGGCTGGGCGTGTCGGTGGCGCTCGCGCTGCTGCCGCTCACCGCGGCACTGGGCTTCCTCGGCCTGGCGATCGCCGGCTCGCTCGCCGCGCTGGTCGCGCTCGAGGCGACGTTCCGCGCGGTGCAGCGCGGCATCATGCGTCCCTCGCGCGAGACGCTGTTCACCGTCGTGCCGCGCGCCGAGCGCTACAAGGCGAAGGCGTTCATCGACACCTTCGTCTACCGCGCGGGCGACGTGGTCGGCGCGCAGACCGAGGGGCTGCTCGGCCGGCTCGGCATGGGCCTCGCCGCGCTCGCCTCGGTGGCCGTGCCGCTCGCGGCCGCGTGGCTCGCGCTCGGTCTCTGGCTCGGCCGCGCCCAGTCCCGGAGGGCTCCTGCATGATCACGCGTCGCACCATGCTCCTTTCCATGGCGGGCGCTGCCCTGGCGCCCCGCGTCGGCCTCGCGGCGACACCCGCGCTCATCACCCGAGCGATCCCGAAGTCGGGCGAGCGCCTGCCGGTCATCGGCCTGGGCAGCTCGGCGACCTTCTCGCGCGTGGCGCGCAGCGAGGACGTCTCCGCGCTGCGCGCGGTACTGGCAAAGCTGGTCGAGATGGGCGGCACGGTGTTCGACACCGCGCCCGCGTACGGCGCTTCCGAAGAGGTGGCGGGCCGCATCGCGCAGGAGCTCGGCATCGCGCAGAAGCTCTTCTGGGCGACCAAGCTGAACGTCGCGGGCTGGGGCGGCGGATCCGCCGATCCCGCCGAGGCGCGCGAGCAGCTGGAGACCTCGTTGCGGCGCGCCGGCAAGTCGCCGATCGACCTGGTGCAGGTGCACAACCTCGGCGACCTGCGCACCCAGCTGCCGATCCTCAGGGAATACAAGGAGAAGGGACGCGTTCGCTACGTCGGGGTGACCACGACCATCGAGCGCCAGTACGACGACCTGGTGCGGCTCATGAAGAGCGAGCCGCTGGATTTCATCGGCACGGACTACGCCATCGACGAGCGCGGCGCCGAGCAGGAGATCCTGCCGCTCGCGCGCGACCAGGGCATCGCGGTCCTCGTCTACGCGCCTTTCGGCCGCACGCGGCTGTGGCAGCGCGTCAAGGGCCGCCAGGTTCCCGACTGGGCGCGCGAATTCGGCGCGGGCTCCTGGGCGCAGTTCTTCCTCAAGTTCGTGGCGAGCCACCCGGCGGTGACGGCGATCACGCCCGCCACCAGCCGCCCGGCCAACATGGCCGACAACATGGGGGCCGCGCTCGGCGAGCTGCCGGACGCCGCGATGAGAAAACGCATGATCGAACTGGTGGAGGGATTGCCATGAAGATGGAGCGACGCGGTTTCCTGCTCGTGGCCGGCGCGCTCGCGCTCGGCGCGCCGTTCGCCGCGCGCGCGCAGAAGACGCGGATCGGCATCATCGGCTCGGGCCGCGTGGGCAGCGCCATCGGCGCCGCCTGGGTGAAGGCCGGGCACGAGGTGATGTTCTCCTCGCGCAATCTCGAGCACGACAGGGCGCTCGCCGCGCAGCTCGGCGGCGGCGCGCGCGCCGGCACGCCGCAGGAGGCGGCCGCCTTCGGCGAGGTGGTGATGGTCTCGGTGCCCTACCGCGCGCTGCCCGACGTCGGCAAGGAGCACGGCGCCCTGCTCAAGGGCAAAGTGGTGATCGACAC
>JAOUIL010000130.1 GCA_029883975.1 Betaproteobacteria bacterium
CCTGCGTGTTGGGGTAGACGAGGATGGTGTTGTCGTTCAGCACCTTGCGCTCGAGCTGGTTGGTGACCAGGACGAAGCGCATCACTTCGTCGAGCGGCGTATTGCGCACGAAGACCGTGGTGCGCAGGTCGGCGCGCACCTCGCGGTCGAAGATGAAGTTGAGGCCCGTATTGCGCGACAGCAGCTCGAACACCTGTCTGACGCTCGCGTCGCGGAACTCGATCGTGACCGGCTTGCGCAGGGCCGCCGAGAGCTGCGGCCGCGCGGCGACCGCCAGCAGCGAGCGCTCCTCGATCCGCCGCAGCTGGCGCTGCGCGTCCCGGTGCGCGGGGTTCTCCGCGAGGACGCTGCGCACCCGCTTTGTGGCGCCCGCGGCGTCGCCCTTGGACGCGGCATCCTCGGCTTCGCGCAGCAATTCGCGGTGGCGCTGCTCGGCTTTGAGGGCCTCCACGCCATTCAGCGCTCTCGTGTTGCGCGGGTCAATGTCCAGCATGCGCCGGTACGCAGCCTCCGCGCCCGCCCAGTCCTCACGCAGCCGCGCCGTGTCGGCGGCGGCGAGCTCGCGCTGCAGTGCGAGTTCCTTCTGGCGCACGAGGTACTGGCGGTAGCGCTGGTTGTCCGGCTCGAGCCTGGCGGCTTCCTCGACCTTCGCGATGCCGCCGGCGAAGTCGCCAGAGGCGATCTGGGCGCGTCCCTCGTCGAACGTGCGTTGGGCGGCACATGCCGCGAGGAGGAGGGCGATGACCAGCGCGCCGAGGATTCTCTCTGCCATGGGCTGCTCCTAGGGTGTCTTCGGAATCACCAGGGTCTGCTCGGTCCCGAAAATGAGGTGCCGGAACGTCACCGCCGTGTCCGAGATCCGCTCCACGCGATAGCGCTGGCCGATGGTCTCGCCCGCGCCGATGCTGTGCGCGATCTGCCCCTCCTCGAGAAACACCACCTGGCGCTCCCCGTCGTCGAACCGGCCCAGATACCGGAACGGCAGGGGCGGGGCGACCGGGGGCGGGGGCGGCGCCGCGATGGCCGCGACCCGCGCCGGCGCGGGCGGCGCGGCCACCGGAACGGGATTGACGAAGAGATCCGGAACGGTGCCCGTCGTCTTGCGGCGCTCCAGGGCCTCCAGGTCCAGCGGTTCGGAAGGCACGGGTGCTTCCGCCGTCGCTTGAGGCGCTGAGGGTGCTGCGGTTGGAGCCGGCGCCGCGGTCCACGGCGCTCCCGTCACCAGGCTTGCGACCAGGGTCAGGGCAACGACCACGGCGGCCGCGCGCGGAGGTACGTCGCGAAGAAGCGGCGCTCTCATGGCTCGAGGAAGTGCAGCGTCATGACGATTTCCACCTCGAGCCGGGGATCGTTGCCCGAGGCGCGGCGAAAGCTCGCCCGGTCCACCGAGAGCACGGGGATCTCGTTCAGGGCGTTCGCGATGAAGGCCCGCGCCTGGCTGTAGGTTGCCCTTACCGGCAGCGTGAGCTGGTAGCGCGCGAGGCGCGTGCCCGTGCCCTGCAGCCGGTAATCCGCGGCAGGGAGCTCCACCCCGGAGGCGCGCCCGATGCCGTAGAGCTTCGCCAGCCACTCGTGCAGGGCGACCGGCTGATCGAAGAAGCCATAGAAGGCGTTCATCTGCGCCGCCGGCGTGGATACGCGCAGCATGGCGGCGGGCTCATGTCCGCCGCGCGCCTGCTGCCGCAGTGCGCGCAGGTCTTGCTCGAGAGGCCGCTGCAGACCCGCGTGCACGGCGAGCGCGCCCGCGAGTATGGCGAGCGCGAGCAGACCGCCGGAACCCAGACGCTCGAGCAGCGCTCTCATGGGCGGGGGTCCCAGGACGCGGTTACCGTGAAGCGCGTCGGACGCTGCGGGTCGGTCCCGGTCTCGTGGTGCGCCAGGTACACCCGCCGCAGCACGCGCTGCTCGCGCAGATTGGCCACGAAGCTCAGGGCGGCAAGGTAGTTCTTCGCCTCGCCCTCGATCGATACGGTGCGCTCGGCAGGGTCGGGCGCCACCGACACAATGGCAACGCTACTGATCCTCGCGCTCTCCAGCCCCTTGAACAGCGCGTCCCAGGGCGTCGACAGGCGGCGGATGGTCTCGCGCGCGAGCGCGATCTCGTCGTCGCTCACGGGCTGCGATGCGACCTTGATGAGCGCCGGGTCGGCCGAGGGCCGGGCGGCAGCGCGTGCAAGCCGCTCGCGAAGCTCGTTCGACGCCTCTCGCGTCTGGGTGTAGTTCCAGGCGACATCCGCGGCAAACGCAATGGCGATGACAAGGAGCAGCGCCTGTACCGCGCGCGACGGGCGCCGTGGGCGCTGGAAATCGAGCTCGAGCGGCCTCATGCGAGCAGGATCCTTTCGACGGGCGTCTCGCGCCGGGCGAGGTCCTCCTCGCGGCGCAGGATGGCTTCGAGCTCGCTGCGCCACGCTGGTCCGACGTTGCGCACCCGGACGAGCTCCCACAGCCCGCGCACGATGAGCGCGAGCGCAAGCCGCCCTTCCTCCGCGGCAACCAACCATCCCGGCGCACGGCGAAACTCCCTGCGCCGTGCGTTGAAGGCGTGCATCAGTCCCGGTTGCACCGAGACGAGGCTCGCGCCCGCGCCGCTCACCAAGTCGCGCAGCGCGGCAAGCACACCGCGTTCGATGCCGCAGGCCATGCGCGCGGCGCCCCTGGGCGAGGGCGACACGCGGATCTCCCAGTCCCCGGCCTGCGGGCCGTAGGTCTCCGCGAACCGGTACCGCGCGAGCGCCTGCCACTCCTTCTCGCCCGAGAGGGCCTCGCTCCAGGGCAGGAGCGCATAGCGCGCATGATGGCTGGAGAGGATCGCGGTGACACGCGCGCCGCGCGGGATGGGGGGCAGCGACGCCACTCCGCCGGCGCCGAGCGTCAGGGTGAGCTCATTCCGCCACGAAAGTGACACGGTTGATCTCCTCCAGCGTGGTCTCTCCCGCCTTCACCAGCTCCAGAGCCGCCTCGCGCAGCGTGCGCGTCCCGGCGGCGCGTGCAGCCTCCTTCAGGCGCCGCGCCGGAGAGCGCGCGACGATCATCTCGCGGAAGTCGTCGTTCATGACGAGCAGCTCGGCGATGGCCTTGCGTCCGCGATAGCCGGTGCCGCGGCAGCGTCCGCACCCCAGCCCGCGGCGCACGCCGTTCTCCTCGGCCGCGCAGTCGTTGCAGATGGTGCGCACCAGCCGCTGCGCCATGATCGCGTTCAGGGCCGACACGAAGTTGAACGTGTCCACGCCCATGTGCAGGAACCTGCCGATCACGTCGAAGACGCTGTTGGCGTGCACCGTGGTGTACACCAGGTGCCCGGTCAGCGCCGCCTGCACCGCGATCTCCGCGGTCTCGGAGTCGCGGATCTCGCCTACCATGATGCGGTCCGGGTCATGGCGCAGGATCGAGCGCAGCCCGCGCGCGAAGGTGAGGCCCTTCCGGTCGTTCACCGGGATCTGCAGCACGCCGGGGAGCTGGTACTCCACCGGGTCCTCGATGGTCACCATCTTGTCGGTGCCGCGGTTCGCCTCCGAGATCGCCGCGTAGAGCGTCGTCGTCTTGCCGCTGCCGGTCGGCCCGGTCACGAGCAGCATGCCGTAGGGCTCCGCGGCGAGCCGGCGTAGCGTGCGCACCGTCGGCTCGTCGAAGCCGAGCTGGGCGAGCGTCAGCTCGCGCATCTGGTCGGCCAGCGCCCGCTTGTCGAGGATGCGCAGCACCGCGTCCTCGCCGTGCACGCTCGGCATCACCGAGACGCGCAGGTCGATCTCGCGACCCTTGCTGCGCACCTTGAGGCGGCCGTCCTGGGGCAGGCGCCGCTCGGCGATGTCCAGCTCGGCGAGCACCTTGACGCGCGAGATCGCCTGCTCCGCGACTTCGGCGCCTGGAACCGATTTGACCGGCACGAGCACGCCGTCCACCCGGTACTTGATCGCCAGGCCGGCTCCGGTGGACTCGAGGTGCACGTCGCTCGCCCCGGACTTGAGCGCGTCGTACAGCGTCGAGCCGACCAGGCGCACGACGGGGTTTTCGGCCTGCCCGATCGCTTCGAGCGACACTTCCTGCGCGTCGGAGGCAGCCAGCGGGCCGTCCGCCGCGCCCGGCACGATGTCGTCCATCGCGCGCACGGCCTCTTCGCGCTGCGCGAAGAACGCCGCGAGGTCCTCTGCGTCGGGGACACGGTACTGGACGGGCTCGCGCACCACGTGCTCCAGCCAGTCCTGGGTACGCGCGTCGAACGGGTCGGCAAGCGCGGCGAGCAGCCTGCCGTCGCCGTCGGCGAGCACGGCGCAGCCGCGGCGCTTGGCTTCCGCGTACGGAACGAGGTCGAAGCGCGGCGTGCAGGCGCGCAGCTCCTCCAGCGAAATGGCGGACAGCATCAGCGGATGCTCCCCGCCAGCTCGAACACGGGCATGTACATGAGGACCACGACCAGACCGACCGCGAGGCCGATGACCGCCATGAGCAGCGGCTCGAAGACGCGCGTGAACGCGTCCACCGCGCGCGCCGTCTCGTCGTCGTAGAAGCGGGCGATGCGATCCATCATGTCGCCCATCTGGCCGCCGCGCTCGCCCACCGCCATCATGCGCGTCGCCACCGGCGTCGCGAGCCCCGCCGTGGTCAGGGCGGACGAGATGTTCTTTCCTTCTTCGAGCAGCCGCCGTGCGCCTGCCAGCCGCTCGCGCAGGTGCGCCGCGAGCAGCCCTTTCACCATGTCGAAGGCCTTCAGTACCGGAATGCCCGCGCGCAGGAGCATGCCCGCCGAGCGGTAGAAGCGCGCAAGCTGGTAGACCTGCATGCGCTCGCCGAGCCCCGGCATGCGCCACAGGCGCGCGGCCAGCGCGGCGCGCGTTCGCTCCTGCGCGAGGACATAGGCGCCAAGCGCCAGCACGCAACCGAGCGTGAGCACGACCAGGAACCCGTTCGCCTTGACGAAGCGGCCTGCCGCGAGGAGCAGGCTGGAGAAGAGCGGCAGTTCCGCGTGCAGGTCCTCATAGACGCCCGCGAAGCGCGGCACGACGTAGAACAGCAGGAAGGCGAGCACCGCGCCGCC
>JAOUIL010000131.1 GCA_029883975.1 Betaproteobacteria bacterium
AGCGCGCCCGCCGTAGCGCAGCGCCTGCCGCCCCTCGACCGCCCAGAGGATGGCGATGAAGATTAGCGCGCCGAAGACGTAGCGCACCGAGCCGAGGAAGAAGGCGTCGAGCACCGGCAGCGTGCGCTTGGCCACCGAGAACATGGCGCCCCAGGAGGCGATGGCGACGCCGAGCCAGACCAGACCTTTGGCGAGGTCGCTATGCATGTAAATGGGGACAGACCTCATTTTTCTCATTTGCGATCCGTTCGCAAATGAGAAAAATGAGGTCTGTCCCCAATTAGCTACTTCTTCTCGTCGCGCAGCGCGCGCCGCAGGATCTTACCGACGTTGGTCTTCGGCAGCTCGGTGCGGAACTCTACGTGCTTCGGGCGCTTGTAGCCGGTCAGCTGCTCCTTGCAGAACTCCATCACCGCCTCGGCGGTGAGCGCCGGGTCCTTCTTGACGATGAAGAGCTTGGGCACCTCGCCCGAGTGCTCGTCGGGCACGCCAATGGCCGCGACTTCCAGCACGCCCGGGTGCATGGCGACCACCTGCTCGATTTCGTTCGGGTACACGTTGAAACCGGAGACGAGGATCATGTCCTTCTTGCGATCGACGATGCGGATGTAGCCCTCTTCGTCCATCACGCCGACGTCGCCCGTGTGCAGGAAGCCCCCCGCGTCGATCACCTTGGCGGTCTCGTCGGGCCGCTGCCAGTAGCCCTTCATCACCTGCGGGCCCTTGATGCAGATCTCGCCCGGCTGGCCGAGCGGCACGGACTTGTTGTCGTCGTCACGCAGATCGATGTAGGTCGAGGGCGCGGGCAGGCCGATCGAGCCGCGGAACTCGGGGAGGCTCGGCGGGTTCATGGTGGCCACGGGGCTCGTCTCGGTGAGCCCGTAGCCCTCGAGGATCACCTTGCCGGTCACCTGCTTCCAGCGGTCGGCGACCGCCTTCTGCACCGCCATGCCGCCGCCCACGCACAGCTTGACGCGCGAGAAGTCGAGCTTGTGGAACTCCGGGTTGTTGAGGAAAGCGTTGAACAGCGTATTCACCGCCGTGATCATGTTGTAGTTGTGCTTGCCGAGCTCCTTCACGAACGCCGGGATGTCGCGCGGGTTGGTGATGAGGATGTTCAGCCCGCCCATCTTCGCCATCATCAGGCAGTTCACGGTGAGCGAGAAGATGTGATAAAGCGGCAGCGCCGTGATGATCACCGCCGTCTCGCCGCCCAGCGCGTGGCTGAGGTTGCCCTCCGACTGCGCGATGTTGGCGAGGATGTTCGAGTGCGTGAGCATCGCGCCCTTGGATACGCCGGTGGTGCCGCCGGTGTACTGCAGGAAGGCGAGATCGTCGTGGCCGGTCTCGAAGGGCTTCATCGGCAGGCCCGCGCCCGCCTTCAATACCGCGTTGAAGCGCTCGGCGCCCGGCAGCTCGAAGGCCGGCACCATCTTCTTCACGTTCCTCACGACGAAGTTGACGATCAGGCCCTTGGGCCCGAGCAGGTCGCCGAGCGAGGCCACGGCGATGTGCTTGACCGGCGTCCTCGGCAGCACCTCCTCCAGCGTGTGGGCGAAGTTCTCCAGGATGACGATCGCCTCCGCCCCGGAGTCCTTCAGCTGGTGCTCGAGCTCGCGCGCCGTGTACAGCGGGTTGACGTTCACCACCGTGTAGCCCGCGCGCAGCGTGCCGAACAGCGCGATCGGGTACTGCAGGCAGTTGGGCATCATGATGGCGACGCGCGCGCCCTTGGCGAGGCCCTTCGCCTGCAGCCAGGCGGCGAAGTCGCGGCTCATCTTCTCGATCTCGGCGAAGCTGAGCGTCTTGCCCATGCAGTGGTACGCCGGGCGCGCGGCGAACTTCGCGGCGCTCTTCTCGAAAAGGTCTCCCACCGACTTGAACTCGTCCCAGGTCACGTCGGCCGGCATGCCGGCGGGATAGCTCTTCAACCAGAAGCGTTCCATGGTCACTCCTCCTTGGGGCCGATCATACTAGCGACGGCTGCCGAATAGCCTGGCGGCAACCGGCGCCGCCAGGCACCCCGCGCCGATTGCCGCATAGCCGCATGCCCATGCGAAGACGCTCGATTGCCCGCCCGCGAGGTCCAGCGCCGCGCCGAACAGGGCGGGCCCGAGCATGCCGCCGCCGAAGCCGACGAGCGAGTACAGGCCCATCGCTGCACCGCGCAATTCGGCCGGCGCCGCGGCCACGTAGCCCGCCGTCATCGTCGCCGACTCGGCCATCACCAGCATCGAGTAGGCGATGAGGAGCGCGATGACGATCGCCCAGTGCAGCGGCGCGGCGAACGCGAGCGCGATGCCGGCGAGCGACGACGAGGACATCACCATCAGCACCCAGCGCCGCCTCCCGACGCGCAGCGCCACCTCGTTGCCGAGGATGGAGGCCGGCACCGCGGCGAGGTTGACCACCGCGGCGATAGTCGCCGCGCCCCAGGGCGAGCCACCCGCCGAGCCGAGCCCCGCGGCGAAGGCGAGGAAGGCGACCATCCAGCCGCGCGAGCCGAACAGCTCCAGGCAGTGCACGCCGTAGCCGAGCATGTAGCCGAGCGACGCGCGATTGGCGAGCACGCGGCGCCACGCGGCCAGCGGAAAGAGGATCGAGTGCGTCGCCCCCGAGGGCCTCTTCGGCGCGAGGCTGAGGAACACCATGAGCCCCGCGACGAGCGAGCCCAACGCGCACAGCACGAATGCCATGCGCCATCCGCCGAGCGGCGCGATCCAGCCGGCGAGCGCGAAGGAGAGCGCCGCGCCGACGCCGAAGAACGACGTGTAGAAGGCGATGTAGCGGCTTTGCGCGGGCCCGTGCGCCACGTCGGTGAGCAGCCGCAGTCCCGGCATGTACGTGCCGGCGACGCCGGCGCCAAGGACGAGCTGCAGCGCGCTCGCGCTCACGAACCCCTGAGCGGCGAAGCCGAAGCCGGCGCAGCCGGCGAGCGTCAGCGCGCTCGCCGCCGCGTACACCCAGCGTCCGTCCACGCGGTCGGTGAGCGCCGTCCAGAACGACACCGTGCCGATATAGCCGGCGAAGAAGAAGCTCCCTACGATCCCGGCCTGGGAGTTGGACAACCCCCACTCCGCCTGCAGCTGCGGCAGCAGCGCCGGGTAGGTGGAAAAGCCCAGCATCGAGAAGATGTGGGCCGCAATGAGAATATTGGGGACAGTCCCCATTTTTCTCATTTGCGAATCAGGTGCAATTGAGAAAAATGAGGTCTGTCCCTATTTGTTTTTGAACGTCGGCTTGCGCTTCTCTACGAACGCCGCCATGCCTTCCTTCTGGTCCTCGAGCGCGAACATGGAGTGGAACAGCCGCCGCTCGAACAGCACGCCCTCGCTCAGCGAGCCCTCGAAGGCGCGGTTGACGGACTCCTTGGCCATCATGGCCACCGGCAGCGAATAGCCGGCGATCTTCCCGGCCATCGCCATCGCCTCCTCCATGAGCTTCTCCGCCGGCACGACGCGCGACACGAGCCCGGCGCGCAGCGCCTCCTCGGCGTCGATGGTGCGCGCGGTGAGGATCATGTCCATGGCCATCGCCTTGGAGGTGAAGCGCGGCAGGCGCTGGGTGCCGCCGGCGCCGGGCATGATGCCGAGGTTGATCTCGGGCTGGCCGAACTTCGCCGTGTCGGCGGCGATCGCGAGGTCGCACATCATGGCGAGCTCGCAGCCGCCGCCCAGCGCGTAGCCGGCGACCGCGGCGAGCACGGGCTTCCTGATGTTCCTCATGTGCTCCCAGTCGCGCGTGATGTAGTTCGACCGGTAGGCGTCCATGTAGGAAAAGCCCTTCATGGCGTCGATATCGGCGCCCGCGGCGAAGGCCTTCTCGTTGCCGGTGACGACGATGCAGCCCACG
Source organism: Betaproteobacteria bacterium (assembly GCA_029883975.1). Taxonomy (GTDB): domain Bacteria; phylum Pseudomonadota; class Gammaproteobacteria; order Burkholderiales; family SG8-39; genus JAABQT01. Next base: position 3,853 of record JAOUIL010000131.1, read on the forward strand.
CCGTCGTCGGCGTCGAAGGCGTACAGCGCGCCGGCGAGCTCCTGCATGAGCTTGGCGTTCAGCGCGTTCAACTGCTTGGGACGGTTGAGCGTGACGACGCCCACGCGGCCCTTCTTTTCCGCGACGACGAATTCGTAGGTCATTTTTTGCGTGCCTTCAGTTCTGAGAGGGGAATGGATCCGGGAATGTCGATGCGCCGGCGCCCGGGCTCGGGCGTAGTGCGCGCCTCCACGCGCCGCATGCTGCCGCGGCTGCGCTCGGCGAGCTGCTGGTAGAGCAGCATGTTGTCCTTCTTCCAGCCGAGCTCCTCGGCGGTGAGCTCGCGCAGCACGCGCGCCGGGATGCCGGCGGCGAGCGCGCGCGGCGGGATGCGGCTCTCGGCCCTGACGAAGGCGAGCGCCGCGACCATCGCGTCCTCGCCCACCTCGGCGTTGTCGTTCACCACGGCGTTCATGCCGATGAGCGCGCCGCGCCGCACGACGCAGCCGTGCAGCACCGCGCCGTGGCCGATGGTCGCTTCCGGCCCGACCACCGTGTCCTTGCCGGGAAAGCCGTGCAGCATGCAGGTGTCCTGGATGTTCGCGCCTTCCTCTACGACGATGCGGCCGAAGTCGCCGCGCAGGCACGCGGCCGGCCCGACGTAGGCGCGCGCGCCGACGAGCACGTCGCCGATCAGCACGGCGCTCTCGTGCACGAACGCGGACGGGTGCACGACGGGCACCAGCCCGTCGATCTCGTACACCTGGGGCATGGTCCGGATTCTAGCGCCGCTGGTGTAAGCTTTCGCCATGCCCGCGGTGCTCGTTTCGACCGGCGGCGGCGTGCTCACCATCACGCTGAACCGCCCCGACAAGCTGAACGCCTTCGTCGCCGAGATGCACGGTCTGCTGCGCGAGGCGATCACGCAGGCGGAAGAGGACGCCTCGATCCGCGCGTTGCTGCTCACCGGCGCGGGGCGCGGCTTCTGCGCCGGGCAGGACCTGTCGGAACGCGACATGAACGACCCGAACCTGGACCTGGGCGGCGGGCTCGAGGCGAACTACAACCCCTTCATCCGGCGGCTGCGCGCGCTGCCCAAGCCCGTGGTCGCCGCCGTGAACGGCGTCGCCGCGGGCGCCGGCGCGAACCTTGCGCTCGCCTGCGACCTCGTGCTCGCGGCGCGCTCGGCCTC
>JAOUIL010000132.1 GCA_029883975.1 Betaproteobacteria bacterium
GGCGTGGCCGAGGAGGTAGTCGGGGCCGAGCGCGCCGGCGTCGAGCAGCAGCGTCACGTCGGGCGCGTCCAGCCTCAGGTAGCCGCTGTCCGCGAGGTGCGTGAGGCGCAATGCGCCGTCATCTGCGACCTGCGGTGCGGGCGGCCCGATCAGCGCGCCGGCGTAGCGCTCCATCTCGGCGGGCGAGGGCGCGACGCCGGTCGCCGCGTCGTTGAAGAACGAGATCTCTCCGTCCGGGTGAAGCATCGACGAAAGCCAGGCGCGCATGCGCCGCGCGATGTCCGGCCACGAGTCCGCAAGCGCGAGCCAGCGCCGGGGCAGCGACGTCCGAAATGCCGTTCCGACATTGATGAGGTCGAGGACGTCCTCGAGCGCGAGCGCGTGATACAGGGTGCTGCGCTCGAAATGACCGCCGTCCGCGAGGATCTGCTCGGGAAGCTGATCGGCCAGGGTAGACATCCCCTTGTGCAGCCATTGATCAGCCTCCTCGCCCTCGAAGAACAGGCCGGCGAACACCAGGGCCTTGGCGTTGGCAAGGAGATGATTGCCCAGGAGGTGAAACTCCAGGCGCTGCCGCAGCGCCCGCGCCTGGATCGCGAGGCTGCGCAGGGCGGGCTCGCTGAGCAGGGCACCGCCGAGCGCCCACTTGGTCCAGTTCACGATGCGAAGCGACGTGGGATAGGCATCCCAGCCCGCGCCGGCTGCCGGCGGATTGCCGGAGATCCAGTCCTCGATCGCTTCGGCATGCCAATCGCGTCTGGCCTGGGCGCCCTGCGCGTTGAGATCGTCGAAGTAGTGCAGGTTGTATCGCCAGAGGTCCGAAGGGAAGGAAGCGTTCCATTGGCCACGGGCGATCGGCCGCGTTTCGTTCAGAAACCGGAACGTCATGGGCGCAGGCATCGAGGCTGCGCGACTTGCGGGAGCCGTCCACGGCCCGGTCAGTGGCCGCCGCGGCGGGGGAGGACGCATCGACGGCGACGGGCGATAGAGGTGGCGCCAGACGCGGTTGGCCACCTGGACGGGCCGGAGATGCCGGAGCGTGTGGAAGTAGAGCGTCATACGAGAATCTGTTGTGGGCGCCGGCAGAGGCGGACCGGTCCCCATGCGAGGACCTAGCGCAGTGCCTCGTCGATCTCGATCGCGATCCGGCTCACCTCAACGAGCTCGCCGAACGGGATCGGCGCGGGCGCCCCTTCCTCGACTGCCGCAACGAATGCCGCCGCGCACGCCTTGTGGCCTTTGTCCTGCCGCCAGAGGTTCATGCGGCTGAAACCGGGCCAGCCGTACCCAGCAAGCCTTCGGAAGTTGTCGAGCTGAAGCACACGCCCCTCGACGAAGATCTCGAGCCGCTCCTTGGGGAACGATTTGCTGCCGTTGGCGAAGTAATGCAGGGTCCCCATCGAACCGTCGGCGAAGGCCAGCTGGATGGTGGCCGTATCGCGCGTCTGCCCCGGCAGGCGAGTGCTGCTGTGGCGAGCGATCGGCGCGTCCGCCAGGAAGCGCAACAGGTCGATGAAGTGGCAGGCTTCGCCGACGATGCGTCCCCCGCCGAGCGCCGGGTCCTGGCTCCAGTGCCCGGCCGGCAAGGCTCCGACGTTGACCGTCAAGACGAAGCTCTTGGGTGACGACACGTCTGCGATCAACGACTTGATCTTGCGCGCGTGCGGCGCAAACCGGCGGTTGAATCCAACCATGAACAGCGGCCGGGTTCCGTTCACGGCAGCGTTCTCGTACGCCGCTGCGATCTCGACCAGCTCGCGGGCTGACAGCGCGAGCGGTTTCTCGACGAACACGTGCTTGCCGGCCGCGAGCGCTCGGCATGCCAGGCGGGCGTGGCTATCGTGCCGAGTCGCGATCACCACCGCGTTGATCTGCGCATCAGCGAGTACGCTGTCCGTGTCGGTAGTCGCGCGCGCGAAGCCGAACTTGCGCGCCGCATGCAGGCTGCTCACGCCGCCGCGCGAAGCGACCGCGCCGAGGCTTGCTCCGGCGCGCTTGAAGGCGGGCATGAGCGTGGCGGTGGCATAGTTGCCCGCGCCGATGAAGGCGACGACCGGCTTGCCCGCGGCGGCACGCGGCTCGGACAGGGTCAACGTGGCGCGGAGCAGGTCCCCGTCCGATTTCTCCTCTCGGCCCGGGTAGTCGAGCAGGATGCCGAGCGACGGCTCGGCGCTCGCGAGAAGGGCGTAGGCCTTCTCGGCCTCGCCGATGGCGAAGCGATGGGAAATCAGCGGCTTCACGTCCAGCCGGCCATCCGCCATCATGTCCAGCACCGCCTCGAAATTGCGTTGCTCGGTCCAGCGCACAAAGCCGATCGGATAGTCGCGACCGAGCTCCTCGTAAGCCGGGTCGTAGCGCCCCGGACCGTAGGAGCAGGAAACCTGGAAGCTGAGCTCCTTCTCGTAGAAGTCCGCGCGCGAAAGTTCGAGCCCGGCGACGCCAACGAGCACGATGCGCCCGCGCTTGCGGCACATCTGCGCTGCCTGGCGCACCGGCGCGCTGTCCCTGGTCGACGCCGTGACGAGTACCGCGTCCACGCCGCGCTCGCGCGAGAAAAAGCGCGCGGCCGCCACCGGGTCGGCGCCGTCGGTCAGCGCGACGACCTCGGCGCCGAAGCGGCGCGCGAGCGCCAGCCGGTCCGCGTCGAAGTCGATCCCGAGCACGCGGCAGCCGTGGGCGCGCAGGAGCTGCACCGACAGCAATCCGATCAGTCCGACCCCCATCACCACGACTGACTCGCCCAGGGTCGGTTGCGCGAGCCGGATGCCTTGCAGGCCGATGGCCGCGACTGGCGTGAACGCGGCCTCGTCGTCGGATACCCGCTCGGGCACTGTGGCACACAGACTCTTCGGAACGCTGACGATCTCCGCATGCCCGCCGTTGCAGGCAACGCGCTGCCCCGGCGAGAAGCCCTCGACATCCTCGCCGACGCCGACAACGATGCCCGCGTTGCAGTAGCCGAGCGGCAGGGGCCGATCGAGCTTGTCGAGCACCGCCTCCACGGTGGGCGCGAGGCCGTCGGTCCCGATCTTGTCGAGCACCTGGCGTACCCGTTCCGGCTGCCGGCGCGCCTTGCCGATCCAGCCCGCTTCGCCGAACTCGACCAGCATGCGCTCGGTACCCGCGGACAGCAGGGTGCGCGTGGAGCGCACGAGGACGTGGCCGCGCCCGGGGGCGGGGCAGGGCACGTCGGCGACTTCGGTGGCGCCGGTCCTCAGGCTTTGCAGGATCTGCTTCATCGCGTGTCCGGTGCGAGCGGCATACGGGTTGCTATTTCCGCGCCTCGATCAGCATGAAGAGTCCGAGACGCGGAAAGAACTTTCTGATTAGAGCACGCGGCCAGATTTTGCGCGCGACCGAAAGCAGCGGGCCCTGATGGCGCTGACCGGCCATCGACTCCAGCAGGTCGCCGTGGGTGAGAACGGTACGGATGCGCACGTCGTCGAATCCTGCGAACAGCTGGCGCGCCTCACGAGTGGAGTACGCCTTCGTTCCCGGACTCTCCAGGTAACGGGCGTAAACCGCCCGCAATGAAACCCATGGCCGGAAGCGGAGTAGGGCATAGCGCACCCACAGCATCAGGCCGACCAGGCTCCAGGCGTGGTAGATCATCACCTTCGCCGTCCCGCCGCGCTTCAGGACCCGCCACACTTCGGCCACCGCCTTCGGCGTATCCGGGGTGTGGTGCAACACTCCCCAGGAATAGACGAGATCGAAGCTCTCGTCGGGAAATCCGAGCCGCTCGGCATCGCCGACGGCAAGCCGGGACGACAAGCCGAAAGCCGCCAGGCGCCGCCGGGCATGGTCCACGGCGCGCTCGGTGAGATCGATGCCGCTCAGGTCCGCGCCGGCCTCCGCGAAGCGCTGGTGATCCGCCCCGAGCCCGACACCGATTTCGAGCATCCGCTTCCCCTTCGCAGACTCGAAGTCGGCGAACTCGAGGATGTAGGGCTCCAGCTCGTAGCGCTTGCGGGCATGCAGCTCGTAGTCCGCGCGTGCCGATCCGTGCAGGTAAAGGACTTCTCCACAGGACGCCGCGTCCCAGAAATCGTGCACCTGCTGCTTTTCGGACGTCAGGGGCGGCATCGGGTCGGGTCGTCCAGAAACGCACTGCACCAGAGTTCGATATTCATCAGCGACAGGAGCGTATACGCGGCATCCGTCTCGCCGCTGTCGTTGCGCGCGAGCAGGCGCTGTACTGCAGCGTCGTCGAACAATCCACGCCGTTTGAGGCGGACTGGAGACAGGAGGTCGCCGAGCAGCGGACGCAGGTCATGCCGCATCCAGCGACGCAGGGGAGCGCCGAACCCCGCTTTAGCGCGATAGATGATGTCCCGAGGAAGGTAGGGCTCCATCGCCTTCTTCAGCACCCACTTCCCCGTCCGGCCGCGCTGCTTCAGGTCGTGCGGAATCCTCGCGACGTGCTCTACCAGGTCGAGGTCGAGGAAAGGCACGCGCACTTCGACACCCGCGGCCATCGACATCTTGTCCGTATAGGGGAGGTTGTGGTCTCCGAGAAAGAACCGCTGCTCCAGAGCGAGCATGCGATCCAGTGGACCCACGGACAGGGCCAACGGCCTCAGGAAGTCCAGCATGGGCTCTCCTGCGGTCGTTTGCCCCAAACCCGCACGGGCTTCCGGAGTGTAAAGCCCGAGCAAATCTTCCTCCCGCGCCCAGGCAAAGTACGCGACCAGACGGGCGTCGCCATCGAGGCCCGCGCCGCTCAAGGACCGTGTGAGACGGCGGGTGTAGGCAGGTCGCTGGTCGAGCCGCAGACTCAGGAGCTCGAGTCGGACGCGCAGCGACCTCGGCAGCCAGCGCCAGTAGGGCTCGTAGGTCAGCGCGGCATGCCTGCGATATCCGGCGAACAAATCATCTCCGCCCACCCCCGAGAGCAGGACCTTGACGCCCTGTTCGCGCGCCAACCGGCTGATGT
>JAOUIL010000063.1 GCA_029883975.1 Betaproteobacteria bacterium
GCGGCGCGGCCCCTTGCCGGAGTCGACCAGCAGCTTCGCGTAGGCGAGCGCGCTCTCCAGCAGGTCGCCGGTGGCGATCTCGTCCACCAGGCCGAGCTCCTTCGCGCGCGCCGCGGGGATCGCGTCGCCGAGGATCATCATGCGCGCGGCCTCGTGCACGGGGATGATGCGCGGCAGGCGCTGCGTGCCGCCCGAGCCGGGCAGGATGCCGAGCTTCACCTCGGGCAGGCCGAGCACCGTCTTGTCGGTGGCGATGCGGTAGTGGCAGGCGAGCGCGAGCTCCAGGCCGCCGCCCAGCGCGAAGCCGCCGATCGCGGCGACCAGGGGCTTCTGCATCGAGTCCTGCAGGTCGTTCACCTCGGGCAGGTTGGGCTTCTTCATCGGCGTGTTGAACTCGCGGATGTCGGCGCCGCCGGAGAACACCTTGCTCGAGCCGATGAGCACCACCGCCTTGACGTCGGGATCGCCGTCCGCCTTTTCCAGGCCGGCGGCGATGCCCGCGCGCAGCGCGTTGCCGAGGCCGTTGACGGGGGGATTATTGAGGCTAATGACGGCGATGCCGTCGCGCACGGAATAGGCTGCCACGTCGCTCATGGGTCGCGCGATCTCCGGAAAAGGGGGTCGCGGGAATTCTACTCCCGGGCTCGCGCGCCCGGGTAGTGCTTGACCGCGGAGATTGCGGCACAGTAAGTTTTCGCCCCGAGGAGGAGGTCCCCATGCACGGGCTGATGATGGACACGCCGCTGCTGATCACCGATCTGATCCGCTTCGCGGACCGCAACCACGGCGACACCGAGATCGTGTCCAAGACCGTGGAAGGGGAGATCCACCGCTATGCCTACCGCGAGGCGCACGCGCGCGCGCGCCGCCTGGCCAAGGCCCTGCAGGCGCTCGGCGTGAAGGCGTCGGACCGCGTCGGCACGCTCGCCTGGAACGGCTACCGGCACTACGAGCTCTACTACGCCATCTCCGGCATCGGCGCGGTGATCAACACCATCAACCCGCGGCTCTTTCCGGAGCAGATCGCCTACATCTCCAACCACGCGGAGAACACGGCGCTCTTTTTCGACCTCACCTTCGTGCCGCTGGTGGAGAAGCTCGCGCCGCAGCTGAAGACCATCCGGCACTACGTGCTGATGACCGACCGCGCGCACATGCCGGCCCGCAGTGCTCCGGGCGGCTCGATCCCGAACCTGCAGTGCTACGAGGAGCTGATGGCGAAGCAGGACGAGCGCTTCGACTGGCCCTCGTTCGACGAGCGCACCGCGGCGGCGCTCTGCTACACCTCGGGCACCACGGGCAACCCGAAGGGCGTGCTCTACAGCCACCGCTCCACCATCCTGCACGCCTACGGCGCGGCGCTGCCCGACGCGCTCGACCTCTCGGCGCGCGACGCGGTGCTGCCGGTGGTGCCGATGTTTCACGCCAACGCCTGGAGCCTGCCCTATGCCTGCACCATGGTGGGCGCGAAGATGGTGTTCCCGGGCCCGCACCTCGACGGCAAGAGCGTCTACGAGCTGATCGAGCAGGAGAAGGTGACGCTCTCGGCGGGCGTGCCGACGGTGTGGCTGATGCTGCTGCAGCACCTGGCCGCCACGAAGTCGAAGTTCTCCACGCTCGACCGCACGGTGATCGGCGGCTCGGCCTGCCCGCCGGCGATGATCCGCGCCTTCCAGGAGGACTACGGCGTCACGGTGTTCCACGCCTGGGGCATGACCGAGATGAGCCCGCTCGGCACGGTCGGCTCGCTCAAGGCCAAGCAGGCGACGCTCTCCAAGGAGGAGCAGCGCGCCGTGCAGGCCAAGCAGGGCCGCGGCATCTTCGGCGTGGAGATGAAGATCGTGGACGAGGAGGGCAAGGACTTGCCCTGGGACGGCAAGCGCTTCGGTAACCTGCTGGTGAAGGGCCCCTGGATCGCCTCGGGCTACATGAAGGGCGAGGGCGGCAACCCGCTGAAGGACGGCTGGTTCCCGACCGGCGACGTCGCTACCATCGATCCCGACGGCTATATGCAGATCACCGACCGCTCCAAGGACGTGATCAAGTCGGGCGGCGAATGGATCAGCTCGATCGACCTGGAGAACATCGCGGTCGCGCACCCGGCGGTGCAGGAGGCGGCGGTGATCGGCATCCGCCACCCGAAGTGGGACGAGCGCCCGATCGTGGTGGCGGTGAAGAAGGCGGGGCAGGCGCTCAGCAGGGAGGAGCTGCTCAAGTTCTACGAGGGCAAGATCGCAAAGTGGTGGATGCCCGACGACGTGGTGTTCGTGGAGGAGCTGCCGCACACCGCGACCGGCAAGCTCTCCAAGCTGACGCTCAGGGAGAAGTTCAAGGACTACCGGCTGCCGACCGCATGAGCCACGTCCGCGTCGAGACCCAGGACCGCGTGCTGCGCATCGAGCTCGCGCGGCCCGAGAAGAAGAACGCGCTCAGCCCGGACATGTACGCCGCGCTCGCCGCCGCCTTCGCGGCCGCGGACGCCGACGCGAACGTGCGCGCCATGCTGATCCATGGCACGAGCGGCTGCTTCACCTCGGGCAACGACGTGCGCGACTTCCTCGAGCTCGAGCGCGCGCCCGGCGCCTCGCCCGCTTCGGGCTTCCTGCGCGCGATCGCCGCCGCGCAGAAGCCCGTGGTCGCCGCGGTGGGCGGCCCGGCGGTGGGCGTGGGCACGACCATGCTGCTGCACTTCGACCTCATCTTCGCCGCGCCCAATGCGCGCTTCCAGCTGCCGTTCGTGCCGCTTGGCCTCTTGCCCGAGGCGGCCTCGAGCCTGCTGCTGCCGATGGTCGCGGGCTATCAGCGCGCCGCCGAGCTGCTGCTGCTCGGCCAGCCATTCACCGCGGAAAAGGCGCTGGCCGCGGGCATCGTCACGGAGATCGTGCCGCAGGCCGAGCTGCTGGACTATGCGCGCACCGCGGCGCTCGCGCTCGCGGCGCTGCCGCCCGCCTCGGTGAGGATGACCAAGGCGCTGATGAAGCGCGCGCTGGCGCCGGCGGTGCGCGAGCGCATGCAGGAGGAGCTGGCGCTGTTCGGCGAGCGGCTGAAGTCGCCCGAGGCGAAGGAGGCCCTGGGCGCGTTCCTCGAGAAGCGCAAGCCCGACTTCTCGCGCTTCTCGTGACCATCGTCCACGAGGACGTCAAGGTCAACGGCATCCGCCTGCACGTCGCGCGCGCGGGCGAAGGGCCGCTGATGCTCTTCCTGCACGGCTTTCCCGAGTACTGGGAGATGTGGAAGCCGATGCTCGAATACTTCGGCGCGCGCGGCTGGTGCGCGGTGGCGCCGGACATGCGCGGCTACAACCTCTCGGACAAGCCCGCCGACCTGGAGGCCTACAGTCCCAAGCACCTGGGCGCCGACGTGCTCGCGCTCGCCGCGCACTATACGAAGGACCCGTTCGTGCTGGTCGCGCACGACTGGGGCGGTGCGATCGCCTGGGCGGTGGCCATCGCGAAGCCGCAGCGGCTGTCGCGGCTCGTGATGCTCAACTCGCCGCACCCGTACCTCTTCTGGCGCGAGCTGCGCGACAACCCGGCGCAGCAGGAGGCGAGCGCCTACATGAACCTGTTCCGCAACCCCAAGGCGGAGCGGGTGCTCTCGGAGAACGGCTACGCGCGGCTGCTCGGCTGGTTCGCCGACGCCGACGAGGCGTGGCGCCGCTCGCTGCTGCAGGCCTGGTCGCAGCCCGGCGCGCTGACCGGCGGCCTCAACTACTACCGCGCGTCGATGCTCTATCCGCCGACGCCCGAGGATCCCGGCCCGGCGAAGCTGCAGTGGAAGCCGGAGGACTTCATGGTGCGCGTGCCGACGCTGGTGATCTGGGGCATGCGCGACTTCGCGCTCCTGCCCGGCTGCCTCGAGGGCCTCGAGCAGGTCGTGCCCGGCGTGAAGATCGTGCGCGTGCCCGAGGCGACCCACTGGATCGCGCGCGAGCGAACCGACCTGGTCTGCCGCGAGATCGAGGCTTTTACAATGCCACGATGACGACAGACCTGAAGATCCGCGAGCTCGGGTCGCGCGTCGGCGAGGAAATCGCCGTCTCGCCCTGGGTGGACATGCCGCAGGAGCGCATCGACCTCTTCGCCAAGGCCACCGAGGACTTCCAGTGGATCCACGTCGATCCGCAGCGCGCGAAGTCCTCGCCCTTCGGCACCACCATCGCGCACGGCTACCTGACGCTGTCGATGCTGCCCAAGCTCATCGAGTCCACGTTCGAGTTCTCCGACCGCAAGATGGGCGTCAACTACGGCCTGAACAAGGTGCGCTTCACCGCGCCGGTGCCCGCGGGCGCGAGGATCCGCGGGCGCTTCACGCTCGCGAAGTACGAGAAGCTCGCCGACGGCGGCGTGCAGACCACCTGGGCGGTGACGCTCGAGCGCGAGGGCGGCGACAAGCCGGTCATGGTGGCCGAAACCATCAGCCGCCACTACTTCTAGGAACGCCATGGTGCAACGCTGGAAACAGAAGCCGCCCGGCTCGAACTGGGGCGAGTTCGGCCCCGACGACCGTCGCGGGCGCATGAACTACGTGACGCGCGAGAAAGTCCTGCAGGGCGTGGCCGAGGTGAAGGAAGGGCGCACCTTCTGTCTGTCGCTGCCGCTCGACTATCCGGGCGGCAACGTGCTCAACCCGCGGCGCAACCCACCGCGCCTCGCGCCCACGATCCGCGCCGGGAAGGCGAACTTCTGCTTTGCCTTCGCCGACGAGAATCCGCTGCTCACCGACGTGGTGTGCGACGACCTGGTGCTGCTCACGCTGCAGTACTCCACGCAGTGGGACTCCTTCGCCCACGTCGGCGGCAAGTTCGATGCCGACGGCGACGGCAAGGCGGAGCTGGTGTTCTACAACGGCTTTCGCCCCGGCGACGGCTTCGAGCTCGCCGCCGAGAAGCCGGGCGCCGAGCCGTGGGCGCGCTTCGAGGGTGCGCGCGCCGACGCGCTCGGCATCCAGAACCTCGCCGAGCAGGGCGCGCAGGGGCGCGGAGTGATGGTGGACCTGCACGCGCACTTCGGCCGCGAAAGGAAGGCCATCGGCTACGACGACCTGATGCGCGTGCTGGACAAGGACAAGGTGGCGGTGGAGAAGGGCGACTTCGTGTGCTTTTACACCGGCTTCGTCGACGTCATCCTCGAGCTGAAGAAGAACCTCGACCCGAAGCTGGTCCACAACACCTGCACGGGCCTGGATGGCCGCGACGACAAGCTCCTGCAGTGGGTCACCGACTGCGGTTGCGCCGCACTGATCGCGGACAACTACGCGGTGGAGATCATTCCGTCGAGCCCGTTCAAGCCGATGGCGCACGCGCTGATGCCGCTGCACGAGCATTGCCTGTTCAAGAACGGCATCCACCTCGGCGAGATCTGGTACCTCACGGAACTCGCGCGCTGGCTGCGCGAGCACGGCAGGAACCGCTTTCTCCTCACCGCGCCTCCGCTGCGGCTGCCCGGCGCGGTGGGCTCGCCCGCCGTCGCCGTGGCGACGGTATGAAGGTCGCGATCGTCACCGGCTCGTCCTCCGGCATCGGCGCGGCCTGCGCCGTGGAACTCGCGAAGCGTGGATGGGCGGTGGTGGTCAACTATTCGAAGAATGCAGCCGAAGCCGAGAAAGTCGCCGCGCAGTGCGGCAACGCGGTCGCCGTGCAGGCCGACGTCGCCGAGGATGCCGACTGCCGCAGGCTCGCGCAGGCGGCGCTGGACAAGTGGGGCCGCATCGACGCGCTGGTGAACAACGCCGGCACGACCAAGCTCGTGAAGCACTCGGACCTCGACGGCCTGCAGGCGGAAGACTTCCTGCGCATCTACCGGCTGAACGTGGTCGGGCCGTTCCAGATGACGCGCGCCTGCGCGAGCGCGCTGAAGGACAGCCGCGGTGCGGTGGTGAACGTGTCCTCGGTCGCCTCGCTGCTCGGCACCGGCTCGTCGGTGGCCTACAGCGCGTCCAAGGCGGCGCTGAACGCCATGACGTTCTCGCTCGCGCGCTCGCTCGCGCCGGAAGTGCGCGTCAACGCGGTGGCGCCCGGCTACGTGGACACGCCCTGGCAGCACGCGATGCTCGGCGCCGAGCGCGCGCGCACGGCCGCCGAGCGCTACGCCTCGTTCGTGCCGCTCAAGGACTACGCGCGGCCGGCGGACGTGGCCGACGCGGTCGCCTGGCTGCTGGAAGGCGCGCGCCAGGTGACGGGCGAGGTGCTGTGCGTGGACGGCGGCATGCACATCGCGCCGCCGCGCTGAGGGTGACGGACTTCGACTACGTCGTCGTCGGCGCGGGCTCCGCGGGCTGCGTGCTCGCCAACCGCCTGTCCGCCGACCCGGGCGCGCGCGTGCTGCTGCTGGAGGCGGGCCCGCGCGACACCGATCCCTGGATCCACGTGCCGCTCGGCTACGGCAAGCTGTTCAACAAGCGCAGCGTCAACTGGAGCTACGAGTCCGAGCCCGAGCCGCAGCTCGGCGGCCGGCGCATCTTCACGCCGCGCGGCAAGGTGCTGGGCGGCTCCTCGTCCATCAACGGCCTGGTCTACATCCGCGGCCAGGCGGAGGACTTCGACGGCTGGGAGGTGCCCGGCTGGTCGTACGGCGAGCTGCTGCCGTACTTCGGGAAGAGCGAGGGGTCGCTCGGCCTCTCGGACCTCGAGCGCCACGAGATCGGCGACGCGTTCATCGCCGCGGCGCGCGCGATCGGCATCCCGGCGAGCGCCGACTTCAACGGCGAGCGCCAGGAGGGCACGGGCTACTACCGGGCCACGGTGCAGAACGGCCGGCGCTCGAGCACGGCGGTCGCCTACCTGCGCCCGGCCGCGCGCCGCGCCAACCTGCGCGTGGAGACCGAGGCGCTCGCCACGCGCATCCTGTTCGCGGGCAGGCGCGCGGTCGCCGTCGAGTACGAGCAGGGCGGGACGCGCCGCAGCGCGCGGGCGCAGCGCGAGGTGCTGCTTTGCGGCGGCGCCTTCAATTCGCCGCAGCTGCTGCAGCTCTCGGGCGTCGGCGCGCGCGCGCTGCTCGAGTCGCACGGCATCCCGCAGGTGCACGAATCGCCCGGGGTGGGCGAGGATTTGCAGGACCACTTCTACGCCCGGACGTTCTGGCGCGCGAGCAAGCCGATCACGCTGAACGACGACATGGCCAGCCTCTGGCGCCAGGCGAAGATCGGCCTCGCCTACGCGCTGCGGCGCCGCGGGCCGCTCACCATCGCCGCGGGCCACGCCGCCGCTTTCGTGCGCACGCGCCCGGAACTCAGGCGTCCCGATGCGCAGATCTACTTCATCAACTTCTCCACCGCCAGGCGCGGCGGCGTGCTGCATCCGTGGTCGGGCTTCACGCTGTCGGTGTCGCAGCTGCAGGTGGAATCGCGCGGCTCGGTGCGCATCCGCTCGGCCGACCCGCGCGCGGCGCCCGCCATCCGCTACAACTACCTCGCCACCGAGAACGACCGCCGCGTGATGGTCGAGGGGCTGAAGATCGTCCGGCGCATCGCCGCCGCCGCGCCGCTCGCCAGCTACATCGTGCGCGAGGAGTTCCCGGGGCCGCAGGTGGTGACCGACGAGGAGCTGCTCGAAGTCGTGCGCCAGTCCGGCGAGACGGTGTTCCATCCGACCTCCACCTGCCGCATGGGCACGGACCAGCGCGCGGTGGTGGATTCGCGCCTGCGCGTGCGCGGCCTCGAGGCGCTGCGCGTGGTGGACGCCTCCGTCATGCCGGCCGTGGTATCCGGCAACACCAACGCCGCCGTCATCGCCATCGCCGAGAGGGCCGCCGACCTGATCCGCGCCGACGCGCGGCTATGATCGTCCGCTTGCCATGAGCAAGTGGCTCGAAGGCCGTGTCGTCGGCCAGAAGCACTGGACCGACCGGCTCCTCAGCCTGCAGGTGCAGGCGCCGCTCGGTCCCTTCCAGGCGGGGCAGTTCGTCAAGCTCGCGCTCGACGTCGGCGGCGAGCGCATCGCCCGGCCCTACTCGTTCGTCAACCCGCCCGGCAGCGAGCCGCACGAGTTCTACTACAACATCGTGGCGGACGGCCCGCTCACGCCGCGGCTTGCGGCGCTGCGCGCGGGCGATACGGTGCACGTCGCGCGCGGAATCGCCGGCTTCCTGGTGCTTTCGGAGGTCCCGGACGCGGAGAGCCTGTGGCTGATGGCGACCGGCACCGGCCTCGCGCCGTTCCTCTCGATCCTGCGCACCGAGGCGCCGTGGGAGCGCTTCCGCCGGGTCGTGCTGGTGCACGCGACGCGCACCGCCGACGAGCAGGTCTACGGCGAGTTGCTGGCGCAGGTCGCCCGCACGCGCGGCGAGCGCTTCCACCGCGTCGCGTTCGTCAGCCGCGAGCACGCGCCGGGGGCGCTCGACGGGCGCATCCCGGCGGCGATCGGCGATGGGCGACTGGAGCGCGCGGCAGGCACGGAGCTCTCGGCCGCGCGCTCGCACGCGATGCTGTGCGGCAATCCGCAGATGGTGAAGGATGTCACGGCGGCGCTCGGCGCGCGCGGCATGCGCAAGCACCGCCGGCGCGCGCCCGGCCACATCACGGTAGAGACCTACTGGTGAGCGGGCGCGCGCTGCTGCTCGCCGCGGCGCTGCTGCTTTCCGGCTGCAGCGCGGTGGAATTCGCCTACAACAACGCCGACGTCTGGCTGAGCTGGCGGGCCTCGCACTACCTCGACCTGAGCGACGAGCAGGCGCGCGAGTTCGACGGCCGCGCGGCGGCCCTGCTCGCCTGGCACCGCAAGCAGGCGCTGCCCGCGTACGCGCGGCTCGCCGACGAGGCGGCCGCGCGCCTCGAGCGCGGCGCCACTCGGGACGACATGGTTTGGGGTTACGATGCCGTTCGTGCGCAGGCGCGCGAGGGTATCGGGCGCGCGGGCGCCGCCCTGGGCGATTTCCTCGACCGGCTCTCGCCGGCGCAGGTGGATCACCTCGAGCGCCGCCTGGCGGACGATAACCGGCGCTACGCCCGGCTGTGGCTGGACGGAACGCCGGAGGAGCAACGGCGGCGGCGTCTCGAGCGCCTGCTGCACACTCTGGAGGACTGGCTGGGCGAGTTGAACGATGCGCAACGAGACCGCGTACGCAGCTTCAACGACGCTGCGCCGTACAACGCGGCGCCGCGCGACCGGGAGCGCCGCCGCCTGCAGGCGGAGCTGCTCGCCATGCTGCGCGCGCGCAGGAGCGCCGGCGCGCTGGCCGACTGGGCGGCGCACTGGGACCGCGGCCGCGAGCCCGCGTTCGCCGCGGCCAATCGCGCCCAGCTCGACGCCATGACCGCCATGCTCGCCGACGTCGAGCGCACGCTGAGCGAGCGCCAGCGCGCGCACGCCGTCGACCGGCTGCGCGAGTACGCGCGCGACTTCAGGGCGCTGGCCGCCGCGCGATGAACGACCGCGTCCTCCCCGGCAGCGGGCAGCTCGAGCAGCCGCCGGCCAGTTACGCGGGCCGCACGCGCTTCACGCAGCTCGAGTACGACGCCGTGCTGGCCAACGCCTCCATCGGCATCGCCTTCACGCGCGACCGCAAATTCTTCCTCTGCAACCCGAAGTTCGCCGAGCTGTTCGGCTGGAAGGCCGAGGAGCTGATCGGACAGTCGGGCGAGGTCGTCTACCCGTCGCCCGAGAGCTACGAGGCCCTGGGGCGCATCGCGGTGCCGGTGCTGACGGCGGGGCGCCAGCTCGACCTCGAGTGGGAGATGCGGCGCAAGGACGGCTCGACCTTCCTCGCGCGCATGATCGCCAAGGCGATCACCAGCGCCGAGCCGCGGCGCGGCACGGTGTGGATCGTCGAGGACGTCACCGCGTCCAAGCGCCACGCCGACGAGGTCGCGCGCCTGGTGCGCGAGCAGGCGGCGATCTTCGAGACCGCGTCGATCGGCATCGTGTTCCTGCGCGACGGCCGCATCGTGCGCTGCAATGCCCGCTTCGAGCAGATGCACGGCTACGCGCAGGGCGAGCTGATCGGCAAGCCCACGGCGACCCTGTTTCCGGCCGACGAGGACAGCCGCAAGGCGCTCGAGGTGCATGCGCGCATGCGCGGCGGCGTGCAGGTCGAGGAGGTCGTGTCGCGCAAGCGCAAGGACGGCAGCACGTTCATGGTGCGCGCCGTGGGCCGCGCCATCGATCCGGCCGACCCGCAGAAGGGCGCGGTGTGGATCACCGAGGACATCACCGACCAGCGGCGCGCGAGCGACGAGCTCGAGCGCCTGCTCGCGCAGCAGGACGCGCTGCTGAACAACGTCGTGGTCGGCATCTCGTTCGCGCGCGACCGCAAGGTGCTGCGCTGCAACCGCAGGTTCGAAGAGCTGTTCGGCTACGACCCGGGCGAGGTGACCGGCGCGACCACGCGCCAGTTCTACTTCACCGACGAGGAGTACGCCGAGGCCGAGTTGCACTACGCCGAGCTCGCCGCCGGCGGCACGCACTCGCGCGAGCAGTGGATGCGCCGGCGCGACGGCACCGGCTTCTGGTGCCGCATGACCGGCCGCGCGCTGCAGCCGGGGGATCCCGGCAAGGGCACCGCGTGGCTGTTCGAGGACATCACGCAGACCAAGCGCGCGAGCGAGGAGGTGCGCCGCGCGCTCGCCGAGCAGAACCTGATCCTCGACAATGCCACGGTCGGCATCGCCTTCGTCAGGAACCGCCAGTTCCAGCGCTGCAACGGCGCGCTGGAGCGCATGCTGGGCTACGCGCCGGGCGAGCTGAACGGCCAGAGCACTGCGCGGGTGGACGGCGAGCCCGAGACCTACGACGAGGTGGGGCGCGCGAGCTACGCGCAGCTCGCGCAGGGCGAGGCCTACACCGTGGAGCGGCGGCTGCGGCGCAAGGACGGCAGCGTCGTGTGGTGCAAGCTGGTGGGCAAGGCGATCGACCCGGCGCAGCCGCTCGAGGGCTCGATCTGGATCTACGACGACGTGTCCGCCGAGCACGCGGCGCGCGAAGGCCTGGAGCGCGTGGTGGCCGAGCGCACTTCCGAGCTGCGCGAGGCGCAGGAGCGCGCGCAGCACCTCGCCGACCACGATGCGCTCACCGGGCTGCCGAACCGCCGGCTGCTGGAAGACCGCCTCACGCAGGCGCTGGCGCTGAGCCAGCGCAACCGCCGGCAGACGGCGGTGATGTTCGTCGACCTCGACCGCTTCAAGGCGATCAACGACTCGCTCGGCCACTCGGTGGGCGACCTGGTGCTGAAGGAGGTCGCGCGCCGGCTGGTGACGCAGTTGCGCGAGGTGGACACCGTGTGCCGCGTGGGCGGCGACGAGTTCGTGGTCGTGCTGCCGGAGGCGCGGCGCTCGACCGACGTGGCGAGCGTGGCCGCCAAGATCATCGAGACGCTGTCGCAGCCGGTGCACGCCGCCGACCGCGACCTGACGGTCACGCCCTCGATCGGCATCGCGGTGTTTCCCGACGACGGGCGCGATGCCGACATGCTGCTCAGGAACGCCGACGCGGCCATGTACCACGCCAAGGAATCGGGGCGCGCGCGCTACCAGTTCTTCACCGAGCAGATGAACCAGGCGGCGTCGCGCCGCCTGGCGCTCGAGTCGGACCTGCGCGTCGCCGTGCCCAAGGGCGAGCTGCTGGTGCAATACCAGCCGATCGTGCGGCTCAAGGACGGCGCGGTGGTGGCGCACGAGGCGCTGCTGCGCTGGCAGCATCCGCAGCACGGGCAGGTGGCGCCGGGCGACTTCCTGCAGGTGGCGGAGGATAGCGGCCTGATCCTCGGCATCGGCGAGTGGGTGCTGGCCGAGGCCTGCCGCTGGGGCACGTTCATCGGCACCGAGCACGGCGTGCAGGTGGCCGTGAATCTGTCGGCGCGCGAGTTCCACGACCCGCGGCTGATCGAGCGCGTGCGGCGCGTGCTCGCCGACAGCGGGCTGCCGCCGACGCTGCTGGCGCTGGAGGTGAGCGAGGCCAGCGTCATGCACCAGCCCGACGTGTCGGCGAGTACGCTGAAGAAGCTGCGCGACGTGGGCGTGTCGCTGTCGATCGACGACTTCGGCACCGGGCCGTGCAGCCTGCCGGCGCTCTGCCAGCTGCCCGTGGACCGGCTGAAGATCGACCGCTCGGTGGTGGCCGGCGCGCCCGAGGCGCCGGGCGCGGCCGCGCTGCTCGGCGGCATCATCGGTCTGGCGCGCGCCGTCGGCCTCGCGGTGGTCGCCGAGGGCGTCGAGAGCGAAGCGCAGCGCGAGCTGCTCGCGACCCTCGGCTGCGATGCCGTGCAGGGGTTCCTGGTCGGCCGCCCGGTCGATGCCGATGCGGCCTCCAAGGACTACGTCTAGTCGCGCTTGATGCCGGCGTCGGTGATCACCTTGCGCCACTTGGCGATGTCGGCGATCAGGTACTGCTCGAACTCGTCGGGCTTCATGGCGAGCGGGCTCGCGCCCTGCTTGGCCCACGCCTCCTTCACCTCTGCGCTCGAGGTGACCTTGCCGATCTCGGCGTTCAGGCGCTCGACGATCTCCCGCGGCGTGCCCTTCGGCGCCACCACGCCGAGCCAGATCGTCGCCTCGTAGCCCGGCACGCCGGCCTCGGCCACGGTCGGCACGTCCGGCATGATGTTCGAGCGCGCCTTGCCGCTCGTCCCCAGCGCCTTCACCTTGCCCGCGCGCGCGTTCGGCGCCATCGTGGTGATGGCATCGAACATCATCTGCACCTGGCCGGAAAGGATCGACAGGCGCGCGCCGTCGCTGCCCTTGTGCGGGATGTGGACGACGTCGATGCCGGCGAGCGACTTGAACAGCTCGCCGGCCATGTGGTACGGCGTGCCTGGGCCGGAGGACGCGTAGTTCAGCTTGCCGGGCTGGCTCTTGGCGAGCGCGATCAGGCCCTTGACGTCGTTCACGCCCACCGAGGGATGCACGACCAGCAGCAGGTCGGAGTAGTTGATCGGCGCCACCGGCACGAAGTCGCGCATCAGCTCGAAGGGCTTCTTCGGGATCAGTGTCTCGTTCACCGTGTGCGTGTTCGACATCACCAGCAGCGTGTAGCCGTCGGGCGCGGCCTGCGCCACGGCCGTCGAGCCGACCACCGAGCCGCCGCCGGGGCGGTTCTCCACCACGAACTGGCCGAGCGAGGCCTGCATGCGCTGGCCGAGGAAGCGCGCGTAGATGTCGGCCGGGCCGCCCGCGCCGAATGGCACGATGAACGTGATCGGCCGGGTGGGGTAGGACTGCGCCTGCGCCAGCGTGGCGGCGAGCGCGAGCAGCAGGGCGGCGAGCGGTCTCATGTTGTTCTCCTTCTCTGTCAGGAAAGGCGCAGGAAGCGCCGGGCGGTCAGATGCGTGATGTTCTCGGCGTCGGCCGGGGTCAGGCCCACGCCGTCCAGCTGCGCGAGCGGATGCTCGACGCCCATGTCGAAGGGATAGTCGCTGCCGATCATGATGCGCTCGGAACCGAACTTCTCCAGCAGGAAGGCGAGCAGCCTTGCGTCGTGCGTGAGAGTATCGAAATACAGGCTGCGCGCATAGTGCGCGGGCGGTTCGGCGATGAATCGTTTTGCCTCCGGGCGCACGCGGTGCCCGTGGTCCAGGCGCCCGAGCACCGCCGGGAACGAGCCCCCACCGTGCGCGAAGCAGATGCGCAGGCGCGGCAGGCGCTGCAGGACGCCGCCGAGGATGAGGCGCGCGGCCGCGAGCGCCGAATCCGACGGATAGCCGACCATGAAGGGCAGGTAGTACTGCCCCATGCGCTCCTGGCCGATGGAAGGCCCCTGCGGGTGCACGAACACCGCCATGTCCAGCTGCTGGGCGGCGGCGAAGAAGTCGAACAGCTGCGGATCGTCGAAGTCGCGGCCATTGACGTGCGCACCGATCTCCACCGCGGGAAAGCCGAGCGACTTCAGGCGCTCGAGCTCGCGCACGGCGAGCGCCGCGTCCTGCAGCGCCACCGTGCCGGCGCCGACGAAGCGCCCCGGGTGCTCGCGCACCACGCCGGCGATGAAATCGTTCTGCATGCGCGCAAAAGCGTCGGTCGCCTGCGCCGGCCCCCAGTAGCAGAACATCACCGGCACGGGAGAGATCATCTGCAGGCCGATGCGCTCGGCGTCCATGTCGGCGATGCGCCGCGCGGGCGCGAACGAGCGCTCGTCGATCTTGCGGAACTCCTTCTCGCCGAGGTAGATGGTGGCGTTGCAGGCGTCGTGCAGGCGGCAGGACGGCCAGCCGCTCACGCCGTAGCGCGCCGCCCAGTCGTCCCAGCCGGGCGGCAGGATATGGGTATGGACGTCGATCGCGGCGTGCGGCATGGCGAGGCCCTAGGTGCTGCGCCCGCGCTTCTCGCGCAGCAGTTCCTCGGCGTGCCTGAGCTGGACCTCCACGCCGAGCATATTGGGATTCACCTCGAGCGCGCGCCGCCACCAGCGGATCGCCTGCTCGTAATCCTGCAGCGCGAAGTAGACCTGGCCGTAGCCCGAGAGCGCGCCAAAATGCACCGGATTGCGGCGGATCACCTCGCCGCAGTCCTCGAGCGAGCGCTGGTAGTTGCCCGCCAGGTACTGCACGGTGGCGCGCTTGTTCCAGGCCTCGGCGAAATCCGGCCGGCGGCCGACGACCTCGGAGAAGGTCGCGACCGCCGCGTCGTGGCGCCCGGCCTGCATCTCCTCCACGCCGCGCGCCATGAGCTGGTCGATCGCCGTCTCGCCCGAGCGGCTCCACAGCAGCCACAATCCGCGCTCGGCGTAGTCGCGCACGAACAGGCTGTCGTCGCGCAGCCGCAGCAGCAGCAGCTGCGTGTCCTCCATGCGACCGTGGTTGGCGACCCACACCACGGCCTCGGCGCGGCGCTCGGTCACCGGGTTCTCGAGCGCGGCGAGCGCCTCGGCGCGCGTCGCGGGCAGCTCGGGGAATGCCGGACCCGCGGCCAGTGTTAGCGCGAGCATGGCGGCAAGGAGGGAGACCCTGGTCACGGGAGGAGAACAGCGCATGTCGGCAATTCGTCCATGGATGATAGTCCTGCTGCTCCTTCCGGCGGCGGTCCCGGCCGCCGACGACTCGTCGTCGGCCCCCGCGGACCCGGTGCTGGCCGCGGCCCGGGAGGCCGTCGGCCGCCAGGAGTACGCGAAAGCGGCCGCGGTGCTGCGCGCGGCCGTGGACAAGGGCGCGGCGAACGCCGAGCACCACAACCTCTATGCCTATGCGCTGCGCAACGGGCCCAAGCCCGACATGGACCTGGTGTTCACGCATTACCAGGAGGCGTTGCGGCTCGAGCCGAAGCATCGCGGCGCGCACGAGTACATCGGCGAGGCTTACCTCATGGTGGACAATCCGGCCAAGGCGAAGGAGCACCTGGCGCGCCTCGACCGCCTGTGCTTCTTCGGCTGCGCGGAGTACACCGATCTGAAGAAGGCGATCGCCGCCTACGAGGCGAAACGGCCACGCTAGCCGGGCCCGGGCGGCTACACTCCCGCCCCATGCGCCCGAGCTTCGTGTTCATCCTGGCCGACGATCTCGGCTACGCCGACCTCGGCTGCTATGGCGGGCGCAGCGGCTGCTCGCCGGTGCTCGACCGCATGGCGGCCGAGGGCCTGCGCTTCACCGAGGGCTACGCCAACTCCTCGGTCTGCTCGCCGACGCGCTTCGCATTGGCGACCGGCCGCTGGCAGCACCGGCTGCGTGGCGGCGCCGACGAGCCGATCTCGGGCAAGATGCGCGGCAACCCGGTACTGGCGCTGCCGCCGGCGCACCCGACGCTTGCGTCGCTCTTGCGCGACGCGGGCTACGGCACGGCGCTGGTGGGCAAGTGGCACCTGGGCTATCCGCCGCACGCGCACCCGCTGAACAGCGGCTACCAGGAGTTCTTCGGCTCGCTCTCGGGCGGCTTCGACTATTTCACGCACCACGACACCGCCGGCGTGCACGACCTGTGGGAGGGCGAGCGGGAGATCCACCGCCAGGGGTACATGACCGACCTGCTGACCGACCGGGCGGTGGAGTTCGTGCGCCGGGCGAAGGTGCCGTTCCTGCTCTCGCTGCACTACAACGCGCCGCACTGGCCGTGGGAGACGCGCGGCGACGAAACCGAGGCGCGCCGCATCGAGAAGCTCGCGCACACCGACGGCGGCTCGGTAGCGACTTACCAGAAGATGATCCACCACATGGACGAAGGCATCGGCAAGCTGCTCGCCGTGCTGCCCGACCCGAAGAACACCATCGTCGTGTTCACCAGCGACAACGGCGGGGAGCGCTACTCCGACACCTGGCCGCATGTCGGCAAGAAGATGGACCTGCTGGAGGGCGGCATCCGCGTGCCCTACATCGTACGCTGGCCCGCGATGGTAAAGCCGGGCGGTGTCACCGCGCAGCACGCGATCACCATGGACTGGGTAGCGACTCTCCTCGAGGCGGCGGGCGCGAAGGCGCACCCGGACTATCCGCTCGACGGTCTGAGCCTGCTCAAGGTGCTGGAGGACCCGCGAGCGACTTTCGCGCGCGACCTCTACTGGCGCATGAAGCACCGCGCGCAGCGCGCGGTGCGCTCGGGCGACTGGAAGTACTTCGCGAGCGAGGACGGCGAGTTCCTGTTCAATCTCGCCGTCGATTCGCGCGAGCGTGCCAACTACGCAAAGCGCGAGCCGCGGCGCCTCGCCGAGCTGCAGGCCAAGTACGAGGCCTGGGAACGCTCGATCCCGCCGATCCCGGCCGACGCGGCCGTCAACATCCCCTACACCCGCGCCGAGCTGGCGCACCCGGGCTAGGCGCCAGGCGAAGCAGCGCCGGCCTGTGGTGGAAGCCGCACCAGCAAGTCGAAGCGGAGCACCCGCGCGACCGGGGCCGGGGTGACGCCTTCGGCGGCGGCGCCTGCGACGCACTGCAGGCGCACGTGGTGCGCCACCTGCGCGAGGGCACGCCGCTGGAGAGCTCGGGCGCCGGCTACCTCGCCAACATGCGCGTCATGCAGGCGGCGCACGACTCGCACCGGCAGGGACGGCGCATCGAACTCGGACAAATGCGCTAGATTGTCGCTATGCGCCTCGCCTGCATCGCCGACGATCTCACCGGCGCCACCGACCTCGGCGTGACGCTCGCGCGCGAGGGCTTTTCCGTGGTGCAGGTGAACGGCGTGCCGGGCCCGGACCTGACGGCGCCGCGCGCCGACGCGGTGGTGGTGGCGCTGAAATCGCGCACCAACACGCCCGCGCAAGCCGTCACCTGGTCGCTCGAGTCGCTTGCCTGGCTGCGGCGCGCGGGCGCGCAGCGCGTCTACTTCAAGGTCTGCTCGACGTTCGATTCCACGCCGCGCGGCAACATCGGGCCGGTGGCCGATGCGCTGATGGAAGCGCTCGATGCACCGTTCGCGCCCGTCACCCCGGCCTATCCGCGCAATGCGCGCACCGTGTACCGCGGCAACCTGTTCGTCGGCGAGGTGCCGCTCGCGGAGTCGGGGATGCGCAACCATCCGCTCACGCCCATGACCGACTCGAACCTGGTGCGCGTGTTGAGCGCGCAGACGAAGCACGCGGTCGGGCTGGTCGGCGTCGACGCGGTGGAGACGGGCGTAGCCGCGGTGCGCGCGCGCATCGAGGCACTGCGAAAGGCAGGCGCCCGCTACGGCATCGTCGATGCGATTCGCGACGAGCACCTCGTCGCGGCAGGCGAAGCCTGTGCGGACATGGCGCTCGCGGTCGGCGGCGCGGGGCTCGCCATGGGCATCGCGCGTGCGCTGGCCAAGGGGGCAAAGAGAACCCCAGGTGCCGCGCTGCCGAAGGTGGGCGGCGGCGCCGCGATCCTGTCGGGCAGTTGTTCGGACGCGACGCTTGCGCAGGTGGAAGCCGCGAGCGCGCATTACCCTGCGCTGCATCTGGATCCCGCGCAGCTCGACGTCGACGCCGCGCTGGCGTGGGCGAAGCCGAAGCTCGGCGCCGGCCCGGTGCTGTTCTACACGTCGGCGCCGGCGAGCGCGCGGGCCAAGGGGCGGGCGGACGCGATCGAGCAGGCGTTTCGCGGCCTCGCGCGCGGCCTCGCCGCGGCGGGCGTGCGCCGCTTCGTGGTGGCGGGCGGAGAGACTTCCGGGGCGGTCGCCGAGGCGCTCGGCGTGCGCGCGCTCGCCATCGGGCCGGAGATCGCGCCGGGGGTGCCCTGGACCGCGGCGCTCGGCGGCGAGCCGATGCTGCTCGCGCTCAAGTCGGGCAATTTCGGCGGGCCGGATTTCTTCACGCGCGCCTTCGAGGCGCAGCCGTGACCGAAAACCAGCTGCGCGAGAGCCTTGCGATGTTCGGACGCTCGCTCTACGAGCGCGGTTACGCGCACGGCAGCTCCGGCAACCTTTCCGTGCGCCTGCCCGACGGGCTGCTGGTCACGCCGACCAACTCCTGCCTCGGGCGGCTCGACCCGGCGAAGGTCGCGAAGCTCGACCGCGCGGGGAACCACGTCTCGGGCGACAAGCCCTCCAAGGAAGGCTTTCTGCACCTCGCCATGTATGAGGCGCGCGAAAGCGCGCAGGCCATCGTGCACCTGCACTGCACGCACTGCGTGGCGGTGTCCTGCCTGAAGCACGCGGATGCGTCGAACGTGCTGCCGCCGATCACCGCGTACCATGTGATGCGCATCGGGCGGCTGCCGCTCATTCCCTACCATCGCCCCGGCGACCGCGCGCTGGCGGAAGCCGTGCGCGACAAGGCGAAGAAGCACCACGCGGTGCTCCTCGCCAACCATGGCCCGGTGGTGGCGGGGAAGTCGCTGGAGGACGCCGTGTACAACGCCGAGGAGATGGAGGAGACGGCGAAGCTGCATCTGCTCCTCACGGGACGCGAGACGCGCTACCTCGACGCCGCGCGGATCGCCGACCTCGAAGCGCACTTTCCGAGCTGAAAACAGGGACAGACCTCATTTTTCTCGTTTGCACCTCAATCCCAAGTGAGAACATTGGCGACTGTCCTCAATTGAGTACTCCACGCACATGACGATCCTGGGCCGCGGCGAGCACCGCTATGAAGTGGTCGAGAACTGGGCGCGGCTCCCCGAAGGCTGGGAGTTCAAGGACGTCGCCGCGGTCGCCTGCGACAACAAGGACCGCGTCTACGTCTTCAACCGCGGCGAGCACCCGATGATGGTGTTCGACCGCGACGGCAATTTCCTGCGTTCCTGGGGCGAGGGCCGGTACCCGCGCGCGCACGGCCTGCACATCGACGCCGAGGACACTCTCTGGCTCACGGATGACGGCGGCCACATGGTGCGCAAGTGCACCACCGAGGGCAAGGTGCTGCTCGAGCTCGGCGTGCCGGGCAAGCCCGCGCCCTACATGAGCGGCGAGCCGTTCCATCGCTGCACGCACACCGCGCAGTCGCCCAGCGGCGAGATCTACGTGAGCGACGGCTACGGCAACGCCCGGGTGCACAAGTACTCGCCCGACGGCAAGCTGCTGTTCTCCTGGGGCGAGCCGGGCACCGACCCGGGCCAGTTCAACATCCCGCACAACATCGCCACCGACGCCGAGGGCTGGGTGTACGTCGCCGATCGCGAGAACCACCGTGTGCAGGTGTTCGACGGCAACGGCCGCTACCAGACGCAGTGGGTGAACATGCACCGGCCGTGCGGCCTGTACTGCTGCCGCGGGCCGCAAACGCGCTTTGTCATCGGCGAGCTCGGCCCCGGCTTGCCCCTCAACCGCAACCACCCGAACCTCGGGCCGCGCCTCACCATCGTCGACCGGGAGGGCAGGACGCTCGCGCGTCTGGGCGGCGAAGACGGGCCGGGGCTGGAAGCCGGCAAGTTCATCGCGCCGCACGGCCTCGCGGTCGACTCGCGCGGCGACATCTACGTGGGCGAGGTGAGCTACACCGAGTTCCCGCGCCTGTTCCCGGAGCGCCAGATACCCTGGCGCATGCGCTCGCTGCAGAAGCTCAGGAAACGCACCTGAAAGGACCGACCGCCATGATTCACGTCGTCGCCGTCATCACCGCCAAGCCCGGCAAGCGCGAGGAGATCCTGCGGCACTTCAAGGCCAACGTGCCTGCGTGCCGCGCCGAGAAGGGCTGCATCGAGTACGGCCCGGTGGTGGACGCGGAGAACGCGCTCGCCTCCCAGACGAAGACGGGGCCGGACACCTTCCTGGTGGTCGAGAAGTGGGAGAGCATGGACGCGCTCAAGACCCATGCCGCCGCACCGCACATGGCGGCCTACGCGGCGCAGGTGAAGGACCTGATCGCCACCCGCACGATCCACATCCTGCGCGACGCCTGAGCGCTCAGGCGCGCGGCTTCGCCTCCAGCAGGCGTACGAGCGCGTAGAGCGTGCGGTTCACCGGCGTGGGCACCCCGAGCGCCGCGCCTCGACGCATGACGAAGCCGTTCAGGTGCTCGATCTCGGTGGGCTTGCCGCGCGTGAGGTCCTGCGCGGTGGAGGAGAACTGCGTGGGCATCGCTTCGGCGATCTGG
>JAOUIL010000062.1 GCA_029883975.1 Betaproteobacteria bacterium
GCCCAGCACCATCGCACGGCCGTACGCGGAGGCGGCGTTCAAGCTCGCCGACGAGGGCGGCAAGCTCGCCGAGTGGTCGGCGATGCTCGCGAATCTGGCTGCGGTCGCGGCAGACGAGCGCGTGCGCATCGCCGTGGGCGACCCGAACCTGTCTGCGGCGAAGGTCGCGGGACTGTTCCTCTCCATCCTCGCCGGCAAGCTGTCCGGCGACGCGGAGAACTTCGTGCGCGTGCTCGCGGAGAACGGGCGGCTGGACGTGCTTGGGCAGATCCGCGACCAGTACGAGACGCTCAAGAACGAGCGCGAAGGCGTGGTCGAAGCCGAGGTGGTCTCGGCCTTCGAGATGGACAAGGCGCAGGTCGCGGACCTGGTGGCGCGGCTGGAGAAGAAAACCGGGCGCAAGGTGAGGGCCCGCATGAGCGTGGACCGCGAGCTCATCGGTGGGGTCAAGGTGGTGCTCGGCGACAAGGTCATCGACGGCTCCGCGCGCGCGCAGCTCGGCGCGCTCGAAGCCGCATTGAAAGCTTAAGGAGCAGTCATGCAACTCAATCCTTCCGAAATCTCGGAGCTGATCAAGAGCCGTATCCAGAACCTGGACGCGGGTGCGCAGATGCGCACTCAGGGCACGGTGGTGTCGGTGACCGACGGCATCTGCCGCATCCACGGCCTGTCGGACGTGATGCAGGGCGAGATGCTGGAATTCCCGAACAACACTTTCGGCCTGGCGCTGAACCTGGAGCGCGACTCGGTCGGCTCGGTGATCCTCGGCGAATACGAGCACATCACCGAAGGCGACACGGTGAAGTGCACCGGCAAGATCCTCTCGGTGCCGGTGGGACCGGAGCTGCTCGGCCGCGTGGTGAACTCGCTCGGCCAGCCGATCGACGGCAAGGGCCCGATCAACGCCAAGATGACCGACGTCATCGAGAAGGTCGCGCCCGGCGTGATCGCGCGGCAGTCGGTGTCGCAGCCGGTGCAGACCGGCCTCAAGGCGATCGACGCGATGGTGCCGATCGGCCGCGGCCAGCGCGAGCTGATCATCGGCGACCGCCAGACGGGCAAGACGGCGGTGGCGGTGGACACCATCATCAATCAGAAGGGCAAGGACTTGTTCTGCGTCTACGTGGCGATCGGGCAGAAGGCCTCGACCATCGCCAACGTGGTGCGCAAGCTCGAGGAGCACGGCGCGATGGCCTACACCATCGTGGTCGCGGCCTCGGCCTCCGAGTCCGCCGCCATGCAGTACATCGCGCCTTACTCGGGCTGCACCATGGGCGAGTACTTCCGCGATCGGGGCCAGGATGCGCTCATCATTTACGACGACCTGACCAAGCAGGCCTGGGCCTACCGGCAGGTGTCGCTGCTGCTGCGCCGCCCGCCGGGGCGCGAAGCCTACCCGGGCGACGTGTTCTACCTGCACTCGCGCCTGCTGGAGCGCGCGGCGCGCGTGAACCCCGAGTACGTCGAGAAGTTCACCAAGGGAGCGGTCAAGGGCAAGACGGGGTCGCTCACCGCGCTACCGGTGATCGAGACGCAGGCGGGCGACGTGACGGCATTCGTGCCGACCAACGTCATTTCGATCACCGACGGCCAGATCTTCCTGGAGACCGACCTGTTCAATGCCGGCATCCGACCGGCGATCAACGCGGGCATCTCGGTGTCCCGGGTGGGCGGCGCCGCGCAGACCAAGATCATGAAGCGCCGCGACACCGGCGGCGGCGTGCGCCTGGCGCTCGCCCAGTACCGCGAGCTCGCCGCGTTCGCGCAGTTCGCCTCCGACCTGGACGAGGCCACCCGCAAGCAGCTCGAGCGCGGCAAGCTGGTGACCGAGCTGATGAAGCAGCCGCAGTACCAGCCGCTGCAGGTGTGGGAGATGGCGCTCACCCTCTTTGCGGTGAACAACGGCTACTACGACGACATCGAGGTGAAGAAGGCGCTGGCCGCCGAGCGCTCGATGCGCGACTACGTCAAGGACAAGTACTCGGATCTGGTCAAGCGCATGGAGGACAAGAAGGATCTTTCCGCGGACGACGAGAAGGCGCTCAAGGCCGCGATCGAAGACTGGAAGAAGAACGGGTCGTACTGAGCCAGCGCCATGCCCGGCACTAAGGAGATCCGCCTAAAGATCAAGAGTGTGCAGAACACTCGCAAGATCACCAAGGCGATGGAGATGGTGTCCGCCTCGAAGATGCGGAAGGCCCAGGAGCGCATGCGCATGGCGCGGCCCTACGGCGAGAAGATCCGCAATGTCGCCGCGAATATCAGCCACGCCAATCCCGAGTACAAGCATCCGTTTCTCGTGGACCGCGACAGCGTCAAGCGCGTGGGCCTGATCGTGGTCACCACCGACAAGGGCTTGTGCGGCGCGCTGAACACGAACCTGCTGCGCCTGGTGCTCAGCCAGTACAAGACGTGGCAGGCCGAGGGCGAGGAAGTGGACGTGTGCTGCCTGGGCAACAAGGGCCTGGGCTTCATGCAGCGCCTGGGTGGCCACATCGTCTCGCAGGCCGTGCAGCTGGGCGACCGGCCGCAGATGGACAAGCTGATCGGCGCCGTCAAGGTGATGCTCGACGGCTACACCGGGGACCGATTCGACCGGGTGATGATCGCGTACACGCGCTTCATCAATACCATGAAGCAGGAGCCGGTGATGGAGCAGTTGCTGCCGCTCTCGGGCGAGCGCATGGGCGCGCCGGAGTCGCTGTGGGACTACATCTACGAGCCGGAAGCGAAGGCGGTGCTCGACCAGGTAATGACGCGTTACATCGAGACGATCATCTTCCAGGCGGTGGCCGAGAACATGGCGTCCGAGCAGTCGGCGCGCATGGTGGCGATGAAGGCCGCCTCGGACAATGCCACCACGCTCATCGACGAGCTGACGCTGATCTACAACAAGAACCGGCAGGCCGGCATCACCAAGGAACTCTCTGAAATCGTGGGCGGCGCGGCCGCCGTTTAAGGAAGCGAACCATGGCAACGACGCAAGGCAATACCCAGGGCACCATCGTCCAGTGCATCGGCGCGGTCACCGACATCGAGTTTCCGCGCGATGCGATGCCCGGGATCTATGACGCGCTGGTCCTCGAGGACACGGCGGAAGGCGGCCTCGCCGAAAAGGGCCTGACCTTCGAGGTCGAGCAGCAGCTCGGCGACGGCGTGGTGCGCTGCATCGCGCTTGGCTCCTCCGACGGCCTGCGCCGCGGCATGAAGGTGCGCTCCACCGGCGCGCCGATCTCGGTGCCAGTCGGGCTGGGCACGCTCGGGCGCATCATGGACGTGCTTGGCCGCCCGATCGACGAGGTCGGCCCGATCAAGTCCGACCGGCTGCGCTCGATCCACCAGATGGCGCCCAAGTTCGACGAGCTCAGCCCTTCGGTCGAGCTGCTCGAGACCGGCATCAAGGTGATCGACCTGATCTGCCCGTTCGCCAAAGGGGGCAAGATCGGCCTGTTCGGCGGCGCGGGCGTGGGCAAGACCGTGAACATGCTCGAGCTCATCAACAACATCGCCACCCAGCACTCGGGCCTCTCAGTGTTCGCCGGCGTGGGCGAGCGCACGCGCGAGGGCAACGACTTCTATCACGAGATGATCGAGGCGGGCGTAGTGAAGACGGACAACCTGACCGAGTCCAAGGTCGCCATGGTATTCGGCCAGATGAACGAGCCGCCGGGCAACCGCCTGCGCGTCGCGCTCACCGGCCTCACCATGGCCGAGAGCTTCCGCGACGAAGGCAAGGACATCCTGTTCTTCGTCGACAACATCTACCGCTTTACGCTCGCGGGCACCGAAGTGTCGGCGCTGCTCGGGCGCATGCCTTCCGCGGTGGGCTACCAGCCGACGCTCGCCGAGGAGATGGGTCGGCTGCAGGAGCGCATTACCTCGACGAAGACCGGCTCCATCACCTCGATCCAGGCGGTATACGTGCCCGCGGACGACCTGACCGACCCGTCGCCGGCGACGACCTTCGGTCACCTCGATGCGACCGTTGTGCTGTCACGCGACATCGCGTCGCTCGGCATCTACCCCGCAGTGGATCCGCTCGATTCCACCTCGCGCCAGGTGGACCCGAACACAATCGGCGAGGAGCACTACAGCACCACCCGCGCGGTGCAGGCGACGCTGCAGCGCTATAAGGAACTGCGCGACATCATCGCCATCCTCGGCATGGACGAGCTCGCGCCCGAGGACAAGCTGGCGGTGGCGCGCGCGCGCAAGATCCAGCGCTTCCTCTCGCAGCCGTTCACCGTGGCGCAGAACTTCACCGGCACACCGGGCAAGTACGTGTCGCTCAAGGACACCATCAAGGGCTTCAAGATGATCGTCAATGGCGAATGCGACCAGCTGCCCGAGCAGGCGTTCTACATGGTCGGGACCATCGAGGAAGCTTTCGAAAAAGCGAAGACGCTGCAGTAACCATGGCCGCCGCCACCATCCACGTCGACGTCGTCAGCAACGAAGCGTCGATCTATTCAGGCGAGGCCGAGTTCGTCGTGCTGCCCGGCGAATCGGGCGAGCTCGGCATCTACCCGCGCCACACGCCGCTCATCACGCGCATCAGGCCGGGCGCGGTGCGCATCGTGCCGGCGGGCGGCGGCGCGGAGGAACTGATCTTCGTCGCTGGCGGCATTCTAGAGGTGCAGCCCAAGGCGATTACGGTGCTCGCCGACACGGCGATTCGCGGCGCGGACCTCGACGCCGCCAAGGCGGAAGAAGCGCTGAAGAAGGCGGAAGAAGCGCGCGCCAAGGCGCGCGACAAGCAGGAGATCGCCGCGGTGGAAAGCGAAGTGGCGTCGCTGGCGGCGCAGCTCGCGGCCATTCGCAAGCTGCGCAAGAAGTAGCCGCCGCCTAGTTCCCAGTGCCCGCGGCGCCGTCGGCGCGCTGCTGCGACTGCTGCATCGCGCTGTCGATCTTCTGTTGTGCGCGCTGCATGGTCTTCTGGCCCTCTTCCACCTCCTGCTTCTTGAGCGCGGCGGCGGTCGCGGCGGTGCTGGCGGTTTCCACGCCGCAGCCGGCAAGCGCGGCGACGGCGGCCAGCGCGAGAAGTCTGTTCATCGTTGTCCCTCGATCAGGATCGTCCCGGCCACTATAGGCGCGCGGACGGTTTCGTGCCGTCAATTGCATCACGCAGCGCAGACGGTGCCCCAGGGACGAGTGCCGAAGCAGGCGAGCGGGGAAGGGCGGCCAGGGAGGAAGCTAGCCCCGCATCCCGCGCTCGCCGCCGCGGTTCTCGAGTTCGAAGGCGAAGACCACGTAGCGCTGCGGCCCGCCGGCGCGCAGCGCATCGAACGGAAAGCAGGTGACCAGCGTGAGCCGCGTGGGACCCTCCTGTTTCGCGACCCACACATCGCGCTTGTCGAGCACGGCAACCTCCACCACCCGGTAAACGACGCGCCTGCCGTCCGCGCGCTCGACCTCGATGCGCTGGCCGGCCAGCAGGTCGCGCAGGAATGCGAGATGGGTATCTCGATGCCCACCGACGACGCTATTGCCGGCATCCCCGGGCGCGGGAGTGCCCTGGAGATGGCCGGGGCCGAAGGCGAGCGCGCTGCCGTCTGCGCCGGAGAGCACGTAGCGCTCGATGCCCAACGCCGGTACCGTGAGGCGCGCGACGGGCCAGGTATCCGCCCACGGCCAGGGCCGTACCTGACGCTCGCCCTGCAACGTACGATCCCAAGCGCGCGCGATCAGCGCCTGTGCGAGCCAGGCCTTCGCCTGGATCCATGCGCCGTGCCCGAATTGCAGGGCGCCGATCAGCGCCAGGGCGAGTGCGAGCGAACGCCAGGGCAGGCACCGGGATCGCCGGGACGCCGGCCAGGCGCACTCCGCGCCCCAGGCAAGCTCGGACCTCATGCCGTCCGCCGGCGCAGCATCGCCAGCGCGAGCAACAGCAGGATCGAGCCGCTGAGCAAGGCGAACCGGCTGTCGGTCGCGCCTTGGGGCAGTTCGCCGAAGACCTTGCCGTAGTCCCATCCCTCCGGCAGATTGGTCGGCACGGCGGCGAGCTTGAGTTGCGCGTCGCTCACGCGCACGGGAGTCTTGTCCACGGCGACGAAGCTCGTGTATCTGGTGACCAGGTTGTGCGCAGTCGCGAGATTGATCACTTCGGCGCGCACCATGTCCTCGGGCGTCCCGTTGCGGATCGAGTCCATGAGGCCCTCGACCTTGCCTCGCGCCCAGAGCGAACCCATTCCGGCGCTGCCCGTGCTTTGCGCGAGCGGCACCTGCGCTTCCCATAGGCGGCCTGCGCGCGTGCCACGTACGCGCACGGAGCCTTCGAGGCGATCGAGCGCCGCCGCCACCACCACCGGCTCCCCGGCATACAGATCCGGCAAGCGTGCCGGCCAGGACTCTGCGCGCGCGCCTTCGGGCCAGATCACTTCCAGGCCCTTGAGTACCGGCGATTCGAGCTTGGCGAACAGCGCGGTCATCTTGTCCTGGACCTCCTCGATGCGGCCGATATAGGTGAACGTGCCGCGCCCAAGCTCGGCCGCCTTGGTCATGAAGTGGCTGTTGGGCGCCGATCCGATGCCGATCGTGAACAGCCGCGTGTCGCCCAGCCGCTCGCGGATGAGGTGGAAGAGCGCCTGCTCGTTGCCGACCGAGCCATCGGTGAGAAAGACCACTTGGCGTACGCGCTTGGCCTCGTCCGACCCGTCCAGCGCGAGCACCAGGGCGGACGCCATCTCGGTTCCACCGCGCGCCTGCAGTGATTGCACCCAATCGATGGCGCGTCGGACGCTGCCGGGGTTGACGGGCACGGCGCGCGGATGGAGCGCCTGCGCCGCCGAGTTGAACTCGATGACGTTGAACGCGTCGCCCGGCGCAAGTCGCGCCAGCGCGAGCTGCAGCGCGTCCTTCGCCTGCCGGATCGAGGCGCCCGCCATCGAGCCGGAGGTGTCGAGCACGAACACCACCTCGCGCGCCAGTCGCGCGCCAGGCGCGGGCGCGGGCGGCAAGACCATGAGCACGCCGTAATGGCGCCCCGCTTTCTCCTCGGTGAACCAGGCGACCTGCGGCGCCTGCGTGCGCTGCAGCGTCCAGGCGAGCTCGAAGTCGCGATTCGCCGGCGTGGTGCCGGCAGCCAGCGTAATCTCACGGCGGCTCACCGACGGCGCAGCCACCGTCACGGGGTGGTAGGCGCTCGCCACTTCTTCGATCTGCACGCCTGCATCGAGTGCGATGCGAAGGCTGACCGGATTGATGAGCCCGGCCTCCGGGCGTAGCACGGGCGGGGTGATGCGCGCGGCATCGGGCACCTGGTCGGTGTTCGGGCTCCAGCCGAGCTGCTCGGGCGCCGACGTGCGCACGAAACCCGGGATATAGCGGGGGCCGACCACCATCGGAAAGCGCAGCGAGTAGCGCCCATCGTCGTAGCGCAAGGTCTGCTGGTACTCGAGCTCGACAGAGATGCTCTCTTGCGGACCGATATTGGCGACACGCGTGGTGAAGATGTTGGGCCGTTCCTGGTCCATGAGCGCCGCTCGGCGCCCGCCGTCACGCGCTGCCTGGTAGGTGCGCCGCGCGGTCTCACGTTCCTGGATCTCGCCCTCGATCTCGCGCTCGCCAACGAGCATGCGCAGGCGGTCGACCGCCGCGCTCTCCGGCAGCGGAAAGACATAGACGCCCTCGACCCAGTCCGCGGAAGCGTTCTGGAAGACCTGCACGACCCGGGCGCGCGCCACCATGCCCGAAACGCGGAACGACACGTCGGTCGAGAGCAGAGGCGCCTTGGGCAGCTCGCGGCCGTCCAGCGTGTGCAGCAAGAGCGCGCCCGGTTCCGACTCGGCGGCCTCGGCGCGGCCGGCGAGCAGCAGGACCGCGGCGACCAGCACCGCCGCCGCTGCCAGGGCCACCGCAGTCGCCCGTGCCACGAAACCCAGCATGTCCAGAGCGATGGCCCTGCGGTGGCGGACGGGGGAATCGGAGTGCATGGCGGCGTCTTCCTCGGCGGTGTCAGCGGCTGAGGCTGCATTGCACGCCCGGCGCAGGGCGGCGTGAGGCGCGAAAGCGGGCGGGCCGCCGAACAATTCTGGCAATCCGCGGGCAGTCGCCGGAGGCGCCGCGGCGATGGGCTATAGTCAACGCGCCATGCCCCGCCGCATCGCCATCGTCGAGGACGATCCGGCCATCCGCGCCAATTACGCCGACGCCCTGCGCAAGCACGGCTTCGAGGTCAGCGCCTACGGCGCGCGCGCCGAAGCGCTGGCGGCGATGCGCGCCCGCCTGCCCGATCTGGCGGTGATCGACATCGGCCTGGGAGGAGACGCGGATGCGGGCTTCGTCCTGTGCCGCGAGCTGCGCGCGCTCTCTTCCTCGCTGCCGATCATCTTCCTGACCGCGCGCGACAGCGACTTCGACGTCGTTTCCGGCCTGCGCCTGGGGGCCGACGACTACCTCACCAAGGACGTGAGCCTGCCGCACCTGATGGCGCGCATCGCGGCGCTCTTCCGGCGCGCGGAGCTCTCGCGCGAGCCGGACGCCGAGGAGGAAACACTGGAGCGCGGCGCGCTGGCGCTCGATCTCAAGCGCTTCAGCGTGACGTGGCGCGGCCGTCCCGTGCCGCTGACGCTCACCGAGTTCTGGATGGTGCACGCGCTTGCGCGCCATCCGGGGCACGTGAAGAGCCGGGAGCAGCTGATGCGCGAGGCGAATCTGGTGGTCGACGACGGCACCGTCACCTCGCACGTGAAGCGCATCCGCCGCAAGTTCCAGGGCATCGATCCGGCCTTCGAGCACGTCGAGACCGCCTACGGTATGGGCTACCGTTGGAAGGAGTGAGCCGCCGCTACGCCCTCAGCCTGCGCGTCAAGCTGGCGCTGGTGGCCCTGGTGCTGCTCGTGCTGCCCTGGGCAGGCTTGAGCTACGTGAACGAGCTCGAGCGCGTGCTGCTCGCCGGCCAGGAGCGCGCGCTGCTCGCCACGGCGCGCGCCGTGGCGACCGCGCTGCACGATCGCCCCCAATTGCTGGTCGCGCTGCCCGAGCGGGACGACGCCGTGCGCCGCGAGGCCGAGCAGGAGCTGCAGCGCATCGCGCAGAGCGAAGGACGCCTGCCCGAGGAATCGGCCGCGCCACGGCCCCTTGCCCGCGAAGCCGAGCTCGCGGCGCGCAAGGCGAAGGCGGAGATCGCGGCCATCCTGCGTGGCGTGCAGCGCACCGAGTCGCGGCTCTGGGTGGTGAACCGGCGCTACCAGGTCCTCGCGCTCGAAGGCAGCCTGCGCCGCGCTCCGGAAGCGGCGGCAGAAGGGCGCTGGCTGCAGGCAGCATGGCGACGCGCTGCCGGCTGGCTGATCGAGCGACCGAGCGAAGACTTCGCCGAGTCCGTACCCGACGACGTGCTGGCGACGGGGCGCGACATCAGCTCGGCCCTGCAGGGCGCGCCGGGTACGCGCACACGGCGCACGCCGGACGGCCGCGCCGTGGTCATGTCCGCGGCGCACCCGGTGTGGAACGGGAATGAAGTCGCGGGTGCGGTCGTCGTCGAGGAAACGACCAACCCGATCGCCAGCCTGCGCAGCGATGCGCTGGAACGCCTTCTGCTGCTGACGCTGGCCGCCTTCGCCGGCACTGCCGCGGTGCTGATCGGCTACGCGACGCGTATCTCCATGCGCATTCGCCGCCTGCGCGACGAGGCGGAAAGCGCGATCGACGCGCGCGGCCGGATCGCGCGCCTGTCAGCCGGGTCGGACGCCGGCGACGAGATCGGCGATCTGTCGCGCAGCTTTTCGGCCATGCTCGCGCGCCTCGCGCAGCACCACGCCTACCTGGAGAGCATGGCGGGCCGCTTGTCGCACGAGCTGCGCACACCGATCGCGGTGGTGCGCTCGTCGCTCGAGAACCTCAAGCTCGCCAGCACGCCGGAGGAATCGCGCACCTACGTGGCGCGCGCGGAGGAGGGGTTGGCACGCCTCAATACCATCCTGCAGAGGATGAGCGAGGCCACGCGCCTCGAGCAGGCGCTGCGCACTGCGGAGCGCGAGCGCTACGACCTCGCTGCGCTGGTGCGTGGTTGCGTCGAGGGTTACCGGCTTGCCTACGCCGCCACGCCGTTCGAGGTGCAGGTGCCGTCAGCGCCATTGGATGTCTCTGGCTCTCCGGATCTCGCCGCGCAGATGCTGGACAAGCTCGTGGAGAACGCGGTCGACTTCTCCAGCCCCGGAGCGCCGGTGCGTGTCGCGCTGCAGGACCAGGGGCGCTACGCGCAGCTCTCGGTGCAGAACAAGGGACCCGTGCTGCCCGCCGAGATGCGTGGGCGGCTCTTCGAATCCATGGTCTCGGTACGCGAGCCGGCTTCGGGCACCGCGCCGCATCTCGGCCTCGGCCTGTACGTCGCCCGTCTGATCGCGGAATTTCACGGCGGCGCCATCGAAGCGGCCGACACGGCGGCGCGCGACGGCGTTGTCGTGCGGGTGCACCTGCCGCGGGCGCGCTAGAATCGCGGCTCCCTCAGGAACCCCGGCCGATGAAGCCTCTGTCGGAGCTGCGCGAGGCTTCCCGGCTGCGCGGGCTCCTGTTCGACATCGATGACACGCTGACCACGGAAGGCCGGCTGACGGCGCAGGCCTACGCGGCGCTCGAGCGCCTGCACAACGCGGGTCGGCGGGCCGTTGCGGTCACCGGCCGGCCGGCGGGCTGGTGCGATCACATCGCACGCATGTGGCCGGTGGACGCGGTGGTCGGCGAGAACGGCGCGTTCTATTTCCACTACGCGGACGGCAGGCTGCACCGGCGCTATTGCGATGCCGACGACGTGCGCGCGGCAAAGCGCGCGCGACTGGGCGCCATCGCCGAGCGCATCCTGGCCGAAGTGCCCGGCGCTGCGCTCGCCTCCGACCAGGCGTATCGGGAAGCCGACCTGGCAATCGACTATTGCGAGGACGTGGCGCGCCTGCCGCTCGAGGACGCCGAGCGGATCGCCGCGCTCATGCGGGACGCGGGGCTCACCGCGAAGATCAGCTCGATCCACGTGAACGGCTGGTTCGGCGACTACGACAAGCTGGCGATGACGAAGACGCTGTTCGCGGAGCACTTCGGCGCCGACCTTGACCGGGCGAACGCCGAGTACGCGTTCGCGGGCGACTCGCCCAACGATGCGCCCATGTTCGCCTACTTCGCCAACTCGGTGGGCATGGCGAATGTGCGCCGTTTCACCGGCCACCTCGCCGCCGCGCCGAAGTTCGTCGCGCAACTGGAAGCCGGCGCCGGGTTCGCCGAGCTGGTGGCGCACCTGCTCGGAGAGCATTAGTGGAGTGGTGGTGGGCGTACCTGGCGATCGGCGTCGTGGTCGGCTTTCTCGCGGGGCTGCTCGGCATCGGCGGTGGCATGGTGATGGTGCCGATGCTGGTGTTCGTGTTCAGCGCCGCCGGGCTGCCCGCGGCGCACCTGATGCATCTCGCCATCGCCACGGCCATGGCCACCATCGTGTTCACGTCGCTGTCCAGCGTGCGCGCGCATCATCGCCACGGCGGCGTGGACTGGCACGCGGCGCGCGCCCTCGCCCCGGGCATCATGGCGGGATCGCTCGGCGCCGCGCTCGGCGCCGGCTTCATCCCGACCCGGCCGCTCGCCGTGTGCTTCACTGCCCTCATGTTCTTCGCCGCGGCGCAGATGTACATGGACGTCAAGCCTGAGCCGCAGCGCCGCTTGCCCGGCGCTGCGGGGCTCTTTGCGGCGGGGGCCGGCATCGGCGCGATCTCGAGCGTGCTCGCCGCGGGCGGTGCGTTCCTGTCGATTCCGTATCTGGTGCGTCGCAACGTGCCGGTGCGGCGCGCCATCGGCACCGCCGCGGCGATCGGCTTTCCGATTGCCCTTGCCGGAACGGTGGGCTACGTGCTGCACGGCATGCGTACCCCGCAGTTGCCGGCGGGGAGCCTGGGCTTCGTGTACCTGCCCGCGCTGGCTTTCGTGGCCGCGGCGAGCATGTCGACGGCGCCGCTCGGCGCGCGCCTCGCGCATCGCCTGCCGGTGCGGCGGCTGCGCATGGTGTTTTCGCTGGTGCTGCTCGCGTTCGCCGTGCGCATGCTGGCAAACTTCTGGTGACGAGGAGGCGTTGAGCGATGGCCGGACCCCTGGCAGGCACGCGCGTGCTGGATCTTTCCCGAGTACTGGCGGGCCCGTGGGCGGGCCAGAATCTCGCCGACCTGGGCGCCGAGGTGATCAAGATCGAGCGACCGAAAGTGGGCGACGACTCGCGCGCCTTCGGTCCGCCGTGGATCAAGGACGCGCACGGCAGGGACACGACGGATTCGGCCTACTTCACCTCGGCCAATCGAGGCAAGAAGTCGGTGACCGTCAATCTGCAGCTGCCCGAGGGGCAGGCGCTGGTGCGCGCGCTCGCGGCGAAGAGCGACGTGCTGATCGAGAACTACAAGTTCGGCGACCTCCACCGCTACGGGCTGGGTTACGACGACCTGAAGACCGTCAACGAGCGCCTGATCTACTGCTCGGTCACCGGCTTCGGCCAGACGGGCCCGTATCGCGAGCGCCCCGGCTACGACTTCATGATCCAGGGAATGGGCGGCATGATGAGCGTGACGGGAGAGCCGGACGGCATGCCGGGCGGCGGGCCACAGCGCGCGGGCGTGCCGATCGCCGACATCATCACCGGCATGTATGCCTCGATCGCCATCTGCGCGGCGCTCGCGCATCGCGCACAAACGGGCAAGGGCCAGCACCTCGACCTCGCGCTGCTCGACTCGCAGATCGCGCTGCTCGCCTACCAGAACACCAACTACTTCGCGACCGGCAAGCCGCCCCGGCGCATCGGCAACCTGCACCCGAACATCGTGCCCTACCAGCCGTTCCGCGCGTCCGACGGCGAGGTGATCCTCGCCTGCGGCAACGACAACCTGTACCGCAAGTTCTGCGAGGCGGCCGGCTGCCCGGAGCTGGCGAGCGATGCGCGCTTCGCCAGCAATGGCAAGCGCGTGGAGAACCGCGTCGAACTGACGCGGCTGCTGGGAGAGGTCTTCCGCAAGCGCACGAAGAAGGAGTGGGTGGAGCTGCTCGAGACGGCCAGCGTGCCGAACGGTCCCATCAACGACCTGGCGCAGGTGTTCGAAGAGCCGCAGGTCAAGGCGCGCGGCGTGAAGGTCGAGGTGGCGCACCCGGTGGCCGGTTCCCTGCCCATGGTGGCGAGCCCGATGCGCTTCTCGGACACGCCGCTCGAGCACAAGACCCCGCCGCCGCTTCTCGGCGAGCACACCGAGACGGTGCTACGCGAAATCCTGGGGAAAAGCGGCGAGGAGATCGCGCGCCTGCGCGCAGGCGGCGTGCTCTGAGGGTCGTTACTGCGTGCGCAGGCGCGGATCGAGCGCGTCGCGCAGCGAGTCGCCGAACAGGTTGAAGCCGAAGACCGCGAGGCTGATCGCCACGCCCGGGAAGATCGCCATCCAGGGCGCAGTCTCGGCGAACTCCACCGCCGCGCCGCGCAGCATCAGGCCCCAGGCCGCCACCGGCTCCTGTACTCCGAGGCCGAGGAAGGAAAGTGACGCCTCGAGCAGGATCGCCTGGCCAAGGAACGCGGTCACCATGATGAGATAAGGTGCCATGACGTTCGGCAGCATGTGCCGCAGCACGATGCGCGAATCGCGGAAACCCGCGGCTCGCGCGGCGTCCACGTAGGGCATCTCGCGCACCGCAAGGGCGCTCGAGCGCACCACCCGCGCGCAGCGCGGGATCATCGGGATGGCGATCGCCAGCATCACGTTGGTCAGGCCGGTGCCGAGGATCGCGACCACTGCAAGCGCCAGGATGAT
This sequence comes from Betaproteobacteria bacterium, assembly GCA_029883975.1. Taxonomy (GTDB): domain Bacteria; phylum Pseudomonadota; class Gammaproteobacteria; order Burkholderiales; family SG8-39; genus JAABQT01. Next base: position 13,755 of record JAOUIL010000062.1, read on the forward strand.
CAGCGGGAACGAGATCAGGACGTCCATGAAGCGCTCGACAATAAGGTCGATGCGCCCGCCGAAGTAGGCGCTGGCCACGCCGATCAGCGCGCCCAGAGTTCCACCGATGAGCGATGCGCCCAAGCCAACGATGAGCGCCGTCTGCGATCCGTAGATGATGCGCGACATGACGTCACGGCCGTAGGCGTCGGTACCGAGCCAGTGCTGGCTGCTCGGCGAAGCGAGCATCGCGCCATAGTCGGTGGCGAGGGCGTCGTACGGCGCAAGCCAGTGTGCGGTCACCGCGATCAAGGTCATCAAGAGGATGATTACAGCGCCCAAGGCCCCCAAGGGCCGCTTCCTGGTGAAATCGATGGCGGCTTGCAGCCAGCGCGGGCGCGCGGGCTCAGTGTTCGTCAGGGTCTCGAGGGTTTCCTTGGTGACGGCCATGGCTAGCGGAAGCGGATGCGCGGATCAAGCCAGGCGTAGGCGATGTCGGTGGCGAAATTCACGAAGATGAAGAACGATGCGACGATCAGCACCAGCGCTTGGGTCAGCGTGTAATCGCGGTGCGAAATGGCCTCGACGAACAGCAGCCCCAGCCCATTCAGGTTGAACACCTGCTCGGTGACCACGAGTCCGCCGAGCAGGAACGCGAATTCCAGCCCGATGACGGTGATCACCGGCAGCAAGGCGTTCTTCAGGGCGTGCCGGGCGAGGATCAGCTTCAGCCACAAGCCCTTGGCGCGCGCCGTGCGGATATAGTCCTCGCGCAGCACCTCCAGCATCGCCGAGCGCATCATGCGCGTCGCGACCGCCGAGTAGCGGTAGCCGACCGCTAGGGCCGGCCAGATGAGCTGCGCCAGGTTGTCCCAGGGATTCACCCAGAACGGCGTGTAGACCATGGGCGGCAGCCATTTGAAGATGATGAGCATGCCCAGGATCATCAGGATGCCGAGCCAGAAGGACGGCATGGCGAGGCCGGCAATGGAGAACACGCGTACCGCGTAGTCGATCCAGGTGTCCTGCTTGATCGCCGACAGGATGCCGAGCGGGATGGCGAGCAGCGTCGCCACGGCCGTCGCCATGATGGCGAGCTGCAGCGAGAGGGCGAAGCGCAGCTTGATTTCTTCGGTGATCGGCGATCCAGTCCACATCGAAAGCCCGAAATCCAGGCGCAGCACGCCGCCCATCCACGACGTGAACTGCCTCCACAGCGGCTGGTCGAGCCCCAATTTCTTGCGCTCCTGGTCCATCAGATCCTGCGACAGGAACTGGCTGCCCTGCGCCATGTAGCGTGCTTCTACGACGTCGCCCGGGACCACGCGAAGCAGCAGGAAGATGATGATCGCAACCCCGAACAGCGTCGGGATCATCAGCAACACCCGCTTGAAGATGTATTGCAGCATCGGGACCTAGCCCGGCGGCGCGGCAGGCGCCGCCGGGCGTGGATGCTTCACTGGTCCAGCCAGACGACGTCCAGCGTGTTGTTGAGGTAGTGGCTCGGCGTCACCGTCCAGCCCTTCACCTTGGACGAGTGCGGGATGATGCGATGCCACTGCAGCGTCATCAGATAGTGCGCCTCTTCGTCGAGCAGGCGCTTTTCGAACGCGCGAATGTACTTCTTGCGCTCCTCGTCACTGGTCGCGCTGCTCTGCTTGTCGTACATCTCGTCCAGCACGCGATCCGTGTAGCGGCCGTAGTTGGCGTGATTACGGTCCACCGACAGGAACTTGTACATGTCCAGATCGGGCTCCACGATGTAGCCGCACTGGAAGTCCATCGCCACCTGGAAGTCACCCGAGCGCAGCGGTGTGTAGTACGCGGCCGGCTCGATGACTTCCTGCTTCACGGTCACGCCGATCTGCCGCCACTGGTCGATCAGCCAGACGGCGAGCGGCTCGTACGGCATCGGCGTGCCGCGATTCTTGAACGTGAAGGACAGGTTCTCCGCCCCGGCTTCCTTGAGCAGCCGGCGCGCTTCCGCGCGCGATTTGTCGATGTCCTTCCAGTAGCCGGCGATCTTCTCCAGTTCCTCTGGGGGCGTGGCATAAGGCGTTCCCGGCACTTGCACGCCGGCCACCGACTTGACGATGGCGATCTTGGAGAGCGCCTCGGAGGCCTGGTACCGGTCGAGCGCAAGCGACAGCGCGCGACGCACGCGCTTGTCGTCGAAGGGCTTCTTCTCGTGGTTCAACGCCACCATCAGGATGCAGTCCCAAGGTGACTCCTGCACCGTGATCTTGTCGCCGAGCGCCGCCTTCAGGCTGTCCCGGTCCGCGGGCGTGAAGCCGCGGAACTGGATGTGCGCGCGCTCGCCGCGTACCGCCGCCACTTGCGCGGACGAGCTGCGGATGAAGATGGCGCGGAAGCCGTCCAGATACGGCTTGCCCTTGTCCCAGTAGTTCGCGTTCTTCTTGCCCACCACGTGCGAGCCCTTGACGTGCTCGACGAAGGTGAACGGGCCCGTGCCCATGATGTTCTTCTCGTACCAGTGCATGTCCTTCGCCAGGATGTCGGCCTTGTAGATAAAGTTGTAGGGCGACAGCAGCGAAGCGATGAACGAGCCCGAAGGCCGCTTCAAGCGAAATACCACGGTGCTGGCATCGGGTGCTTCGACCGACGCGACGTCGGCGTACTGCCCCTTGCGGCTCGATCCCACGCCCTCGGGCGGGAAGATGATCTTGTCGTAGGACGCCTTCACGTCCTTCGACGTCAGCGTGCTGCCGTCGTGGAACTTGACGCCGCTGCGGATCTTGAAGGTATAAGTCTTGCCATCGGCCGAGGCGGTCCAGCTCTCGGCGATCGACGGATAGGGCTTCGTGCCGCCCCTGTCGTTCGGGTCGACGCGCAGCAGCGTGTTATAGAACGGCGCGAGCGGATGAATCAGACCGAAGGTCTCCTCGCGATGGCCGTCGTAGGACGGCGGCTCCGAGGGCACCGGGAAGATCAGCTCTCCGCCGTATTTTTGCGCGTGGACGTGCGCAGGCATGACAAGCATGGCGCTGGCCGCAACGGTCAGCAGGCTCGCAAGTCGCTTCATCATTCTGTACCTCCTCCTCATCCTCGTACTTGTCATCGGGCCCCTGCAACGCAGGGGTCGTCCGGGATTGATTCCCGGTGAACGGCTAGTAAAGGGAGATCATTCCCTTCTGTCAAGCAAGATGGCACGCGACCCAGTGTCCGGGGCGGATTTCCCTCAGCGGCGGGATTTCCGCACTGCAGCGATCCACGGCTATCGGGCAGCGGGGGTGGAACACGCAGCCGGTGGGCGGATTGAGCGGACTCGGCACCTCCCCGCGCAGCACGGTGCGCTCGCGCTTGGCCTCGATCTTCGGGTCCGGTATCGGTACCGCGGACAGCAGCGCTCGGGTATACGGATGCAGCGGCTCCTCGTAGAGCGCATTGCGGTCGGCGAGCTCCACGATCTTGCCGAGGTACATCACCGCCACGCGGTCCGAGATGTGGCGCACCACCGACAGGTCGTGCGCGATGAACAGGTACGTCAGGCCGAGGCGCGCCTGCAGCTCCTCCAGCAGGTTGATGATCTGCGCCTGGATCGAGACGTCGAGCGCCGACACCGGCTCGTCGCAGACGATGAGCGCGGGCTCCATGGCGAGCGCGCGCGCGATGCCCACGCGCTGGCGCTGGCCTCCGGAAAGCTGGTGCGGATAGCGGCCCGCGTGCTGCGGCAGCAGGCCCACCTGGACGAGCAGGTCGCGCACGCGCAGCTCGCGCTCGCCCTTGTCGCGCACGAGGCGGTGCACCTTGAGTGGCTCTTCGAGAATCTGGCCGACCGTCATGCGCGGATTGAGCGAGGAATATGGATCCTGGAAGATCACCTGCACGCGGCGGCGTACCGCGCGCAGCTCGGCGGCGTCGAGCGTCACCATGTCGATACCCTCGAACACGATGCGCCCGCTCGTAGGCCGCTCAAGCTGCAGGATGCAGCGGCCTGTGGTGGTCTTGCCGCAGCCGGATTCGCCCACCAGCCCGAGCGTTTCGCCCTTGCGGATGTTGAAGCTCACCCCGTCGATCGCGCGCACCACGCCGGCGGGCTTAGAGAACATGCCACCGCCCACCGGAAAATGCATCACCAGATCATGCACTTCGAGCAATGGCTGGGTCACGCCGCAACCTCCTTGGCCAGACGCTCGGCCTCCCAGCACGCCGACAGGTGCCCTGGCGCGCCGACGGCAGTGAGCGCCGGCACCTCGGCACAACGATCGACGCGGTAGGCGCAGCGCGGCGCGAAAGCGCATCCGGGCGGCAGGCGCGTGAGGTCGGGCGGTTGCCCCTCGATCGGGTCGAGCTTGGCGCGAATCGGCTCGTCTAGGCGCGGCACCGAGCGCAGCAGCCCGAGGGTATAGGGATGCCGCGGATTGGCGTAGATCTCCCCGGCCGTGCCGCGCTCGATGACGCGGCCCGCATACATCACGTTGACGCGGTCCGCATAGCGCGCGACCACACCCAGGTTGTGGGTGATGATCAGCATGGCCACGCCGAGCCGCCGCGACAGGTCCTGCATCAGCTCGAGGATCTGCGCCTGGATGGTGACGTCGAGGGCGGTCGTCGGCTCGTCGGCGAGGATGAGCTTGGGATTGCAGGCGAGCGCCATGGCGACCATCATCCGCTGGCGCATGCCGCCGCTGAACTGGTGCGGGTACTGCGTGAGCCGGCGCGCCGGGTCGGGAATGCCAACCATGCCGAGCAACTCGACTGCGCGCGCCCTGGCTGCCTCGATCTGCATGCCGAGGTGGATCTCCAGGCCCTCGGTCAGCTGCCGGCCGATGGTAAGGACAGGGTTGAGCGAGGTCATCGGCTCCTGGAACACCATCGCGATGTCGCGTCCACGCACGTCGCGCATCTCCTCCTCGGACAGCCCGAGCAGGTCGCGACCCTGGAACAGGATCCTTCCACCGACGATGCGGCCGGCAGGCTCGGCCACGAGCCGCATGATGCTCAGCGCGGACACCGACTTCCCGCAACCCGATTCGCCGACCAGCGCGACGGTCTCGCCTTCGTCGACGTCGTACGACACGCCGTCCACGGCCCGCACGACGCCGGCGGACGTCAGGAACTGCGTCTGCAGGTTCTCGACCTGAAGCAGCTTTGCCACACTCCTCCTCCCCCCGCACTGCGGGGCCCGCCCGCATGCTAGCTGCGAAACGCCGGCGTTCAAAATGCTGCGCTGCGTGCGCTCCTGATCTCGTCCAGCACCGGACGCAAGTACTGCAGGAACAGCGCCGGATTCTCGCTCATCGGGAAATGCCCGAGCTTCGGCATGACCGAGAACTTGACCCCCTTGATCCTGTCGGCGGCAGCGCGCGTGTCCTCGGGCGACACCGAATAGTCGTACTCGCCGGTCAGCAGGTACAGCGGGCAGACGCGCGTGTCGATGGCGCCGAGCCGGTCGCGGATGTCGCCATCGGCACCGCGATAGAAGTACAGGTCGCCCTTGAAGACGCCGGGCCCGCCTTGCATGTAGTGCCAGAGCGTCTCCCAGCGGTCTGCATCGGGCGAGGTCGGCGCCATGAGCCCCGATACGTAGGCCGCGCACGCCTCGCCGCCGTGTACCTGCGGATGATGGAACCAGGTGAGCTCGTAGTACGGATCGATCGACGCGCCCGACTGCAGCCCGATGATGGCGCGAAAGCGTGCCGCGTGCCGCATGGCGAGCACGAGCGCGATGCGTCCGCCGATCGAGCAGCCCATCGCCACGGGCATCTCGAGCGCAAGCGCGTCGCACATCTCGAGCACCATGCGCGCATAGTCGGCGCTCGTCAGGCGGTATTCCTCCGTCTGCCAGCCGGCGGGCGGCGAGGACTTGCCGTGCCAGGGCATGTCGAAGCTGATGACGCGGAAGTCCCGGGTGATGTCCGGATCGTTCATGACGCCGCGGTACTGCCGCGTATCGGAGCCCGCGGTATGCAGGCAGAGCAACGGGATCCCCTGCCCCGCTTCCTCGACGTACACGCGGTGCGGCCGGCCGAGCAGGTCGAGGTTGAGGTAGTAGCCGGCGACCGGCTCGCGCACGGCTGTCATGCGCGCAGCAGCGCAAAGAGCCGCTTGAGGTAGAACAGATACGCCGACATCAACTGGATATCACCCTCGATCTGGATGCGCCGGAAGCGGCGCAGCGCGAGCAGGTCGTGGTAGCCGGGCGGCGGCACGGGCGCGAGGAACTTGCTCCACGTGTCGCTCGCCGCGCGCAGCCGCAGGTCGGTCTTCGGCATGATGAACGGGCCCTTGGTAACCTGCACCACTTCGCCGCGCGTGATCCGCACTAGCCAGTCGGTGTCGCCATCGCCAATGAGCAGCGCGCAGTCGAAGTCCAGCGCGAAGCGCGCGAGCAGCGCATCGCCCGCGGCGCGCTCCTTCAGCGTCTCAAGCGGCAGCGTCATCGTGGCGCGCACCTTCGCGCAGAACGAGCAGCGCGTCAACGCCGACCACGCCTTGCGCCATGACGATGAGCGGATTGATCTCGGCCTCAGCGACCTCCGGCAGCGCGGCAAGCTGCGAGAAGGCGGCCACCGCGTGCGCCAGCGCCTCCAGGTCGCCGCGCGGCGCATTGCGATAGCCGGCGAGCGCCGCGAAGCCGCGCACTTCTC
>JAOUIL010000133.1 GCA_029883975.1 Betaproteobacteria bacterium
CGAGCGTGAAGACAGCGTCCATGTCGTGCTCGACGAGGATAATGCTCTGCCGGCCCTTCAGGCCGGCGAGGAACTGCACCATGCGCTGCGATTCCTCCAGCCCCATGCCCGCGACCGGCTCGTCCAGGAGCAGCAGGCGCGGTTTCGTGGCGAGCGCCATCGCCACCTCGAGCTGGCGCTGCTCGCCGTGCGCGAGGTTGGCGGCGAGCACGCCGGCGCGCGGGCCCAGGCCCACCTCCTCGAGCACGGCGCGCGCTGGGTCGCGCAGTTCGCGCTCCTCGCGTGCGGGCCTCCAGAAGCGGAAGCTGTGCCCGGCGTGCGCCTGCACGGCGAGCGCGACGTTGTCGAGCGCCGTGAAGTCGCGGTAGATGCTGGTGATCTGGAAGGAGCGCGCGAACCCCTTCTTCGCGCGCTGCGGGGCGGTGAGCCGCGTCACGTCCTCGCCCGAGAAGCGGATGCTGCCCGAGTCCGGGCGCAGGTTGCCCGCGAGCTGGCTGATGAGCGTGGTCTTGCCGGCGCCGTTCGGGCCGATGATGGCGTGCGTCTCGCCCTCGCGCAGCTCGAGGCTGACGCCGTCGGTGGCGGCGAGCGCGCCGAAGGACTTGCGCAACTCGCGCGCCTCGAGGATCGCGCTAGCCATGCCGGTCCCCGCCGGGCAGCAGGCCCGCCAGGCCGCGCCGGAAGAACAGCACCGACAGCACGAGCAGCGGCCCGAGGATCACCTGCCAGTGCTCGGTCCAGCCCGCGAGCAGGTCCTCTACGATGAGCAGCGCGAAGGCGCCGAGCGCGGGGCCCGGCAGGCTCCCCATGCCGCCGAGGATCACCATGAACATGATCTCGCCCGAGCGCGTCCAGTCCATGAAGGCCGGCGCGATGTAGGCGGTATGGTTGGCGAGCAGCGCGCCGGCCAGGCCGCACAGCGCCCCCGAGATGACGAAAGCGGCGAGCTGGTAGGGGTAGGGCGAGAAGCCGATGGCGCGCGTGCGCGCTTCGTTCGACTTCGCGGCGCGCAGCACCAGGCCGAAGCGCGAGTTGACGAGCCGGTGCACCAGGTAGATGCAGGCGAGCAGCAGCGCGAGCACCAGGTAATAGAACGCAATCGGGTCGGAGAGGTCGACCAGGCCGGAAAACTGGCTCTTCACCTTGAGCCGCATGCCGTCGTCGCCGCCATACTCCTCCACCGAGATGCCGAGGTAGTAGAGCATCTGCGTGAACGCGAGCGTGATCATGATGAAGTAGATGCCGCGCGTGCGCACCGAGATGGCGCCGATCACCAGCGCCACGAGCGCCGAGCCGAGGATCGCCAGCGTCCACTGCAACCAGCCGTTGTGGATGCCGTAGAAGGCGAGGATGCCCACCGAGTAGCCGCCTACGCCCAGGTAGGCGGCGTGCCCGAAGGACACCAGCCCGCCATAGCCGAGGATCAGGTTGAGGCTCGCCGCGGCGATGGCGAAGATCATGACGCGGCGCACGAGATCGATGTAGTAGGGTTGCTTGAGCAGCGTCGCCAGCAGCGGCACCGCGAGCAGCAGCAGCACGCAGGCGCCGAGGATCAGGGTGCGCGCGCGCATCAGCCGCCCTTCGCGGGGAAGAGGCCTGCAGGGCGCACTGCCAGCACCAGCGCCATCAGCAGGTAGATGAGCATCGACGCGAGCGCCGGTCCGGCAGCCTCGGCGGCGGGCGCGGAGATGAAATGGCCGAGCAGCGGCTTGAGAAACGCGCGCCCCAGCGTATCGACCACGCCCACGACCAGCGCGCCCACCAGCGCGCCGCGGATCGAGCCGATGCCGCCGATCACGATTACCACGAACACCTGGATCAGGATCAGCTCGCCCATGCCCGGCTGCACGGCGTAGATCGGCCCCGCCATCAGCCCGGCGAGGCCCGCGAGCGCCGCGCCGAAGCCGAACACGAGCGTGTAGAGCAGGCGGATGTTGACGCCGAGCGCGGCGACCATGGTGCGGTTGGAGGCGCCCGCGCGTACCAGCATGCCCAAGCGCGTCTTCGCCACCACATACCAGAGCACGACCGCCACCACGAGGCCCACGCCGATGATCACCGCTCGGTACAGGGGATAGATCGAGCCGGGAAGGATTTCGATGTGGCCCTGCAGGTACGAGGGCAGCGACATGAACAGCGCTGTCCGCCCCCACAGAATGGCGACCAGCTCGTTGAAGAACAGGATCAGGCCGAACGTGGCGAGCACCTGGTCGAGGTGGTCGCGCTCGTACAGCGTGCGTAGCGCGACCACCTCGAGCACCATGCCGACCACCAGCGTGCCGAGGAGCCCGAGCAGCACGCCCAGCGCGTAGGACCCCGTCCACTGCACGGCGGCGACCGTGAGATAGGCGCCCACCATGTAGAGCGACCCGTGCGCGAGGTTGACGAGGTTCATGATGCCGAATACGAGCGTCAGCCCCGCGGCCATCAGGAACAGCGTGACGCCGAGTTGCAGCCCGTTGAGGAGCTGCTCGAAGAGGAGGATCCAGGTCACAAAAAAGAAGGGCGCGGCATATGACCGCGCCCTCGGCTAGCGTCGCGCGCCGGCGCCTACCAAGGCATCTTGCAGTCCTGGTAGTACGAGTCCTTGTGGTTCTCGAACACCTTGCGCACGATCTTCGTCTCCACGCCGTCCGGCCCGCCTTTGACCGTCTGGATGAGGTAGAAGTCCTGGATCGGGTGCTGGTTGACGTTCCACTCGAACTTGCCGCGGATCGAGTCGTAGTTCTTCTTGCGCATCGCCATCACGACCGCCTTGGTGTCCTTGAGGCTGCCCTTGTTGGCGCGCACGGCGGCGTCGATCAGCATCATGCCGTCGTAGCTCTGCGCCCCGTAGAAGGACGGCGTGTAGCCGTACTTCTTGCGGAAGTCTGCGATGTACTTCTTGTTCGCCGGCACGTCGAGGTCGTGGTTCCAGAACTTGGTCTCCCACTGGCCGATGGCGGACTCCTTGAGGGCGGGCAGCGTGGTCTCGTCCACCGTGAACACCGAGTACAGCGGAATCCGCTCGCGCAGGCCCGCCTGCACGTACTGGCGCACGAACTGGATGCCCATGCCGCCCGGGTAGAAGACGAACGTTGCCTTCGGGTTCTTTGCGCGCAGCTGCGTGATCTCCGCCTGGTAGTCGGGCTGGCCGGGCTTGGTGAAGATCTCCTCTACGATGTTGCCCTTGTAGTAGCGCTTGAAGCCCGCGACCATGTCCTTGCCGGCTTGGTAGTTGGGCGCCATCACGTAGACGTCCTTGATGCCCTGGTCCTGCATGAACTTGCCCATCGCCTCGGGCGTCTGGTCGTTGTTCCAGGAAGTGGAGAAGTACTGCGGGTGGCAGGCCTTGCCGGCGAGCGGGCTCGCCCCGGCGTTGGTGCCGACCATCACCTTGCCGGCGCCGGTGACCACCGGCACGACGGCCATCATCACGTGCGACCAGATGATGCCGGACATGATGTCCACCTGGTGCTTCTTCAGCATCTCCTCGGTGACTTGCACGCCCACGTCGGGCTTGAACTGGTCGTCGCCGTAGATCACCTCGACGGGCACGCCACCCATCTTGCCGCCGAGGTGCTCGATCGCCAGGTCGACCGAATCCTTCATGTGCTTGCCGATCACGCCCTGCGGGCCGGAGAGCGTGGTGATGAAGCCGATCTTGATCGGCTGCTGCGCGGCGGCCGGCAGCGCAAAGGCGAGCGACGCGGCGCTGGCCGCGGCGAGCATACGGATGCGGGTACGCACGATAATTCCTCCTCGATTTATGTGCCCGTCCAGTCTAGCAAGCGGCCCCGAGCGGTGTCTAGGCGACGAGCGGTTAGACTGCCGCCATGCTGAGGCTCTCGGGCGTCACCAAGCGCTTTGGCGGGCGCACCGTGCTGCGGGACGTGTCGCTGGAAGTCGGGCGCGGCGAGCACGTGGCGGTGCTGGGCGAGTCCGGCATCGGCAAGTCGACGCTGCTCAACGTCATCGCCGGGCTGGAGCCGGTGGACGCGGGCTCCATCGCCTTCGACGGCTTCGAGGTCGCGGCGCTGTCCGACGACGCGGCGACGCAGCTGCGGCGCGAGCACTTCGGCTTTGTCTTCCAGGCCTTCCACCTGCTGCCGCACCTCACCGCGGAGCAGAACGTCGGCCTGCCGCTGCTGCTGCGTGGCCGGCCGGCGGCAGAGATCCGCAGCCGTGCGCGCGCGCTGCTCGGCGCCGTGGGCCTGGGCGGGCGCGAGGACGCGATGCCGCGCGAGCTCTCCGGCGGCGAGCTGCAGCGCGTGGCGATCGCGCGCGCGCTGGTCGGCGAGCCGCGCCTGGTGCTCGCCGACGAGCCGACCGGCAACCTCGATCCGGACAACGCGCGCCAGGTCCTGGAGATCCTGCGCGGGCAGGTCAAGCGCCAGGGCGCGGCGGGCATCCTCGTTACTCACTCCGAGGCGGCCGCGGCGATCTGCGACCGGCGGTATCGGCTGGATGCGGAGGGGTTGCGGGAGGTTTCCTGATTGCAGCGCCGGCGATGCGAAAGCGCCAATGCTTGCGATCGGTTCTCCATGGTCTCGTGTTTTCTGGCCGGGTGAATCTTCCGGCCAGAAAACACGAGAGCGTTTCGAAAAGCCGGATCCGCGACGAGGTTTGCCGCGTCACCTGCCAGACGCCTGCTTCCTGCCGAACAACCTCGCCGCCGGATAAAGCAGCGCCTTGTTGCCCAGCGCCTCCTCGATCCGCAGCCCCTCGTTCCACTTCGCCATGCGCTCGGAGCGCGCGAAGCTGCCCACCTTGAGCTGCGGCACGCCCCAGCCGACGGCGAGGTGCACGATGGAGACGTCCTCGGTCTCCCCGGAGCGCGCGGAGACGATGGCGCGCATGCCTTTCTCCTGCGCGCCCTGCCAGCAGGCGAGCGTCTCGGTGACG
>JAOUIL010000064.1 GCA_029883975.1 Betaproteobacteria bacterium
CCCGACGACGCTGGTCGGCAGCTACCCGCAACCCGAGTGGCTGATCGACCGCGCGAAGCTCGCCGCGCGCCTGCCGCCGCGCGTGCGCGCCCGGGAACTGTGGCGCATCCCCGAGCCTTTTCTCGCTCAGGCGCAGGACGACGCGACGCTCCTCGCCATCAAGGCGCAGGAGGACGCCGGCCTAGACATCCTCACCGACGGCGAGATCCGGCGCGAGAGCTACTCCAACCGCTTCGCCACGGCGCTCGAAGGTGTGGACATCGACAATCCGGGCACGGCGATGGATCGCGCGGGCAAGCCCGTGCCCGTGCCGCGCATCGTGGGCCGCATCCGGCGCAAGCACCCGGTCGAGCTCGAGGACCTGAAGTTCCTCAAGCGCCACACGTCGCGCCCGGTCAAGATGACGGTGCCCGGCCCTTTCACCATGATGCAGCAGGCGCAGAACGACTTCTACAAGAGTGACGAAGAGGCGGCGATGGACTACGCCGCGGCGGTGAGCGAGGAGATCAAGGATCTCTTCGCCGCCGGCGCCGACATCGTGCAGGTGGACGAGCCCTACATGCAGGCGCGGCCCGAGAAGGCGCGGCAGTATGGCCTCAAGGCGCTGAACGCCGCGCTCGACGGCATCACCGGGACCACGGCGGTGCACATCTGCTTCGGCTACGCGGCGGTCGTGCACCAGCGCCCCTCGGGCTACTCGTTCCTGCCGGAGTTCGCGGGATGCTCGTGCCAGCAAGTGTCCATCGAGACAGCCCAGTCCAACCTCGACTGCGCGGTGCTGGCGAAGCTGCCGGGCAAGAAGATCATGGTCGGCTGCATCGACCTGAACGACATGACGGTCGAGACGCCGCAGCAGGTCGCGGCGCGCATCCGGCGCGCCCTGCCCTACGTACCGAAGGAGAACGTGATCCTCGCGCCCGACTGCGGCATGAAGTACCTGCCGCGCGCGGTCGCCGACGGCAAGCTGCGCGCCATGGTGGAAGGCGCGCGGCTGCTGCGCGCGGAGCTCGGCTGAGAGCGAAATCCGCCGGCGGCAGAGGGGGAAGGTGCCTGCCGCCGGCGCACTGCCGTACGCCTGCTCAGGATTTCTTGTCGTCCTTGTCCTTGTCCTTTTCCTTGTCTTTGTCCTCGTCGCTCTTCGGCTCGGTGGTGGGCGACGGGTTCTTCGACTCGTCCTTGGAGTCGTCGGAGCTGTAAACCACCAGGTTCCCAGCGGCGACGGTGGCGTGGCTGGCCGCGGCGCCCAGGGCGAACACGGCGACGATCAGGCTGGCAAGCAGGGCTTTCATGAAGCGTCCTTTGATGGGTTGAGGAGTGGTCGCACGAATTGCGACGCCATTGCAGCGTGCGCGTGTAAGCCGTGCATGTCGCGTCTCCGTCTCTTTGTATCACCTGCCCGCGGGCATGTTGCGCGCCGTTGCACGGGCCGCCTGCGTTACCTGGCGATACATGCCGCCTTGACGCCGGGTTGCGGCCCGGGCCAAATAGCGCGCCCATGGAACGCCCCGCGCACATCCTCGTGGTGGACGACGATCCGGGCATCCGCTCGCTGCTCGGCGAGTACCTGGAGCGCAACGGCTTCCGCGTCTCGCTCGCCACCGAGGCGCGCGAGATGCGCCGCGCGCTCGAATCGAGCCGCCCCGATCTCGTGGTGCTCGACGTCATGCTGCCCGGCGAGGACGGCCTCGCGCTGTGCCGCGACCTGCGCGCGCGCTCGCGCCTGCCGGTGATCATGCTGACCGCGCGCGCCGACGAGCTCGACCGCATCATCGGGCTGGAGATGGGCGCCGACGACTACCTGGCCAAGCCCTTCAACCCCCGAGAGCTGCTGGCGCGCATCAACAGCGTGCTGCGGCGCTCGCGCGCGCTGCCCGCCGAGCAGGGGCCGGCGCACCGCGTGCGCTTCGCCGGCTGGACGCTCGACCTGGCCTCGCGCCAGCTGGTCGCGCCGGACGGGGTCGTGGTCAGCCTGAGCGGCGCGGAGTTCCGGCTGCTGTCGGTCTTCATCGAGCATCCCAACCGCGTCCTCGACCGCAACCAGCTGATGGACCTCACGCTGGGGCGCGAGAGCGCGCCCTTCGACCGCAGCATCGACGTGCAGGTGAGCCGGCTGCGCGCGCGGCTGCGCGACGAGGGCCGCGAGGCGCGCGTCATCAAGACCGTGCGCAACGAGGGCTACGTGCTCGCCGCCGCCGTCGAGCGGCTGAACTGATGCGCCTGGTTCCGCGCACGCTCTTCGGGCGCACGCTGCTCATCCTCGCGATCGGCCTGCTGCTCGCGCAGACCGCCACGCTGGCGCTCAACCTGTTCGACCGCGGGCGCGCCGTCTATCGCCTCACGGCGACGCAGATCGCCGCGCGCATCGCGCAGAACGCCCGCATTCTCAGCCGGCTGACGCCCGCCGAGCGGCCGAAGGTGGTCGCCTCGATCGACGGCCGGCACCTGCGCGTCTATCTGAGCGCGCGGCCCGTGCCCGTCTCGCACGGTCTCGCGGAGCACGACCCGTACGAGAGCACGTTTCTCGAGCTGCTGCGCGCCCAGCTGGGCGCGCCGTGGCTCGTGACCGCGGAGATCACGCCGCGGCCGCAGTACAACGCGCAGGCCGGTCCGGTCGAGGCGTGGCTCGCGCGCCATTTCTACTACCTGTCGCCGGGCGCCTATTCGATCGTCTGCCAGGTACAGCTCGAGGACGGCACCGTCGCCGTGTTCACCGCGATCGTGCCCCAGGAGCCGCTCAGTCGCCTGGAGTCGCTCGTGCCGCAGCTGCTGCTGCTGGTGGTGGTGTGCTTCGCGCTCGCGGGACTGCTGGTGTACATGACGACGCGCTCGCTGGAGCAGCTGGCACGCGCAGCCGACGACGTCGGCAGTCACCCGGAAGGCCCGCCAGTGGACGAAACCGGTCCGAGCGAGATCCGGCGCGTCATTGCTGCCTTCAACCGCATGCGCGAGCGCCTGCGCGCGCATGTCGCCGAGCGCACGAACCTGCTTGGCGCGATCTCCCACGACCTGCGCACGCCGATCACGCGCATGCGCCTGCGCACCGAGATGCTCGCGGACCGCGGGGTGGGCATGAAGATGCAGCGAGATCTCGACGAGATGGAGGCGATGGTGGCCTCCACGCTCGAGTTCTTCCGCGACCAGGACGCGGCGGCGCCGCGCCACCCGATCGACGTCGACGCGCTGGTCGAGAGCGCGGTGGACGACCGGCGGGTGCTCGACCAGGTGGTCGAGGTGCGCGGCGCGGCGCGCGCCCCCTACCCCGGCGAGCCGCGCGCGCTGCGGCGCTGCCTCGACAACCTGATCGAGAACGCGGTGCGCTACGGGGGCGCCGCAGAAATCGAGGTGGCCGACGGCGCGGATGCGCTGCGCATCGCCGTTCGCGATCATGGCCCGGGCGTGCCGGAACCGGAGCTGCAGCGCGTCTTCGAGCCCTATTACCGGCTCGACGCTTCACGCAATCCGGCAAGCGGCGGCGTGGGCCTCGGCCTGAGCATTGCGCGCAACATCGCCCGCTCGCATGGTGGCGACATCGCGCTGCGCAATCACCCCGACGGCGGGCTGATCGCCGAAATTGTGCTGCCGCGCCGCGCTTCCTGGGCTGCGCCCCGAAGCAGATAGTAAGATCGGCTGAGCCGCGTTCCCGGGAGTCGCTGCGCATGATCGTCGTTCTCGAAATCAAGGCATAGCATGGCCGGCCGCCTCAGCCGCCTGGTCCTCAACCTGCGCCGCAACCTGCCCCGCGGCACGCCGCTCGACCGCCACCTGCAGCGCTTCGGCCGGCTGGCCGGCTTCGTGGGCGCCGACCTCGACCTGCTCGCCGCGTTGTACGGCACCGACAAGTTCGGCGAGCACGAGTACACGCCGGTGTACGAGGGCCTGATGCGCGCCTCGCGCCGCAAGGCGGTGCGCCTGCTCGAGATCGGCGTGGGCGGGTACGCCGGCGCGCTCGGCGGCGAGTCGCTGCGCATGTGGGCGAGCTACTTTCGCCGCGGGCGCATCTTCGGCGTCGACCTGTACGACAAGACCGCGCTGTCGGCCGGCCGGGTGCAGGTGTTCCAGTGCTCGCAGGTGGACGCAGCGAAGATGACGGAGCTGGCGAAGAGCCACGGCCCGTTCGACTTCATCATCGACGACGGCAGCCACGCCAACCCGCACCAGATCGAGACCTTCGGCATCCTCTGGCCGCACCTGAAGGACGGCGGCAGCTACGTCGTCGAGGACGTGCAGACCTCGTACTGGCCGTCCTACGGCGGCGGGCCACTCGGCACGCCGGGCTACGAGAAGTCCTGCATGCGCTGGTTCAAGGAGCTCGCCGACAGCGTCAACCTGCCCGAATTCCTCGAGCCCGCGCCCGGGCCGGGGCTGGACGCGGGCATCGGCAGCGTCGCCTTCCACCACAACCTGATCGTGCTGAAGAAGGACCTCGCCGAGCGCTACTCGAATTTCCGCCTGGATGATCCGGCGGTGCGCGGGCAGCTGATGCGGCCGCCGGCCTAGCCGGCCGCCGCCTGGCGCTCGCTGCGCGCCAGCCGCTCGAACGCCGCCGCGTCCAGCGGCTCGCTGAACAGGTGCCCCTGCCACTCGTCGCAGCCGACCGCCAGCAGGCGGCGGCGCTGCGCCTCGGTCTCGACCCCCTCGGCGGCGACGTGCAGCCCGAGCCCGCGCGCCATCGCGGCGATAGTCTCGACGATCATGGCGTCGCCGCGGCTCGAGTCGAGCTCGCGCAGGAAGCCGCGGTCGATCTTCAGCTTGTCGATGGGCAGGCGCCGCAGGTAGGCGAGGCTCGAATAGCCGGTGCCGAAATCGTCGATCGCCAGGCGCACGCCGAGCGCGCCGATCTGGCGCAGCGTCTCCACGCTCTCGGGCAGGTGCGACATGAGCACGCGCTCGGTCACTTCCAGCTCGAGGCGTGCGGCCGGCACCGCGTGCGCCGCCAGCGCGTCGCGCAGGTGTGCCACGTAGGCCTCGCCCTGCGCGAGCTCGAGCGCCGACACGTTCAGCGCGAACCACGGCTCGCCCGGCAGCGTTCCCTGCCAGGCGCCGATCTGCGACAGGGCGCGCTCCAGCGTCCACTCGCCAATCGCGCGGATCAGGCCGCTCTCCTCGGCCGCCGGGATGAAGGCGTCGGGCCCGAGCAGGCCGCGCTGCGGGTGGTTCCAGCGCACCAGCACCTCGGCGCCCACCAGCGCCTCGCGCCGCACCACGGGTTGCCAGCGCAGCTGCAGCTCGCCGCGCGCCAGCGCGCCGCGCAGCTCGCTCTCCAGCGCGAGGCGCGCAACCACGCGCGTGTGCAGCTCCGGCGAGAAGAAGCGAAAGCCGTTGCGCCCCCCTTCCTTGGCGTCGTACAGCGCCGTTTCGGCGTTCTTCAGCAGCTCGCCGAAGTCGCGCCCGTCCGCGGGGTAGAGCGCCACGCCGACCGACGCGGTGACGCTGAGCGAGCGTCCCTCGATGGTGAACGGACGCTGCAGCACGTCCTGCACGCGGCGCGCGACCAGCGCCGCGTCCTGCGCCGTCTTCAGGCCGTCCCACAGCAGCACGAACTCGTCGCCGCCCGGGCGGGCGAGCGTGTCGTCGCGGCGCAGCGTGTTGGCGAGGCGCTCGGCCACCGCGCACAGCAGCGCGTCGCCGGCGCGATGGCCGAGCGAGTCGTTCACCAGCTTGAAGCGGTCCAGGTCGATGAGCAGCACCGCGAGCATGCCGCGGCGGCGCGCCGCGGCGAGGATCGCCTGCCCGGCGCGGTCGCCGAGCAGCGTGCGGTTGGGCAGCCCGGTGAGCGCGTCGCGCGTCGCCAGGTACTGGATGCGCTCCTCCGCCTGCTTGCGCGCCGTCACGTCCGCGCCCGTGCCGCGGTAGCCGACAAGGCGCCCGGCCGCGTCGCGCACCGGCATGCCGCTCACCTGCTGCCAGACGACCTTGCCCGACTTGCTGATCGAGCGGTGCACCAGGTCGCGGAACGGCTGCCCTTCGCGCCGGTTGCGCTCGAACCACTCGTCGAGCACGCGCGCCTCGCCGAGCGGCATGAAATCGCGCGGCGTGCGCCCGAGCAGCTCCGTGCGCATGTAGCCGAGCACCGCCTCGATGCGCGCCGAAAGATAGGTGTAGCGCCACTCGGCGTCGGTTTCCCAGACATACTCGCCCGAGGCCTCGACCACGTCGCGAAAGCGCTGCTCGCGCTCGGCGAGCGCCTCGCGCACCTTGCGATGCTCGGTGACGTCGCGCACCACGGTCTGCATGACGAGCCGGCCGCGCTCGAGGAAGGACACGCTCGCCACCTCGGCGACCACCTCGCCGCCATCCAGGCAGCGCAGCCGGCGCTCCTCGAAGCCGGTGGCCATCGGTCCGCTGCTCAACATGCCGAGGCGCTCGCGGTAGCGCTCGACGTGCGCCGGTTGCACGAAAGCCTCCATGCTACGGCCGATCATGTCCTGCGGCGAGCGCGCGCGGACCAGGCGCAGGGCGGCGGGGTTGGCGTACTCGATGATGCCGCCGCTCGACACCACGACCGCGTCCGGAGCCAGCTCGATCAGCGCGCGGTAGCGCTCTTCGGCCTCGCCGCGCCCCTGCTCGGCCTGCTTGCGCGCAGTGATGTCCAGGTTGATGCCGGACATGCGCAGCGCGCGCCCGCCGGCGTCGCGCTCGGTGACCTTGCCGCGCGAGATCAGCCACTTCCAGCTGCCGTCGGCGGCGCGATAGCGGTGCTCCTCGGCGTAGTCCTCGCGGCGGCCTTTCACCGCCTCCACCGACAGGCCGACCGCGCGCTCGAGATCCTCCGGGTGCACGCCCTGCATCAGCGCCTGCATGGTCGTGGCGGTCGGCACGCGCGGTCCGCCGAGGAACTCGGACCAGCCCTCGCTCAGATAGATGTTGCCGGTGCGCAGGTCGGTATCCCAGAGGGACGCGCCCGAGCCGTCCAGCGCGAGCTGCAGGCGCTCCTTGGCCGAGGCGAGCTCCTGCTCGGCGCGCCGGCGCTCGGTGATGTCGCGCCCGACGCCGCGATAGCCGATGAACGCGCCCGCCGCGTCGTAGCGCGACTGGCCCGAGACGACGTGCACGTGGCGCCCGCCGCCGGCGCGCGCGCGCGCGAGCTCCAGCTCGAAGAACGGCGCGCGCCGCTCCAGCAGGTCGATATGCGCGTTGAACGCCGCGCCGTCGAGCTCGACGCCCGGCAGCTCCCACAGCCGCTTGCCGAATGCCAGGCCCGAGCCGAAGAAGCTGAGCACCGAGGGGCCGCCGGTCAGCCAGGTGACGCGGTGCTCGGCGTCGGTTTCCCAGAACCAGTCCGCCGACAGCGCGGTCAGGTTGCGGAAGCGCTCCTCGCTCGCGCGCAGCGCCTGCGTGGCGCGGCGGTCGCGCAGGCGCGCCTGCATCCAGGCTGCGAACACGATACCCGCGGCGGCGACCAGCAGCAGCGCTTCGGTGAGCAGCGACCAGTCCATCGCCCGCCTAGCCCGCCGGCTCGCGCACGGGCGGCGCGACCTTGAGCACCTCGTCGATGGTGGTGAGGCCCGCCGCCACCTTCATCGCGCCGCTGATGCGCAGCGGCTTCATGCCTTCCTTCATGGCCTGCTCGCGCACGCGCGCCAGGTCTGCGGCCTCGGCGATCAGCTGCTTGATGCCCGGCGAATGCACCAGCGTTTCGTAGATGCCGACGCGCCCCATGAAGCCGGTCATGCGGCACTCGAGGCAGCCGACCGGCTTGTAGACGCTCGCCGGCCGCTTGGCGGTGAACGGCGCCACCAGCGCGTCCCAGGCCGCGGCGTCCTCGGCGCGGTTGAGCTCCGTCGGCTGCTTGCAGTGCGGGCACAGCGTGCGCAGCAGTCGCTGGCCCATCACGCCGTTGAAGGTGGCATTCAGCAGGTACGGCGCCACGCCGAGCTCCAGCAGCCGCGTCATGGCGCTCGGCGCATCGTTGGTGTGCAACGTGGAGAGCACGAGATGTCCGGTGAGCGCCGCCTGCACCGCCATCTCGGCGGTTTCCAGGTCGCGGATCTCGCCCACCATGATGATGTCGGGGTCCTGGCGCATCAGCGCGCGCACCCCTTCGGCGAAGCCGAGGTCGATGTTGGACTGCACCTGCATCTGGTTGAAGGCCGGCTCCACCATCTCGATCGGGTCCTCGATGGTGCAGACGTTCACCTCGGGCGTGGCGAGGCTCTTCAGGGTCGAGTACAGCGTCGTGGTCTTGCCCGATCCCGTGGGCCCGGTGACCAGCACGATGCCGTTCGGCCGCGCGGTCATCTCCTTCCAGCGCCGGTGATCCTCGTCGGAGAAGCCGAGCTCGCGGAAGTCGCGCACCAGCACCTCGGGGTCGAAGATGCGCATCACCAGCTTCTCGCCGAAGGCCGTGGGCAGCGTCGACAGGCGCAGCTCGACCTCGTCGCCGTCCGCCGTGCGCGTCTTGATGCGCCCGTCCTGCGGCCGGCGCTTCTCCACCACGTCCATGCGCCCGAGGATCTTGATGCGGCTGGTCATCGCCGCCAGCACCGACGGCGGAATCTGGTAAACCTGGTGCAGCACGCCGTCGATGCGGAAGCGCACCAGCCCGGCCTCGCGCCGCGGCTCGATGTGGATGTCGCTCGCGCGCTGCTCGAAGGCGTACTGCCAGAGCCAGTCGACTACCTTGACGACGTGCGCGTCATTGGCGTCCAGCGCCTTGTCGGCGCTGCCGAGCTCGACCAGCTGCTCGAGGTTGGACAACCCCGAGCCGCCGGTGGCGCTGCGGTTGGCGCCCTTGATCGACTTGGCGAGGTTGTAGAACTCGACCTGGCAGCGCTCGATGGCCTGCGGGTTGCCGATCACGCGCCGCACCTCGCGCCGCGCGAG
The DNA here is from genome assembly GCA_029883975.1 of Betaproteobacteria bacterium. Classification (GTDB taxonomy): domain Bacteria; phylum Pseudomonadota; class Gammaproteobacteria; order Burkholderiales; family SG8-39; genus JAABQT01. Next base: position 8,824 of record JAOUIL010000064.1, read on the forward strand.
GCGCGCGATCTCCGGCTCCCACTCGCGCACGAACGGCTCCGCGGTGGCGACCACCACCTCCTTCGCCGTCAGCTCCACCGGCAGGATGCGGAAGCGCGAGGCATAGGCGCTCGACATCACTTCGGTCACCACGGAGAAGTTGATCTTCAGCGGATCGATGTGCAGGTACTCGAGGCCGACGCGCTTGGCCAGCCATTCGGCGAGCGCGTCGAGCGTCAGCGGCTTGTGCGGCGCGCGCAGGTCCTTCCAGCCCTCCTCGGCCACCAGGGCGAGCGGGTGCTGCGCGCCGCGCCAGTAGCGGCGCTCCTTCTTGACCGTCTCGGCGGCCGCGCGCGCCACCGCGCCGTCCTCGACCAGCCAGTCGACGATCTCGGCGAGCGTCAGGCGATGCTCGGCGGCGGTCTTGGCGGCGGGCTGGGCCATGGGCGCGGACACTATACCGCTAGAATCGCGCATGCCCCAAGGCGCCGCCCTCGCCCCCGAGGTCAAACTGCGTGAAGTGTGGGCCTGGAGCATGTATGACTTCGCCAACTCCGGCTACACCACCGTCGTCATCACCGCGGTGTACAACGCCTTCTTCGTCGCCGCGGTCGCCGGCCGCGCGCCGTGGGCGACGTTCGCCTGGACGGCCGCCCTGTCGCTGTCGTATCTGGCCGTCCTGCTGACTGCGCCGCTGATCGGCGCCTGGGCCGACGCGCATGCGGCGAAGAAGCGCCTGCTCGGCATCGCCACCGCGGGCTGCGTGCTGTCCACCGCGGCGCTGGTCCTGCCCGGCCCGGGCGCGGTGGCGCTCGCCATCGCCTTCATCGTGCTGTCCAACTTCTTCTTCTCGGTCGGCGAGAACCTGATCGCCGCGTTCCTGCCCGAGCTCGCCGACGCGAAGGCGATGGGCCGGGTGTCTGGCTGGGGCTGGGCCTTCGGCTACCTCGGCGGCCTCGTCTCGCTCGGCATCTCGCTGATCTACATCACCTGGGCGCAGGGCCGCGGCCAGGGCGCCGCGCAGTTCGTGCCCGCGACCATGCTCATCACCGCGGCGCTGTTCGCGCTGTGCGCGACGCCGACGTTCCTGTTCCTCAGGGAACGCGCGGTGCCGCAGCCGCGCGACGGCAAGGCCTGGGCGCGGGTGCTCGATACGCTGCGCCACGCCCGCCAGTACCGCGACCTGCGGCGCTTCCTCGTGTGCATCCTGTTCTACCAGGCCGGCATCATGGCGGTGATTGCGCTCGCGGCGATCTACGCGCAGGAGGCGATGAAGTTCACGCAGCAGCAGACCATCGTCCTCGTGCTGGTGGTCAACGTCACCGCGGCGGCCGGCGCGTTCGGCTTCGGCTACCTGCAGGACGCGATCGGCCACGTGCGCGCCATGGCGCTCATCCTCGCCGGCTGGATCGTGATGATCGCGCTCGCCTACCTGGCCGACGACGCGCCCAAGTTCTGGGTCGCCGCCAACCTCGCCGGCCTGTGCATGGGCTCGTCGCAGGCCGCGGGCCGCGCGATCGTCGGCTACCTGTCGCCGCGCCGGCGCGAGGCCGAGTTCTTCGGCCTGTGGGGGCTCGCGGTCAAGGCGGCATCCATCTTCGGGCCGCTCACCTACGGCGCCGTCACCTGGATCTTCCAGGGCGACCACCGCCTCGGCATCCTCGCTGTCGGCGCGTACTTCGTCGTCGGCCTCGCGCTGCTCGCGGGGCTCGACATGGAGCGCGGGCGGCGCGCCGTGCTCGAGGCGGGCTGAACGCCTACTCGAGCACCGCCTCCAGCGTGATCTTCGCGTTGAGCAGGCGCGAAATGGGGCACCCCGCCTTGGCGTTGTTCGCCGCCTTCTCGAAGGCCGCCTTGTCCGCGCCGGGCACCCTGGCCTTGACCGCCAGGTGGCTGGCCGTCACTGTCATGCCCGCCTCGGTCTTCTCCAGGGTGACGGTGGCCGTGGTGGCGATGCTGTCCGCCTTGAGGTTCGCCTGGCCGAGCTGGCCCGAGAGCGCCATCGAGAAGCAGGCGGCATGCGCTGCGGCGATCAGTTCCTCGGGATCGGTCTTGCCGCCCGATTCGAAGCGGCTGGCGAACGTGTAGGGCGCGGAACTCAGCCCCCCGCTGCCGGTCGAAACCTGGCCGTTGCCATCCTTCAGGCCGCCTTTCCACACCGCCGAGCCGTGCCGCTGCATGTGACCCTCCTTTTGATTGACGTTGCGCCGCGCTATTATCCGCGCTCTCCGCAACGCAAAGACAAGGCAAAGACACTATGACCATCAAGGTCGGCGACCGCGTGCCGGATGCAACACTCTTCGAATCGATCGGTTACAGCGACGAGAACCACTGCCCGGTGCGGCCCGGCCAGATCAGCGTCGCCGAACAGCTGAAGGGCAAGCGCGTGGCGGTGTTCGGACTGCCCGGTGCGTTCACCCCGACCTGCTCCGGCAAGCATCTGCCCGGGTATCTCGCCAATTACGATCGCTTCAAGAGCAAGAAGGTCGACGAAATCTGGTGCGTGGCGGTCAACGACGGCTACGTCATGGCCGTCTGGGGACGCGACCAGAAGGCCGACGGAAAGATCCGCATGCTCGGCGACGGCAATGGCCAGTGGACGAAGGCGCTCGGCCTGGAGCTGGACTCGAGCGCCGGCGGCATGGGCCTGCGCATGCGCCGCTGCTCGATGCTGCTCGACGACGGCGTGGTCAAGCAGCTCAACGTCGAAGCGCCCGGCAAGTTCGAAGTGAGCGACGCAGACACCCTGCTCAAGCAGCTGGCATGAGCCGCGCCCTGCTCGGGCTCGCGCTGCTCGCGGCCGCCTCGGCGCTGCAGGCGCAGTCGGCCACCGAGGCGGGACGCGAGCAGTTCCGCGAGGCGGCGCGCACCTGCCGCTACGCGCCGCCCGCCGAGCAGCGCGTGTGCATGGGCTTCGAGCTGTGCAAGGCGAGCCGCGACCCGGCGCAGTGCGAGCAGCGCTACTTCATCAACATGGAGCGGCGCGACCTGGTGCTCGCCGCCTGCAAGGGCAAGCAGGGCAAGGTGTTGAACAACTGCATGCGCGACGAGTACAAGACGCTCGACAAGTCGCCCAGGCTGAAGGGCTGCGACGGCATGACGGGCGCGCCACTGCTCGAGTGCGTGCGCGAAGAGTACAAGCAGCTCGCGCCGGCCCCCAAGCGGTAGCCCCGCACCGCGTCGCGCTGCACCTGCTCGAGCGGCTGCGCTGAACCTTAGCCGCAGGCGCCCGTCCAAAGACGGTATCCTCCCGCCGGACCCGCTGCCATGAAAAAGCTGCTCGCCCTCCTGCTTCTCGCCTGCGCGCTGCCGTTGCTGGCTGCGGAGCCGCCGCGCAAGGTGACCGAGGTCGAGGGCGTGTCCGAGTACCGCCTGGCGAACGGCCTGCGAGTGCTGCTCGCGCCGGACCAGAGCGCCGACACCGTCACCGTGCACATCACCTACCTTGTCGGCTCGCGCCACGAGAGCTACGGCGAGAAGGGCATGGCGCACCTGCTCGAGCACCTGCTGTTCAAGGGCTCGAAGAAGCACCCCGACGTCAAGCAGGAGTTCGCCAAGCGCGGCGCGCGCTGGAACGGCACGACCTCCTTCGACCGCACCAACTACTTCGAGACGCTGCCCGCCTCGGGCGACAACCTGGAATGGGCGCTCGCCATGGAGGCCGACCGCATGGTCAATTCCTTCATCCGCAAGGCGGACCTGGCGAGCGAGATGACCGTGGTGCGCAACGAGTTCGAGATGGGCGAGAACAGCGCCGGCGGCGTGCTGCTGCAGCGCATGCAGCGCCTCGCGTTCGGCTGGCACAACTACGGCAACGCCATCATCGGCGCGCGCTCGGACATCGAGGACGTGCCGATCGGCCGGCTGCGCGCCTTCTACCGCACCTGGTACCAGCCTGACAACGCGCTGCTGGTCGTCGGCGGGCGCATCGCGCCGGCGCGCGCGCTGGCGCTGGTCGTCAAGCACTTCGGCCCGCTGCCGCGCCCCAGGCGCGCACTGCCCGCGCTCTATACGGTGGAGCCGACGCAGGACGGCGAGCGCTCGGTCACGCTGCACCGCGCGGGCGACACGCCCATCGTCGCCGCCCTGTACCGCGCGCCCGCCGGCAGCCACCCGGACTTCCCCGCGCTCGAAGTGCTGGTCGAAGCGTTACGCGTCGCGCCGCAGGGGCGCCTGCATCAGGCGCTGGTGAGCAAGGGCCTGGCGAGCGCCGTCTGGGGATTCGAGCGCGCGCTGCACGACCCCGGCTACATCGCCTTCGGCGCAAGCCTGCCCAAGGGCGCGTCGGTGGAGGCGGCGCGCGCAGCCCTGGTCGCCACCGTGGACGAGGCGGCGCGCGAGCCGATTCCGGCGGAAGACGTGGCGCGTGCGCGCACCGCCCTCGTCAACGAGATGGAGAAGGCGGGCCTGGACGGCCGCGCGCTGGTGAGCGCGGTGGCCGAGTTCCACACGCTCGGCGACTGGCGCATGTATTTCGTCTACCGTGACCGGCTGCGCGCGGTCACCGCAGCCGACGTGCAGCGGGTGGCCGAGACCTACCTGAAGCGCGACAACCGCGTGCTGGGCGAGTTCATCCCCACCGAGCAGCCGCAGCGCGCCGACATCCCGCCGGTGCCCGACGTGCAGGCGGTGGTCTCCGCCTACCAGGGGGGCGAAGCCCTCTCGGCGGGCGAGGCTTTCGACCCTTCCCCGCAGAACATCGAGGCGCGCCTGCAGCGCCACACGCTCGCCAACGACCTGCGCGTCGCGCTGCTGCCGAAGCGCACGCGCGGCGGCCGCGTGGTGGCGAAGCTCGACCTGCACTGGGGCAGCGAGCAGAGCACGCGCGGCCGCAGCACGGCCTGCACGCTCGCCGGCGAGATGCTGATGCGCGGCACGACGCAGCGCACGCGCGCGCAGCTGAACGAGGCCTTCGACCGCCTGCAGGCGAGCGTCACGGTCAACGCGACCGGCGCCACCCTCGAGACGCGGCGGCAGCACCTCGCCGAGACGCTGCGGCTGGTCGCCGAGGTCCTGCGCAGCCCCGCGTTCCCGGAGGGCGAGTTCGAGGAGCTCAAGCGCAGCGCCCTCACCCGCGTCCAGGCCCAGCGCAGCGATCCGTCGGCGCTGGCGAGCGAGGAACTGCGGCGCCACTTGCATCCCTATCCCAAGGGGCACTGGTACTACGAGCAGAGCCTGGAGGAGCAGATCGCCGAGCTGCAGGCGGTGACGCTCGAGCAGGCGCGGGCGTGCCACCGCGAGCTGGTCGGCGCCACGGGCGCGGACTTCGCCGCGGTCGGCGACTTCGACCCGCAGGCGCTGGCGTCCCTGGTCGGCGAACTGTTCGGCGACTGGAAGAACCCCGCTGCCTACGCGCGCATCCCGCGGCGCTTCTTCGAGCGCCCGGCGCTCGAGCGCGAATTCGACACGCCCGACAAGGCGAACGCCGTGCTGCGCGCGGGCCTCAACCTGCGCATGCGCGACGACGACCCCGACTTCGCCGCCATGGTGCTCGCCAATCAGCTGCTCGGCGGCTCCCCGACCGCGCGGCTGCCGGCGCGCATCCGCGAGAAGGAAGGCCTGTCCTACAGCACCTACACGTGGTTCAGCGCGGACTCGTTCGACCCCGCCGCAGGCTTCTGGGTGTCGTCGATCTTTGCCCCGCAGAACAAGGAGCGCGTCGAGCGCGCGGTGCGCGAGGAGCTCGAGCGCGCGGTGCGCGAGGGCTTCGGCGCCGGCGAGGTCGAAGCCGCGAAGAACGGGCTGCTCGAGGCGCGGCGCCTGGCGCGCACGCAGGATCCCGCGCTCGCCGCGCGCCTGGCGCGCTACCTGCACCTCGAGCGCACTTTTGCCTGGGACGTGGCGCTCGAGGCGCGCATCGCTTCGCTCACGCCCGCCGAGGTGCAGGCGGCGCTCGGCCGCCACCTGGCGCTCGAGCGCCTGGCGGTGGCCAAGGCCGGCGATTTCAAGTAGCTCTAGCGGGCCTTCAGCAGGTCGCGGATCTCCGCCAGCAGCACTTCCTGGCGCGGCGGCTCGGCCGGCGCCGCCGGCGCGGGCTCCTCGCGGCGCAGGCGGTTGATGAGCTTGACGGCGACGAAGATCGCCCAGGCGATGATCACGAAGTCGAGGCAGGTCTGCAGGAACTTGCCGTAGCTCAGGGTCGCGCTGCCGACCTTGACGGCGAGCCCCGTGAGGTTCACGCCGCCGACCAGCACGCCGACCAGCGGCATGATCACGTCGCCGACCAGCGAGGACACGATTTTGCCGAACGCCGCGCCGATGATCACGCCGACCGCGAGGTCGACCACGTTGCCCTTCATCGCGAAGCTCTTGAACTCCTGCAGCATGCTCATGGCGTTCTCCCTGTGGTCAATCGATGCCCGGATAGCTCACGTCCAGAATCTCCAGCGCTTCCTCCCCGGCCGGCGTGCGCAGCGTCACCGTGTCGCCGGCGCGCGCCTTGAGCAGCGCGCGGGCGATGGGCGAGAGCCACGACACGCGCCCGCGCGCCGCATCCACCTCGTCCGCGCCGACGATGCTCACCTGCCGCTCGCCGCCGTCCTGCGCCCGCACGCGCACGGTCGCGCCGAAGAATACCCGTTCCTCGTCACGCCCGGCGCTGTGCACGACCTCGGCGTTCTCCAGCCGCCTGATGAGGAAACGCACGCGCCGGTCGATCTCGCGCAGGCGCTTCTTGCCGTACTGGTAGTCGGCGTTCTCCGAGCGATCGCCGTTGGCCGCCGCCCAGGCCACGGTGCGCACCACCTGCGGGCGCTCGACCTCGACCAGCTGCTTGCGCTCCGCGGCGAGGCGCGCGAAGCCCGCCGGCGTGATGTAGTTGCGCGGCGGCGCGCTCGGCTCCGCGGCCGGCGGCGGCGCCGTGTCCTCGCTCTCGTCCTCGCGCAGGAATGCTTTCGACATGTGGCATGAATTCTACCCGCCGCCGACTTGCCACGGCGCGGGGGACCGCCGAGAATCCGCACTGCGATGCGGCGACGCCCGGAGGCAGCTTGTCATTGATCCAGAGATCCGTCGAGAAGGACGATCTGCTCACCCGGCTGCGCATCCGGGAAGTGGCGTTGTTCAGCCTGATCGCGCTCACCGCGGTGCTCGCCAACCTGCCCGAGGACTACATCGACGAGCTCGGCCTGAACCGCGACTACCTGCTCGCCGGGCTCGGCAGCTCGGTGGTCATCGGCCTGTTTCTCTACCTGCGCTTCTTCTTCTTCTTTTCCGTGGTGCTGCTGTTCCTCGGCGCCAACCTGCCCGACCAGATCGCGCAGGGCTTCGGCATCTCCAAGATCCCGCTCATCCTGGCGCTGGTCGCCATGGTCGGCATTTCCCTGATCAACTACGTGGTCAAGCTGCTGCCCACGGGCCTCGAGCCCAAGCCCAAGGAGAAGAGCCCGGAGGGCGTGCGCGCGATGTTCTACGCCGTGGAGAAGAACAACGTGCCCTACGCGCAGCGCGTCATGTCGATGAACTTCGATCCCAACCTGCACCACGACAACGGCTATACGCCGCTCGCCTACGCCGCGCTGCGCGGCAACCTGCAGATGGTGGAGGTGCTCCTGCGCCACGGCGCGGACCCCGCGCTGCCCACGCGCGAAGGCGAGACCGCGGTCGAGCTGGCGCTGCGCGCCGGGCACAAGGACATCGCCGACCTGCTCAAGCGCGCCCGCCAGGAGCGCGAGGCGCGGGGCGCGTCCGCGCCCGCGGCAGGCGCAGCCATCGCGCGCTGAGGGCGCCCGCGCGGCCGACTTGCAGGCACGCGCCGATGGCGCGACAATGCTGTACGGATATGCAGTAAAGCGCATGAGCACCACGACCCTCCCCCCTGCCCCGACGATCGCGCCGCAGGACATCTGCCGCGACGCCCTGCTGGAGAAGTACGCCAAGGGCGCCGAGACCAGCGTCGAGGACGTGCGGCGGCGTGTCGCGCGCGCGCTGGCCCAGGCCGAGCCGGAGGCCAAGCGCGCGCTCTGGGAGCGCCGCTTCCTGGAGGCGCTGGAGGGCGGGTTCATCCCGGCGGGACGCATCAATTCCGCCGCCGGCGTGCAGCTGCAGGCCACGCTCATCAACTGCTTCGTGCAGCCGGTCGGCGACTCAATCTCGGAGGTGGTGGACGGCAAGCCCGGCATCTACACCGCTCTGCAGGAGGCCGCGGAAACGATGCGCCGCGGCGGCGGCGTAGGCTACGACTTCTCCTCCATCCGGCCCAAGGGCGCCGAAGTGAAGGGCACCCACTCGCGCGCCAGCGGCCCGGTGTCCTACATGCGCGTGTTCGACCGCTCGTGCGAGACGGTGGAATCGGCGGGCGCGCGGCGCGGGGCGCAGATGGGCGTGCTGCGCTGCGACCACCCGGACATCGAGGAGTTCATCCACGCCAAGGACCAGGGCGATCTGGCGAACTTCAACATCTCGGTCGGCGTTACCGACGCCTTCATGCAGGCGGTCGAAGCCGACGCGCAGGTCGAGCTGGTGCACAAGGCGAAGCCCTGGCCGGGTCCGGACGTGCGCCAGCGCGAGGACGGGATGTGGGTGTACCGCACGCTGCCCGCGCGCGCGCTGTGGGACCAGATCATGCGCTCGACTTACGACCATGCCGAGCCGGGGATCCTGTTCCTCGACCGCATGAACCGCGACAACAACCTCAACTACTGCGAGACCATCGAGGCCACCAATCCGTGCGCCGAGCAGCCGCTGCCGCCCTACGGCTGCTGCTGCCTGGGCTCGGTGGACCTGACGCGCTTCGTGCGCTCGCCGTTCACGGCGGACGCAGCGTTCGATTTCGACGGCTTCGCCAGGGTGGTCGCCGTCGCCGTGCGCATGCTCGACAACGTGCTCGAGGTGACTGCCTGGCCGCTCGAGGCGCAGCAGCGCGAAGCGATGGCCAAGCGCCGCGTGGGCCTGGGATTCACCGGTCTCGGGGACGCGCTCATCATGCTGCGGCTGCACTACGACTGCGACGCGGCGCGCGCCATGGCGGCGCGCATCGCCGAGGCGCTGCGCGACCGCGCCTACCTCGCCTCCGTCGAGCTGGCCAGGGAGCGCGGCGCGTTTTCGCTGTTCAACGCCGACCTGTACCTGTCGGGCACGAGCTTCGCCGCGCGCCTGCCCGAGGAGCTGAAGGAGAGGATCCGCGCGCACGGCATCCGCAACAGCCATCTGCTGTCGATCGCGCCGACCGGCACCATCAGCCTCGCCTTCGCCGACAACGCCTCGAACGGCATCGAGCCGCCGTTCTCCTGGACCTACACGCGCAAGAAGCGCATGCCCGACGGCACGCTGCAGGAGTTCCCGGTCGAGGACCATGCCTGGCGCCGCTACAAGGCTACAGGCGGCGACATGGAGCACCTGCCGCCGTACTTCGTGACCGCGCTGGAGCTCTCGGCCGCCGCGCACGAGAAGATGGTGGCCGCGGTCGCGCCGTTCATCGACACCAGCATCTCCAAGACGGTGAACGTGCCGGAGGACTATCCCTACGGCGAGTTCAAGGACCTGTACCTCGCGGCGTGGAAGTCGGCCCTCAAGGGCCTGGCCACCTACCGCCCGAACAAGGTGCTCGGCTCGGTGCTGTCGGTCGACAAGCCGCAGGACTTCGTCGAGGACGACGTCAACCGCCGCATCCGCATCAAGTCGGTGCCCGAGCCGGTGCTCGCCAGCCTGCGCTGGCCGGGACGGCCCGAGTTCTCGGCGGGCAACCTGTCCTGGACCTACATGATCGAGCACCCGCGCCATCACTTCGCCGTGTTCGTCGGCGAGGCGGAAAACGGCGGGGCGCACGCGTTCGAGGTGTGGGTGAACGGCAGCGAGCAGCCGCGCGGGCTGGGCGCCGTGGCGAAGACGCTGTCCATGGACATGCGCGCGCACGATCCCGGCTGGCTGCGGCTCAAGCTCGATACGCTCGCCAAGACCTCCGGCGACGACGCCTTCGACATGGCCTTCCCGCCGCACGGCGAGAAGCGCCACCTGCCGTCGGTGGTGTCCGCGCTGGCGCAGCTCGTGCGCTGGCGCGTCGAGCAGCTCGGCGGACTGGCGGGCGAGTCGCAGGCGGACGCGTTCGCCAGCGTGACGCCGCTGCTGGACGCGATGTTCAGCCTCAAGGAGCCGAAGACCGGCACCGACGGAACGATGTCCTGGACCGTGGACGTGCACAACCCGCGCACCGGCGATGATTTCGTGCTGGGCCTCAAGGAGATCGCGCTGCCCGACGGCACCACGCGCCCCTACTCGATGTGGCTGTCCGGAGAGTACCCGCGCGCCCTGGACGGCCTGTGCAAGCTGCTGTCGCTCGACATGCGCGTCATCGATCCGGGCTGGATCGGCATGAAGCTGCAGAAGCTGCTCGACTTCCCGGAGCCGCTGGGCGACTTCCTCGCCTTCGTGCCGGGCTCGCGCAAGCAGCAGAACTACCCGTCGACGGTGTCGTACCTGGCGCGCCTCATGCTGCACCGCTACGCCATGCTCGGGCTGCTCGACGAGGACGGCGTGCCGGTGAAGCGCATGGGCGTGATGGAGACGCCCGCCGCCGCCGGCGCGCCGGTGATGCAGGGGCTGAAGTGCCCCGAGTGCGGGGCCTACACCCTGATCCGCAAGGACGGCTGCGACTGGTGCGCCACTTGTGGGTATACGGGAGTGTGCGGCTAGGCGGCGCCCGGTCCGCCTGATCCCACCGCCACACCGTCGTACCTGTAGCGTCGGCGACGAGCCGTGGTGTGTTCAGATGCTTAGTGTGGAATGAACGCTACCCCCGTCGAAGGAACCGTCACCGTTTCGGTGGTCTAAGGCTTCCTTCGCCGAGCAGCGTCTATCCTGGACAGATATTCGCTCTTGATGCCCGGCCACACAGTTTCCAGGAATGTAGAGGCGGACTCGTGACCGCGCTGAGCAGCCTCCCGAAAGCTCTTCTCCGCCAATTCTAAGAAACTACCATCATTTCGGCAGAGCGCCTCGTCGACATACAGTGACCCCAGGATATTGAGTGCATCCTTGTCCCCAGCCTCTGCTCGAGGGCGCAGGATCTTCCATAGATGGTTTCGCTCCACATCATCCATTTGAGCTTC
>JAOUIL010000065.1 GCA_029883975.1 Betaproteobacteria bacterium
ATATCGCGATTTTGCCCTTCTATGGTCTCCTGTTTTTCTGGCCGGGTGAATCGTCCGGCCAGAAAAACAGGAGATCGGATCGAAAAGCCAAACCCGCGACGAGGCTCGCCGGAGCGACAGCATGAAAATCTGTGTCTTCGGCGCCGGCGCAGTCGGCGGCCACTTCGCCACGCAACTCGCGGCCGCCGGCCACGAGGTGTCGGTGGTGGCGCGCGGCGCGCACCTCGAAGCCATTCGCAAGAACGGCCTCGTGCTCCTGAAGGGCGAGCGGCGCATCGTAGGGCGCGTACGCGCCACCGACCGTCCCGCGGCGCTCGGTCCAGTGGACGTGGTGCTCGTCACCCTGAAAGCGAACTCGCTCGGCACACTCGCCGAGGGCGTCGCGACGCTGCTCGGGCCGGAGACACCGGTGGTCTTCGCGCAGAACGGCATCCCCTGGTGGTACGCACAGGGGCTGTCGCCGCAGCGCCGCGCGCCGCCTGATCTCGCGCCGCTCGATCCCGGCGGCGCGCTCGCGCGCGCGATTCCGGCGCGCCACGTGGCGGGCGGCGTCATCTACTCGGCCAACGAGGTGGTGGCCCCGGGCGTGGTGCGCAGCGACGCGCCGCAGCGCAACGTGCTCATCCTCGGCGCGCCCGACGACCGGCCCACGGCGCGCCTGCAGGCGCTGGCGGCTGCGCTCGAGGCTGCCGACATCCGCGCGCCGATCGAGACCGACATCCGCCGCTCGGTGTGGGCCAAGCTGAGGATCAACCTCGCCAGCTCCTCGCTCGGCGTGATCACCGGCGAGACGGTGCGCGACGCCATGGCCGATCCGGCGATCGCCGCCTTGCGCGACCGCGTGCAGGAGGAATCGCGCGCCATCGCCGCCGCCCATGGCGTCGCGATGGAAGGCGCGCCGCTGCCGCCGCCGCACGTCTCCGGCGGTCCGGCGCACAAGACCTCGATGCTGCAGGACTACGAGCGCGGCCGGCCGATGGAGATCGACGCCATCCTCATGGCGCCGCTCGCGTTCGCGCGCGCCGCGGGGGTGGCGGCGCCGAACATGGAAGCGGTCGTTGCCCTCGCTGCGCACAGGGCGCGGGGGAAGGGGTTGTACTGAGGGGGAGGGCAGGCGGCAAGTCAGATCTCGTCGCGGGTTTGGCTTTTCAAGTCGATCTCCCGTTTTCTGGCCGGGAGATTCATCCGGCCAGAAAACGGGAGACCATGGAAGATCAAACCCGCGATGACGCCAGCCTTGGCTCGGGTTCGGCTTTTCAAATCGATCTCCTGTTTTCCGGCCGGAAGATTCACCCGGCCGGAAAACAGGAGACCATAGAGAACCGAGCGCAGGCACTACCTCCGACGAACGACAGTGCCCCAAAAACAAAAAGGCCCGCCGAAGCGGGCCTTACAAGGAACCTCTGCAGCCTCAGACGGGCTTGATGTTGGTGGCCTGGTCGCCCTTGGGGCCGGTGGTGATGTCGAAGGTGACCTTCTGGCCGTCCTTCAGGCTCTTGAAGCCCGAACCCTGGATCGCGGAGAAATGCGCGAACAGGTCCTTGCCGCCGCCGTCAGGGGTGATGAAGCCGTAGCCCTTCGCATCGTTGAACCACTTGACCGTTCCCGTTGCCATGTGCACTTGCCTTTCCAGAAATTTGAACGAATTACCTGGGCTTTCGCCCACCTGCCGGAACATCAAGTAGAGGACGCGAGGGGTGCTTCATCCTGCGGAACTGCTTGAGGAAACCAGCGGCGCGGATTATACATGATGCCCCCATGAGTCAAGCCCCGTCCGGCGAGCACACGCAGGCGCAGCAGCGGCTCCGCCAACAGCAGATGCGCATGGCCATCGCCGCCACCGCGGTGGCGGTGGCGCTGACGTTCATCGTCGCCTATTTCGGCTTCCTGCAGATGGCGGCGGCGTGGCGCTTCGCGGTGCTGGCGCTCGGCTCCGTGGCGGTGTTCCAGTTGCTGCTGCGCACCGGGCTCAACCTGCGGTTGCGCGACCCGGGCATGACCGTGCCGATGCTGGTCGCGGCAGGGATCGCGATCTCGACCGTGGCCTACGAGGGCAGCGAGGCGCGCCCCGCGTTCCTCGCCCTCTACGTGATGGCCTTCATGTTCGGCATGTACTGGCTGGACGGGCGGCGCCTGGCGCAGATGGCGGGCTTCTACGTCGCCTGCTACGGCGCGGTGGTCGCGCTGCTCCTGTGGCTGCGCCCGGAAGCAACGGACCTGAAGCGCGAGCTGTTCCGGCTCGGCGCCTTCGCCTTCTTCCTCGCCTGGTTCACGGTGCACGGCGCCTACCTCGGCCGGCTGCGCGGCGAGCTGCGCGGCGCGCGCCGCCAGCTCGCGCAGGAGCTCGATGCGGTGCAGACGCTCGCCTACCGCGACCCGCTTACCGGCTGCTATAACCGCCGCCACGCGATGGCGCAGCTCGAGCGCGAGATGCGCGCCGCCGGGCGCGGCACGCCGTTCACGCTCGGCATGCTCGACCTCGACCACTTCAAGGTGGTGAACGACACCTTCGGCCACGCGGCCGGGGACGAAGTGCTCAAGGCCTTCGCGCACTGCGTCGACGGCGCACTGCGCGGCACGGACCTGCTGGCGCGCATCGGCGGCGAGGAGTTCCTGGTGATCTTCTCCGCCACCACGGCGCCGAGCGCGCGTGCCGTGGCCGAGCGCCTGCGCGAGCGCGTGGCCGCGCTGCGCATCCCCGCGCTGCCCGAGGGCCGCGGCATCACGGTGTCGGTCGGCATCGCCGAGCACCGCGCCGGCGAGAGCATGGAGCAGACGCTCGCGCGCACCGATCGCACGCTGTACCGCGCCAAGGAGGAAGGCCGCGACCGTGTCGTGGTCGACGGCTTGGCGGCGCCTCGCGCGGTAGACTTGGCGCCATGAACGCCCCGACCAAACCCGTGATCCTCGCCGTCGACGACGCACAGGACCTGCTCGCGCTGATCGGCAAGGCGCTGATCGCCGATTACAAGGTCAAGCTGGCGAGCGACGGCGAGAAGGCGCTGACGCTCGCCGCCGAGGAGCCGCCGCCCGACCTGATCCTGCTCGACGTCGGGCTGCCGGGCATCAGCGGCTTCGATGTCTGCCGCAAGCTGAAGGCGCAGCCCTCGACCGCGGATGTTCCGATCATCTTCCTCACCGGCAAGGCCGAGGCCGCCGACCAGGTCGAGGGCCTGGACCTGGGCGCCGTGGACTACATCACCAAGCCGGTGAACGCGAAGCTGCTGCTGGCGCGCGTGCGCACGCACCTGGCGATGGCCAACCGGCGCGCCGAGCTCGAGCGCCAGATCGAGAGCCGCACGGCGCAGCTCGAGGACGCGCGCGTGCAGCTCATCCGGCGCCTGGCGCGCGCCATGGAGTTCCACGAGAGCGCGGCCTCGGGCAACAAGGGCATCCGCGTCGCGCAGTACGTGAAGCTGCTCGCGCAGGCGGCGGGCGCGAAGCCCGACGCCGCCGACCTGATGATGAAGGCCGCGCCGCTGTACGACATCGGCAAGATGGGCGTGCCCTCGGAGATCCTGCGCAATCCGGGCAAGCTGTCCGCGCCCGAGATGGAGCGCGTGCGCCGCCACCCGCACCTCGGCGCCGAGATCATCGGCGAGCACCAGGACCCGGTGCTGGCGCTCGCGCGCACGCTCGCGCTCACGCACCACGAGCGCTGGGACGGCACGGGATATCCCCGGGGCCTGAAGGGCAACGACATCCCCTGGCAGGGGCGCATCATGGCGCTCGCCGACGCCTTCGAGGCGATGACCGCGACGCAGTTCTACCGCCAGACGCCGTTTACCGTGGACGAGGCGGCGAGCGCGATCGTGCCGCACTTCGGCAAGCAGTTCGACCCCGGGCTCGCCGCGGCGCTCACCAAGGCGCTGCCCGCGATGCGCCAGGTGCGCGGCAAGGTCTCCGACAAGCTGAGCGAGCTGCTCGACCTCGATTTCAGCCCGGCGACGGCGGCGAAGCGCTAGGCGGCCTTGGCGCGCGCGGATCGCCCTCCCGCCACCGCCGCGCTGGCGCTGCTCGCGCTCGGCGTGGTGTACGGCGACATCGGCACCAGCCCGCTGTACGCGGTCAAGGAGACCTTCAATCCGGCGCACGGCATCGCGCTCACCGACGCCGCCATCTACGGCGGCCTGTCGACGATCTTCTGGATCCTGATGATCGTCGTCTCGCTCAAGTACGTGACGCTGGTGCTGCGCGCCGACAACAAGGGCGAGGGCGGCATCATGGCGCTGCTCGCGCTCGCCTCGACCGCGGTGCGCGAGCAGCCGCGTTGGCGCGCCGCCGTCATGATCGTCGGTGTCCTCGGCGCGTCGCTGTTCTTCGGCGAGGCGGTGCTCACGCCCGCCATCTCGGTGCTCTCGGCGATCGAAGGGCTGCAGCTGGGCGCCGGCGGCGAGGACACCGACGTCGTGCCGATGGCGGCGGGCGTGCTGGTGGCCCTGTTCCTCATCCAGCGCTACGGCACCGGCGCGGTCGGCAAGCTCTTCGGCCCGATCTGCGCCGTCTGGTTCCTCGCGCTCGCCGCCTCGGGGCTGTGGAACATCGCGCAGAACCCGGCCGTGCTCGCCGCGCTCGACCCGCGGCATGCGCTGCACTTCGTCACCGGCTACGGCATCGCCTCCTTTGTCGTGCTCGGCTCGGTGCTGCTGGCGATCACCGGCGCCGAAGCGCTGTACGCGGACATGGGCCACTTCGGGCGGCGCGCGGTGCGCCTCGCCTGGTTCGGCCTGGTGGCGCCGGCGCTGGTGCTCAACTACTTCGGCCAGGGCGCGCTGCTGCTGCGCGACCCGCTCGCCATCGCCAACCCGTTCTACCTCGCGTTCCCGCAGTGGGCGCTGTTGCCGATGGTGGCGCTCGCCACCGCGGCGACGGTCATCGCCTCGCAGGCGACCATCTCGGGCGCCTTCTCGGTGACGCAGCAGGCGGTGCAGCTCGGGTTCCTGCCGCGCGTGATCATCCAGCACACCTCGGCGCGCACCTCGGGCCAGATCTACGTGCCGGTGGTCAACTGGATCCTGCTCGCCGCGGTGCTGGCGGTGGTGCTCGGCTTCGGCACCTCGTCCGACCTGGCGCAGGCCTACGGCGTGGCAGTGATGGGCACGATGCTGTCCACCACGTTCCTCACCTTCTTCGTCGTGCGGTTCGGCTGGGGCCTGCCGCTCGTGCTGTGCGCGCTCGCCACGGGCTTCTTCGCCCTGATCGAGGCGACGCTGCTGTCGGCGGCGCTCACCAAGATCTTCGAGGGCGGCTGGCTGCCGCTTGCCATCGGCGCGCTGGTCTTCTTCGTCATGATCACCTGGCGGCGCGGGCGCGCGCTGCTCGCCGCGCGCCTGCGCCAGACCTCGGTACCGCTGCAGCCGCTGCTCGAGTCGATCATGCGCGAGCCGCCGGTGCGCGTGCCGGGCACCGCGGTGTTCCTCGCGGCGGCGGTCGACGCCGCGCCGCACGCGCTGCTGCACAACCTCAACCACAACAAGGTGCTGCACGAGCGCGTGGTGTTCCTCACCATCGAGGTCGCCGACGCGCCGCACGTGGAGCCGGCGCAGCGCATCGCGCTCGAGCAGCTGGCGCAGGGCTTCTGGCGCATGACGCTGCGCTACGGCTTCATGCAGCAGCCCGACGTCGCCTACGACCTGACCGAGACCAGCCGCCGCATCCTGCCGTTCGACATGATGGCGACCTCCTTCTTCCTCAGCCGGCAGATCATCGCGCCGGCCACGGGCGGCCGCGGCGCCGCGCGCTGGAGCGCGCGCCTGTTCGCCGCCATGGTGCGCAACGCCGGCAACGCCGCGGACTACCTCAACCTGCCGCCCAACCGCGTGATCGAGCTCGGAACGAAGGTCCAGCTCTAGGCCGGCGTGGTTGGCGCGCTTTCGGGCGCACCATGTACACTGCGCGCCCTTGGCTCTGCCGCGCATGCACGACTTCCCGCCGGCGTTCTACGCCGCCATCCGTCACATCGACCGCTTTACTGACGCCATCGGCAAGCTGGTGTCGCTCGCCATGCTGTTCCTGGTGTGCGCGGTGACCTACGAGTGCGTGGCGCGCTACCTGTTCCACGCACCCACCATCTGGGTGATGGAAGCGAGCTACATGGCGAACGGCTCGGCCTTCATGCTGGGCTGCGCCTACGCGCTGCACAAGGGGGCGCACGTGCGCACCGACATCTTCTGGGAGAAGTACTCCGAGCGGAAGAAGGGCGTCATCGACCTGGTGTCCTACCTGGCGCTGTTCTATCCCGCGCTCATCATCTTCTTCGCCCTCAGCGTGGACGACGTGCTGTACTCGATCGACATCGGCGAGCGCTCCGAGATGTCGCCCTGGCGCGCGATCATGTGGCCTTTCCGCGCCACCATCCCGCTCGGCGCGCTGCTGCTCATGATCCAGGGCGTGTCCGAGTCGCTCAAGTGCTGGTACCAGATCCGCACCGGCCGCGAGTTCGAGCACCGGGAAAAGCTCGAAGTATGAGCGGCCAGGAAGCCCTCGGCCTGCTGATGATGCTGGTAATGCTCGGCGCCATCTTCATCGGCGTGCCGATCAGCTTCACGCTGCTGTTCCTCGGGCTCATCTTCGGCTGGATCGGCTTCGGCCCGGTGGTGTTCGACCTCGCCTACCTGCAGACCATCGGCATGATGAAGGTGGACGAGTTCGTCGCCGTGCCGATGTTCATCCTCATGGGCTACGTCTGCGACCAGGCGGGCCTCATGGAGCGCATGTTCAAGGCGTTCCGCGACCTGTTCGCGCCGCTGCGCGGCTCGCTCTACCTGGTGGTGATCACGACGGCGACGCTGTTCGGCATCGCCGCCGGCACGGTGGGCGCCACCGTGGTGCTGCTCGGCATCATGGCCGGGCCGATGATGACCAAGGCGGGCTACGACATCAGGATGTCCGCCGGCGCGATTACCGCCGGGGGGACGCTCGGCATCCTCATCCCGCCCTCGGTGATGCTGGTGGTCATGGCGCCGGTGCTCGGCATCTCGATCCTGCACCTGTACGCCGCCGCCTTCGGGCCGGGTTTCCTGCTCGCCGGGATGTACATCGCCTACACGCTGGTGCGCTGCCACTTCAACCCGAAGCTCGGGCCGCCGGTGCCCAAGGAGGACCGACCGACCTCGATGAGGGTGGTGCTGTGGGAATGCCTCGTCGGGCTCGTACCGGTGACGATCCTCACCTTCGCGACGCTGGGGGTGATCCTCGCCGGCTTCGCCACCTCCACCGAGGCTGCGGCCATGGGCGCCGCGGGCGCCATCCTGATGGTGATCGGCTACGGGCGCTTCACCTGGAGGGGGCTGCTGCAGGCCTGCCACCTGACGCTCGCCACCACCAGCATGGTGCTGTTCCTCGCCGTCACCTCCAACATCTTCGGCGCGGTGTTCGCGCGCCTGGGGAGCGCCACCTGGGTCGCCGAGGCGCTGATCGCCATCCCGCTGCCGCCCTGGGGCACGATGGCGCTGCTGCTGACGCTCATCTTCCTGCTCGGCTGGCCGTTCGAATGGCCGGCGATCGTGCTCGTGTTCCTGCCCATCCTCGCGCCGGTGGCGACCAAGCTCGGCTACGACATGGTGTGGTTCGCCTGCGTGGTGGCGGTGGTGCTGCAGACCGCGTTCCTGTCGCCGCCGGTGGCGATGTCGGCCTATTACCTCAAGCAGGCGGTGAAGAACTGGAGCCTCGGCGACATCTACCGCGGCATGGCCGATTTCATGGTGATCCAGGTGATCTGCGTCGTCCTGGTGGTGGCGTTTCCGCAGATCGCCATGTGGTTCCCCAACTGGCTCACGCAGGGCGAGCGGCTCAAGGCCGCCAGCGTGGAGGTCGTTCAGCCGACGCTCCTTACGCAATCCTGCGTATCGCCCCTCGACCTGGTCGGGCACTGCGCCCGGCCGGACATCTTCCGGTTGCGCGTGTACAGCGCGGCGCAGCAGCCGGTACACTTCGCGCATGCCGCCTGACGCCTACCACGAGGGGATGCGCGAGCTGCAGGACCGCTTCGACTCGCGGCGCCTCGCGGACCGCCTTGACGAAAAGCTCGGGCGGACCGAGTTCACCGCCGAGGACCGCGCCTTCATCGAGAGCCGCATCTTCTTCTTCCTCGCCACCGCGGACGCTGAAGCTCGCCCCGATTGCTCGTTCAAGGGCGGCGACCCGGGATTTGTCCAGGTGACGGGCGCGAATGAGCTCGCGTTTCCCAGCTACGACGGCAACGGCATGTTCCGCAGCCTCGGCAACGTGCGCGTGAACCCGGCGGTGGCGCTGCTGTTCATCGACTTCGAGCGCCCCGGGCGGCTGCGCGTCAACGGCCGCGCGTCGATGGCGGACGACGACCCGCTGCTCGCGCGCTTCGCCGGCGCGCAGCTCGTGGTGCGCGTGCGCGCCGAGCGCATTTTCCCCAACTGCCCGCGCTACATCCCGCGCATGGGCCTCGCGGAAGTCTCGCCCTACGTGCCGCGCGCGGGCAGCCAACCGCCCGTCCCGAAGTGGAAGACCTTCGACATGTTCCGCGACGTGCTGCCGCGCAAGTAGCGGCGGAACCGCTGCTGCTACCATAACGACCTCAATCCTCAGGAGGAGGGGACCGCAATGAAAACGACCAGAATCGCCGCGCTCGCGCTCGCCGGCGCGCTCGCCGGCGCGGGCAGCGCCGCGCAGGCGCAGACCGTGCTCACCATGTCGAACTGGGTGCCGCCGCAGCACCCGATCGTCGTCTATATCATGAAGCCGTGGGCCGATCAGGTGGCCAAGGCCACCAGCGGCCGCGTGCGCGTGCAGATGCTGCCCAAGGCAATCGCCGCGCCCAACCAGCACTACGACGCTACCATCAACGGCCAGGTGGACCTTGCCTGGGCGACCTACGGCTACCAGCCGGAGCGCTTCCAGCCCTACCTGATCGCGGAGCTGCCGCAGCTCGGCGAGACCGCGGTGCACAACGGCGTGGCGCTGTGGCGCACGCACAAGAAGTTCATCGAGGCCTCGGGCATCCACAAGGACGTGCAGCTGCTGGGCGTGATGACGCACGGGCCGGGGCTGTTCCACCACTCGAAGAAGCACATCCTCGTGCCCGCCGACCTGCAGGGGCAGAAGATCCGCGTCGGCGGCGACGTGCCGAAGACAATCGTCGAGAGCTTCGGCGGGGTGGTGATCACGCAGCCCGCGCCCAAGTCCTACGAGATCCTGTCGGCGGGCATCGCCGACGGCATCATGTTCCCGACCGAGTCGCTGAAGAGCTTCAAGATCGCCGGCCTGGTGAAGTACACGAGCTACGTGAAGGGCGGCCTGTACAGCTCCTCGTTCTGGTTCGCGATGAACAGGAAGAAGTTCGAGGGCCTGTCCAAGGCCGACCAGGACGCGATCATGGCGGTGTCGCAGGAGAAGTTCGCGCGCCTCGCCGGCGCGGGCTGGGACCGCGCCGACAAGGAAGGCCGCGCGGCGATGAAGGAGGCCGGCGGCACCATCAAGGAAGTCTCGCCGCAGTTCGTCGCCGAGCTGAAGCAGGTCACCGAGCGCCTGGAGCGCGACTACGGCGCGAAGATGGACGCCATGGGCATCGACGGCGCGGGCGCCATCAAGTTCTTCCGCGCGGAAGTGGCGCGCGTCGCCGCAGGGAAGTAGCGCCGACTGTCGGACGCACTGCACGAAGCGCCGCGGGAAGACGCGCTCTTCCCGGGGCGCGCCGGCGCCTGGGCCGCCTGGGCGCTCGGCACGATCGCCGCGCTCGACCTCGCGGCGATGATGACGCTCACCTTCCTCGACGTCTCGGGGAGGAAGCTGTTCGCGCACCCGATCTACGGCGCCTACGAGATCACCGAGTTCATGATGGGCGTGCTGATCTTCAGCGCGCTGCCGCTGGTCACGGCGCGCGAGAACCACGTCACCATCGACGTGTTCGACCACTTCATCGCGCCGGCCATCGGCCGCTGGCAGCGCGTGGCGGTCAACCTGCTCTCGACCGTGGTGCTGGCGTTCCTCGGCTGGCGCCTGTGGATCCTGTCGGCCAGCCACCTGCGCACCAATGAGGTGACCATGACGCTGCACATCCCGCACGGCCCGTTCACGCGCGCGTTCGCCGTGATGGCGCTGCTCGCGGCGCTGGCGTGCCTGGTGGTGGCCGTCGAGCACCTGCGCCGCGCGCGCGGCCGCACGGCGGAATGAGCGAGACGCTGGTCGCGTTCGCGGTGCTGCTGGCGCTGGCGTTTGCGCGCATGCCGATCGCGTTCGCCATGCTGGTCGTCGGCGCCGCCGGCTTCGCGCTCAAGCGCGGCTGGCACGCCGCGTTCGACCAGGTGGCGCAGACCACCTTCGGCGCGGGCATCGACTACGAGCTCTCGGTGGTGCCGCTGTTCATCCTGATGGGCAACTTCGTCGCGCGCGCCGGCATGTCGCAGGAGCTGTTCCGCGCCGCCTACGCGTTCATCGGCCACTGGAAGGGCGGGCTGGCGATGTCCACGGTGGTGGCCTGCGCCGGCTTCGGCTCGATCTGCGGCTCCTCGATCGCCACCGCGGCCACCATGTCGCGCGTCGCCTACCCGCCGATGAAGAAGCTCGGCTACTCCGACAAGCTGGCCGCGGCCTCGATCGCCGCCGGCGGCACGCTCGGCATCCTCATCCCGCCGTCCACCATCATGGTGATCTACGGCATCATCACCGAGACCAACATCGGGCGGCTGTTCGCCGCGGGCGTGATCCCCGGGATCCTGGCCGCGGCGCTGCTGTGCCTCGCGGTGCGCTGGGTGGTGTGGCGCGACCCGCAGGCGGGCCCGGCGGGCGCGCGCTCGTCCTGGAGCGAGCGCCTCGCGGCGCTGAAGGGCATCTGGGGCGTGATCCTGCTGTTCACCATTTCCATCGGCGGCATCTACGCTGGCGTGTTCACCGCCACGGAAGGCGCCGGCATCGGCGCGGCCGGCGCGTTCTTCTTCGCGCTCGCGCGCCGCGCGCTCACCTGGCGCGTGCTGCGCGACATCCTCGTCGAGTCGGCGCGCACCACCGGCATGCTGTTCATGATCCTCATCGGCGCGCTGGTGTTCGCCAACTACATCAACTTCACCACGCTGCCCTCGGACCTGATGGGCTTCGTCGAGCAGTTCAGCCTGCACCCGATGATGGTGGTCATGGCGATCTGCGTCATCTACGTGATCCTCGGCACCGCCATGGAGGAGCTCTCCATGATCCTGCTCACCGTGCCGGTGTTCTTCCCGCTGATCATCAGCCTCGGCCTGGACCCGGTGTGGTTCGGCATCCTGGTGGTGGTGGTGGTCGAGATCGGCCTCATCAGCCCGCCGGTGGGCATGAACCTGTTCGTGCTGTCGTCGCTGCTGCCGCAGGTGAGCACGCCGACGCTGTTCCGCGGCGTGCTCCCCTTCGTCACCGCGGACGTCGTGCGCCTGTTCATCCTCGCCGCGTTCCCGGGCATCGCGCTGTGGCTACCCTCGGTGCTCAACATCGCCGGTAAATAGGGACAGTCCCTATTTTTCTCATCCAGATGGCTGACCCGATCGTCGACCTGCGAAGCGACACCGTCACCCGGCCCTCCGAGGGCATGCGCCGGGCGATGGCGGCCGCGGAGGTGGGTGATGACGTGTTCGGCGACGATCCCACCGTCAACCGGCTACAGGAAAAGGCCGCCGAGATCTTCGGCTTCGAGGCGTCGCTCTTCTTCCCCACTGGGACGCAATCCAACCTCGCTGCCCTGATGAGCCACTGCCAGCGCGGCGACGAGGTGCTGGTCGGCATGGAAGCGCACACCTACCGCTACGAGGCGGGCGGCGGCGCGGTGCTCGGCTCGATTCAGCCGCAGGCGATCGTCAACCGGCCCGACGGCACGCTGGATCTTGCGGAGGTGGAAGCGGCAATCAAGCCGGACGACCCGCATTTCGCGAAGACCAGGCTGCTTGCGCTGGAGAACACGATCACCGGCCGGGTCATTCCGCGCCGCTACTTCGACGAGGCGCTCGCGCTGGCGACGCGGCGCGGCCTCGCCACGCACCTCGACGGCGCGCGCATCTTCAACGCCGCGGTGAAGCTGGGCATGCCGGTGAAGGAGCTGTGCCGCGGCTTCGATTCGGTGTCCTCGTGCCTGTCCAAGGGCCTCGGCACGCCCGCCGGCACGATGCTGCTCGGCTCGCGTGCCTTCATCGCGCATGCGAAGCGCGCGCGCAAGATCCTCGGCGGCGTCATGCGCCAGGCGGGTATCCTCGCGGCCGCGGGGCTGTACGCGCTCGAGCACAACGTCGAGCGGCTGGCCGAGGACCACGCCAATGCCGAGCGGCTGGCCGCGGGCCTGGGCGTCGCGCCACCCGCGTCGAACATGGTGTTCGCGCCGTCCGTGCCGGGGCTCGTGGAGCATCTCGCCGCGCACGGCGCGGTCGTCCTTCCCGCGCCCCGTCTGCGGCTGGTGACGCACCTGGACGTGGACGCGGCCGGCATCGACCGCACGATCGCGGCTTTCCAGTCCTTTCAGCCCTGGCGCGCGGCGATGGCGAGGCCCGCGAGCGCCAGAGCGCAGAAGGCCGCGCCCGCATAGAAAGTCGCGCTGGCGCCGAGCGCGCTCCACAGCCACCCGGCGAGCACACTCGCCACGAGCAGCGCCGCTCCCGAGACGAGGTGAAAGACCCCGAACGCGGTGCCGCGCAGCTGCACAGGCGCGGCGTCCGCCACGAGCGCGGAGAGCAGCCCCTGGGTCAGGCCCATATGCGCGCCCCATAGGACGATGCCCACGGCAAGCGCCGCCACGGAGGGCCACGCGGCGATGACGAGATCGGCGGCGATCAACGCCGCGATTCCGCAGAGCAGCAGCGCACGGCGATGGCCGCGGTCGGCCGCCACGCCGGCGGGGTAGGCGACCGCGGTGTAGACGAGGTTCATCAGCACGAGCACCAGCGGGACGAGCGCGAGCGCCAAGCCGAGCTCGTGCGCGCGCAGGACGAGAAAGGCCTCCGAGAAGCGCGCGAGCGTGAGTACCGCGCCGAGCGCGACGATCGTCCAGTACCGGCGGCCCAGCGAGCCGAGCGAGGCGAACGCGATGCGCGGCGCGCGCTCGCCAGCGGCGCGCCGCGCCGGCTCCTTCACGTAGAGCACGAGAACCGCGACCGCGGCGATCGCGGGCAGCACCGCCACCCACAGCACCTGCCGGATGTCGCCGGCCAGCACCAGCATCAGCCCCACGGCGGCGAGCGGCCCGAGCACCGCGCCGGCGGTGTCGAGCGCCTGGCGCAGCCCGTAGGCGGCGCCGCGCTGTCCCGGGGGCGTGACGTCGGCGATGAGCGCGTCGCGCGGAGCGCCGCGGACGCCCTTGCCGACGCGGTCCGCGAAGCGCGCGACGAGCACGAGCGGCACGGAGGTGGCGAGCGGGAAGAGCGGCTTGGACAGCGCGGCGAGCGCGTAGCCGACGAGCACGAGCGGCTTGCGCCGCGCGAACCGGTCCGAAAGCGCGCCGGAGAACACCTTGACGATGGAAGCGGTGGCCTCCGCGATGCCCTCGACGATGCCGACCGCGACCATGCTCGCCCCGAGCACCGTGGTCAGAAGGAGCGGCAGCAGGCCGTGCACGAGCTCGGAGGACAGGTCCATGAAGAGCGACACGGCGCCGAGCGCCACCACCGTGCGCGGGACGGCGCTCATCCGGCGTCCGGTGGCGTCGCGCTCTTCGCGCCGAACTGCGCCCAGGCGATGCCGGCCATCGCCGTCACGGCGCCAGCGACCTTGAGCCAGGTGAAGGTCTCGCCGAGCGTCCACCACGCCACCAGCCCGGCGATCGGCGGCATGAGGTACTGCAGCGGCGCGCTGCGCGCCAGTCCCCTCACCGAGTTGACCCAGGCCCACACGATCCAGCCGAGGAAGGACGACACGGCGATCGCCCAGAACACGCCGAGCCACACCGCCGCGGGCACGTCGGCGAGCGGCGCATCGAGGAACGCGGGCAGCGTCGCCAGCACGAGCGGCGGCGCGCCGAAGAGCAGCGAGTAGCACATGAGGTTGAGCGGCCCGTAGCGCTCCACCAGCGGCTTGGCGATCACCGTGTACAGCGAAAAGAGCGAGGCCGCGAGCAGCAGCACCAGGTCGCCCGCGCCGGCGAGCGCGGCGCCGCGCACGAACTTGTCCGACAGGAACACCACGATGCCGGCGAAGGCGACGAGAGTGCCGGCGAGCTGGCGCCCGTGCAGCTTCTCCGAGCCGAGCAGGGCGAGGATCAGCAGCGTGAACAGTGGGCTCGAGGTCAGCACGAGCGAGGAGGAGAAGGCCGTCGAGAGGTCGATGCCCCACATGACGAGGCTCACGTGCGCGGTGTGGCCTGCGAGCCCGCACGCGACGAAGCGCGGCAGGTCGGCGCGCTGCGGCCAGGATTTCGGGAAATGCCGTCGCGTGACCACGACCAGCAGCGCGAAGCCAAAGAGCGGCATGGCGAGGAAGCGGATGAACAGGAACGGCCAGACGCCGAGCGCGGCCAGCACCACCTTGGTGATGGCGAAGTTGACGCCCCAGACCACCATCAGGGCGATACCTGCGGCGAGAGCCCATTTCTGCATCGGCGCTCCAATCTACAATACCGGGACGCCATGAGACCCGAGAATCCCGACCCGGTCCACGCCCGCGCGGCGGTGCGCGCGCTCACCGCCTCCAAGATCCGCGAGCTGGTGAACGCCGGCCTCGGGCGCAAGGACGTGCTGCCCTTCTGGGTGGGCGAGCCCGACGAGCCCACGCCGGAGTTCATCCGCAAGGCGGGCATCGCCTCGATCGAGGCGGGCGAGGTGTTCTACTCGCACAACCTCGGCATCCCTTCGCTGCGCAGGGCGCTCGCCGAGTACCTGACGCGCCTGCACCGGTCGACGAGGGTCGAGGAGATCGCCGTCACCAGCGCGGGCGTGAACGCGCTGATGCTGGTGTCGCAGCTGCTCGTCGCGCCCGGCGACCGCGTGGTCGAGGTGGTGCCGCTGTGGCCGAATCTGCAGGAGATCCCGAAGATCCTCGGCGCGACGGTGGACACCGTGGCGCTGGAGTTCTCGCCGCAGGGCTGGCGGCTCGACCTGCAGAAGCTGCTCGACGCGCTCAAGCCGGGGACGAAAGCGCTCTACCTCAACTCGCCGAACAACCCCACCGGCTGGACCATCTCGCGCGACGCGCAGCGCGCGATCCTCGAGCACTGCCGCCGCCACGGCATCTGGATCTTCGCCGACGACGCCTACGAGCGGCTGTACTACGAAGGCAGCAACGTGGCGCCCTCGTTCCTCGACCTCGCCGACGCGGGGGAGCGCGTGGTCAGCACCAACACGTTCTCCAAGAGCTGGCTGATGACCGGCTGGCGCCTGGGCTGGGCGGTGCTGCCCGCGGCGCTCGAAGCCGACATGGGCAAGCTGATCGAGTACAACACCTCGTGCGCGCCCGTCTTCGTGCAGCGCGCGGGGCTCGCCGCGGTGACCCAGGGCGAGCCGGTGATCGCGCATACGCTCGAGCGCTTTCGCAAGGCGCGCGATTTCCTGGTGCGCGAGCTGAACGGCATCCCGGGCGTGGAGGTGGCGAGCCCCTCGGGCACCATGTACGCGTTCTTTCGCGTGCGCGGCATGACCGACAGCCTCGCGTTCTGCAAGAAGCTGGTGGCCGAGCACGGGCTCGGGCTCGCACCCGGCGCGGCTTTCGGCCCAGAGGGCGAGGGCTACGTGCGCTGGTGCTTCGCTGCCGAAACGCCCAAGCTCGCCGAGGGCGTGGCCCGGCTCAGGCAGGCGCTCGGCGCTTGAGCTTCCGGCAGCAGAGCATGCTCTCCCTCGGGCCCGAGGGCTTCCATCGGGTCGCCTACACGGATTGGGGCGATCCGGACAATCCGCACGTCGTCATGTGCGTGCACGGCCTGTCGCGCAACTCGCGCGATTTCGACTACCTCGCGCAGGCGCTGCGCAAGGACTACCGGGTGATCTGCATGGACGTGGTCGGCCGCGGCGAGAGCGACTGGCTCGCGGACAAGTCCGGCTACAGCTTCTCGACCTACCTTTCCGACGCCGCGGCGCTCGTCGCGCGCGTCACCACGCCGGTGCGCTCGGGCTTCCTGCGCGAGATGCGCTCGCGCAGCCTGGACTGGGTGGGCACGTCGATGGGCGGCCTGATCGGCATGCTGCTCGCGGCGAAGCGCAACTCCCCCGTCGGGCGCTTGGTGATGAACGACGTGGGACCGTTCGTGCCGTGGAACGGCCTGTTTCGCCTCAAGGGGCATCTCGGCCATCCGCGCGGCTTCGGCACGCGTCCCGCGGCCGCCGCGTTCCTGCGCGAGGCGCTCGCCGCCTTCGGTCCGCTCACCGACGCGCAGTGGGCGCACCTGACCGAGCACAGCTTTCGGCAGCACAAGGACGGCCGCTGGCACCTGCGCTTCGATCCGGCGATCGGGCAATGGAGCCCCCAAGCGGACCCCGAGCTGCCGATCGGGCCCGAATTCCTGAGAGGCATCGACCTGTGGTCGGTGTGGAACGCGGTGCACTGCCCGGTGCTCGTGCTGCGGGGAGCGAATTCGGACGTGCTGCCGGCCCCCACCGTCAAGGAGATGCGCCGTCGCAAGCCGGGTACCCAGGTGGAGGAATTCGAGGGCGTGGGACACGCGCCGGCGCTCATGGACCGCCGTCAGATCGACGCCGTGCGCGCCTTCCTCAAGCAGCGGCGCTCGACCGCAAAGAAGGGGGCATAGGACGATGCTGGAGATCAGGGCGAAGCTGAAGATTCCGCGCTCGGCGTACAAGCTCGAGGTGAAGGGGCGCCTGTGCCTGCCGTTCGAGCAGCGCCGCGGCGGCGACGCGCCGGTGCGGCTCGAGTCGGGCGAGGAGGTGCGCATCCGGCTGCCGCGCGGCGAGGTGCTGCGCGGGGGCGACCTGGCCACGGCCTCCGACGGCCGCGTGATCGAGGTGGTGGCCGAGCCCGAGAAGCTCCTGCAGGCCGAGTTCGCATCGGCCGCGGCGCTGGCGAAGGCGGCCTACCATCTGGGCAGCCGGCACGTGCCGGTGGAGGCGGGCGAGGGGTTCCTGCGCGTCGCGGCCTCGCACGAGCTTGAAGAGACGCTCAAGAAGGCCGGCGCGACGCTGAGCGAGGTGCACGCGCCTTTCGAGCCGGAGGTGGACAAGGGGCATGGCCATGAGCATGACCATGATCACCACCATCACCACCACCACGACTACTAGAGAATCGAGATCGACCCCCGATGTCCCCGCCGCGCGCGGGGCTGGTCAGAAGTCCTTTCCGGGAGTGACCTTCAGCCAGCGGAAGGCCGGCACGCCGTTCACGATGCGCGTGTACGTGCCGCAGGCGTTCTTTTCGGTGCTGCCGACGATCAGGGTTCTTACGTCCGCCGTGCCGAGACGCTGCGCGTCCAAGGGCGGCGCGACTGGGCTACCCGATAAAGGGGACAGTCCCTGTTTTTCTCATCTGCAGAAGAGAAAAATAGGGACTGTCCCCATTTAGTGCAGTTGCGGCTTCTTGAGGAAGTCGCCGCGGTCGGCGGACGCGAGGCGCAGGTCGACCCGCGTCGTGCCGCGCGCGAAGGTGAGCGGCACCTCGACCCCCGCGGGCCCCAGGCTCCAGACCTTGCGGAACAGGTTCGCGAGCCCGCTGACGCGTTCGCCCGCCACACCGACCACGACGTCGCCGAGCTTCACGCCGGCGCGCTCGGCCGGACCACCGCCCGCGAGGCCCGCGACGACGAGCTTTTCGCCGATCTCGGTGGCGTACATGCCCAGCCACGGCCGCGCGGGGCGCTGCGCGCGCCCGCGCTTCACCAGGTCCTCGAGGATCGGCTCGAGCAGGTCGATGGGCACGAACATGTTGCCCTGGACGCTTTTCTCGGCCTGGCGCTCCTCGACGAGCAGCGAACCCACGCCGAGCAGCTTGCCGTCGGCGCCGACGAGCGCCGTGCCGCCCCATTGCGGATGCGCGGGCGCCGCGAACAGGGCCTCATCGAGCACGTACTCCCAGTAGCCGGCGAACTCGCGCTTGTCGATGAGCTGGCCCTTCAGGGCGTGCGCGCGGCCGCCGTGCCCGGCCACGAGCACGTCGTCGCCCACGTGCGCGGCGGCCGACGAGCCGCGCGCGAGCCACGGGGTGCCCACGCGCCCGAGCGGCAGCACCAGCCCGAGGCCGGTCTGCTGGTCGTAGGCGAGCGGGTGGCCGGCGAGCACGGCGCCCTGGCCGGTGGTGATCCAGACGCTCTCGGCCTCGGTGATCAGATACCCGATGGTGAGGATCAGGCCGTCCTCGCGGATGACGATGCCGTTGCCCACGCGCTCGGTGCCGAGGATCTGCGCGGTGAAGGCGTCCTCGGGAATCTCGGCGCGCAGCAGCACGAGCGCCCCCAGCGCGCGGTCGAGGTCGAAGTCCCACTCCTCCGGCTGGGGGCGCAGCTCGGAGGGAAACGCCCAGTCGGAGGAGTCGCTCATGCGGCCGCCATGGTTGGCGGCCTATGTTCCGCTCCCCGGCGCCCGCGTCAAGTACTCCGCTTACGTTCCGGTCCGCTTGGCGAGCATGCCCTGGGGGCCGCGCTCCAGCATGCTGATCTCGCCGGCGATCTCGGCGCCTTCCTCGACCTTGATCCGCGCGTAGCGGATCTTGCCCGAGACCTTGCCGGTGGCATGGATGACCAGCTGCTTGCGCACCGTGAGGTCGCCCTCGAGCCGCCCGTGGATCTCGGCGGTGTCCACTGCGACGGTGCCGCTGAACACGCCATTGGGTGCGATCTGCAGCACGCGCGCGTCGATCGTCGCCTCGATGCGACCCTCGACCACCAGCGTGTCGCAGTCGGCGACCTCGACGCCCTTCATCTTGATGTCGGGGCCGACGATGAGCTTGGCTTCCTTGCGCTCCTCGGACTTGTCCGCCACCGGCGGGCGCGCGGCCTCGGCGGGCTTTGCGGGCTCGAGCGGCGCTGCGGGCGGCGCGGGCGGCAGCGGCGTCGGGGTGCGGAAGAAGTTGTCGCTGCGGCGGAAAAGGCTGTCTTTCTGAAGCATGGGCGTCTCCTGGAAGGTTAACGTGCCCGGAAACACGCATGCATGCTTCGTGCCTGTCATGAACAGACACGAAATCAATTAGTTATATAAACAACCTCAGGCGCACGCGTCGGCCTGTGGCGACGCGTTTTTCACGCGCCGCAGTCGCGCAGCACGCGGCCGGGCAGGCGGGAGAGATCGCGCTCGCCATTCACCCACACGCCCTGCACGCCGCGCGGCGGCGTGGTCAGCCGCGGATGCCCTCCGGGCAGATCGAAGACGCGCTGCTTCGGCCCGCGTCCCACGATGCGCGGATCAAACAGCAGCAAATCAGCGGCATAGCCGGGCTTGAGCGCGCCGCGATCGGGAATGCCGAACAGCGCCGCGGGCGCGCTGGTGAGCTTCTTCACCGCCTCTGCGAGCGTGAGCGCGCCGCGCTCGCGCACCCAGTGCCCGAGCAGGTGCAGGCCGAACCCGGCGTCGTTGAAGAACGTGAGGTGCGCCCCGGCGTCGGACAACGACACCAGGCTCGCGGGATGGCGCAGCATCTCGCCGACGGCCGCTTCGTCCGAGTTCAGGAGCATCGCGTTGAACACCGTGCCGAGGTCCTCCGCGAGCGCAAGGTCGAGCATCACGTCCAGCGGATCGCGGCCCGTGGCGCGCGCCAGCGCGCCGATCGTGCGCTGCTCGGCGTCCTTGCGCTGCGACTCGACCACCTCGACCTGGTCCCACTGGCCGTTGAACAGGCGAAAGTGCGCGGGCCGGGAAAGCTCGGCACGCACGCCGTCACGGAACGCCTTCTCGGCGAGCTTCGCCTTGTAGGCCTCGCCCTTCAGCGGCAGCGCGGGCTTCCAGGATTCCAGGCCCTCGAAGGTGTAGGGC
>JAOUIL010000134.1 GCA_029883975.1 Betaproteobacteria bacterium
GAAGAACACGGTGCACAGGTCGGCGATGCGCGCATAGTCGGTCGCGTCGAGCGCGAAGCGCAGCCGCAGCCAGCGCGGCGCCTCGAGCAGCACGGCGAGCGGCACGGCGACGGCGAGGTTCCCGCTTTGCCAGCCCCAGAACAGCGTGGCGGCGCCGACGAGCAGGGGCGGCAGGCTCATCGGAGCACCCTGGATTCGAGCCGCGCGAGCCCCGCCTCGATCGCGCCCGGATGCGCGACGACGAGCCACGCGGGCGCATCCTGCGGCGCGTCGCGCGGCTCGCAGACGAGGATCGCGCGCACCTCGATGCCGCTCGCCGCGAGGCGCTCGGCGAGCGCGCGGCGCGCCTCGTCCCAGGCGAGGAGCACGAGGATCACGCTCGCGAGCTGCGCGCGCTGCGCGAGCACGGCATGCGCGAGCGCCTCGAATTGCGCGGGCGCGCTCGGCGCGACGCCGGCGAGCGTCTCCAGCATGTGCTCGGCGTGCAGCTGCCCGCGCCCCGCGGTGCTGTGGTGCACGCCGCCGCCTACGAACAGCAGGTCCAGCAGGCACTCCTGCGTGTCGATGGTGTAGACGAACGACGCCGCCACCGCCACCGCGTCCTCGAACGCGGCGTCCTCGCCGCGCGCGCTGCCCGTGTCGAGCACCAGCGCGTGCCGCTCGAAGAACTCGTCCTGGAACTCCTTGACGATCGGCCGCCCGGTGCGCGCGAAGCTCTTCCAGTGGATGCGCTGCAGAGGGTCGCCCGGGCGGTATTCGCGCAGCGACAGGAACTCCTCGGTGTCGCCGACCGACGAGGCGAGCGACACGCCGCCCGGCTGGTGCTTGCGCCGGCCCGGCAGCGCGAGGCGCGGCAGGCGGTAGCGACGCGGCAGCGCCACGAGGCGCGCCGCGAGCGGCACGCGCGCCAGGCCCTTGACGAGCCCGAGCGGATCGGTGCGCTGCACGACCAGGCCGGCGAGCTCGATGCGCCCGCGGCGGCGCGGCGTCATCTGCAGGCGCAGCGTGTGGCGCGCGCCCGGCACGAGCGCGGGCAGGGGCGCCGCGCGCAGCGGCTCGGGCGTCACGCGCTCGATCAGCCAGCGCCAGCGGAAGTAGCCGACGTTGCGGTCGAACCAGTTGCGCTGCTCCTCGCCCGGCTCGCGCGCCGCGCGCCAGGCGGCGTAGGCCGGCCGCGGATCGCGCACGGCCTCGACGACGCTCGCGCCGGCGACCGGCCGCGCGCCGCGATTCACCACCTCGACCGGGTAGCTGAAGGGCTCGCCGGCCGTCGCGTAGCGCGGCAGCTCGCGCGCCACGTGCAGCCGCGTGCGCGCGAAGAGGCTCGCCGCATAGGCGACGACGAGCAGCGCGACGAGCAGCGCGCCTGCCTGGTAGCTCGCGTTCTGCGTGGTGTCGAAGCCCGCCGCGAGCGCCGCGCCGCCCGCGCCGAGCGCGAGCCAGCCGGCGGCGGTCAGCCGCTCGCGCAGCCAGTGGTCGAGCGCGCTCGTCGCGCGCAGGGCGGCGTACAGGATCCGCCTCACGCGGGGACCTTCACCTCCCGCAGGATGTCGGCCACCAGTCCCTGCGCCGAGACGCCGGCGAAGCGCGCCTGCGGGTCGAGCACCATGCGGTGCGCGAGCGCCGCCACCGCCAGCTCCTGCACGTGCTCGGGGCGCACGAACTCCTCGCCGTCGAACAGCGCGAGCGCCTTCGCGGTGTGGGTGAGCGCGATCGAGGCGCGCGGGCCGCAGCCGAGCTGCACCTGGGGCGCGGCGCGCGTGCGCCGCACGAGCTCCACCACGTAGTGGCGGATCTCGTCGGCGATGCGCACGCGCTGCGCCGCGTCCTTCAGCGCCAGCACCTCGTCGCGCGCGGCGACCGGCCCGATGCGCTCGAGCGGGTGCCCGAGGTCCTGCGCCGAGAGCACGGCGACCTCGGTCTCCGCGTCCACGTAGCCGAGCGCGAGGCACAGCGCGAAGCGGTCCATCTGCGCCTCGGGCAGCGGGTAGGTGCCGCGGAACTCCACCGGGTTCTGCGTGGCGATGACGAAGAACAGCGCGTCCATCGGGTGCGTGCGCCCTTCCACCGACACCTGCCCCTCGGCCATCACCTCGAGCAGCGCCGACTGCGTGCGCGGGCTCGCCCGATTGATCTCGTCGGCGAGCAGGATCGAGGTGAACACCGGCCCCTCGCGGAACTCGAAGGTCTGGTCGCGCTGGTTGAACACCGACACGCCGAGGATGTCCGAGGGAAGCAGGTCCGGCGTGAACTGCACGCGCGCGAACTTCGCGCCGATCGAGGCGGCGAGCGACTTGGCGAGCGTGGTCTTGCCGGTGCCGGGGAAGTCGTCCACCAGCACGTGGCCGCCCGCGGCGAACGCCGCCAGGAGCTTGCGCACCTGCGCGTGCTGGCCGCGCATCACCTGCTCGATGTTCGCGGCGATGCGCTGGAACAGGCGCTGCGCGTCGGCGGCCTGCACGCTAGAACTTCTCGCCGAACGGCCGCAGGTCGGCCTCGAAGGTCCAGGCCGAGCGCGGCTGCGCGTGGACCTGGTAGTAGAGCTCGGCGATCGCGCCGGTGTCGAGCATCGCATCGGGTCCGAGGTCCTTCACGCGCTCGGGGAAGCGCGCGCGCGTCGCCGCGCTGTCGATCATGCCGTCGATGACGACGTGCGCGACGTGGATGCCCCTGGACCCCAGCTCGCGCGCCATCGACTGCGCCACCGCGCGCAGGCCGTTCTTCGCCGCCGCGAACGCGGCGAAGTGCGACCCGCCGCGCACCGACGCGGTCGCGCCGGTGAACAGGATCGTGCCCCTGCCGCGCGGCGCCATGCGGCGCGCCGCCTCGCGGCCGAACAGGAACCCCGCGTAGCAGCCCAGGCGCCAGACCTTCTCGAACATGTCCGCGGGCGTGTCCTGGATCGGCGCGCGGAAGTTCGCGCCCGCGTTGAACACCGCGACCTCGACCGGCCCGTGCTCGGACTCGAGCGCGTCGAAGAGCGCGATCACCTCCTGCTCCTCGCGCAGATCCGTCGGCGCCGCGAACGCCTTGTGCCCGGCCTTGGCGATCTCGCCGGCAAGTCGCGCAAGGCGCTCGGCGCTTCTCGCGGCGAGCGCGACGTTGTATCCGGCTTGGGCGAAGCGCTTGCCCAGCGCGAAGCCGAGGCCTTCGCCTGCGCCCGCGATCACGGCGACCGGGGTCTTCTCCATGGCGCCCATCTTAGCCGCGATGCGGCAATGGCCGCCGGTCGGCAT
Organism: Betaproteobacteria bacterium; assembly: GCA_029883975.1. GTDB lineage: Bacteria > Pseudomonadota > Gammaproteobacteria > Burkholderiales > SG8-39 > JAABQT01. The sequence goes on from JAOUIL010000134.1 coordinate 3,237, forward strand.
AGGCGGCAAGCCCCGCGCCCGCCGTGACCAGCAAGCAGCTCGCCGCGAGCTGCCAGGTCGCCGCGGCCTCGCCGAAGGCGACGAGCAGGCTCGTGGAGAGCACCGGTGCGGCGTAGGAAAGCGCGCCGAGGAGCGGCAGGCTGCCGTGCTTGGTGCCATGGTCCCAGAGGAAGAATGCGGCCCCTGCGGGCCCCGCGCCGAGCAGCAGGATCGCGGTCCACTCGCGGCTCGAGGGCAGGGCGGTGGTCTCGAACAGCACGTGGCCGACGAGCGCGAAGAGCGCCACCGCGACGCAGGCGAGCGCGACCAGCCCGGTGGGCGCATCGGCGTAGCGCCGGTTGGCGACCGAGTATCCCGACCACACGAACGCGCAACCGAGCGCCGCGCCGTGGCCGAGGGCGTACGCGGACGAAAAGGCGAGGGCGTCGCGCGAGGCGATGATCAGCCAGGCCCCCGCGAGGCCGAGCGCGATGCCCGCCGCATGCCAGCGGTTGACGCGCGCGCCGCCGAACGCAGCGGCGAACACGACGATGAGCAGCGGCCAGAGATAGGCGATGAGGCTCGCGTCCACCACCGGGGCGCGCGCGAGCGCAACGAAGTAGAAGAAGTGGTAGCCGCCGAGCGCCGCGACGGCGAGCAGCAGCGCCCCGCGGTGCGCGCGTGTGGCGGCAAGGAGCTTCACGCGCCGCACGGCCGCCCAGGCGAGGCCGAGCACGCTCGCGATGGCGAAGGTAAGGAAGAGGAGCTGCAGCGGCGGGATGCGCGTCGCGCCCGACGTGACGAGCGCGAGCGTGGACCAGAGCAGGACCGCGGCCGCGCCGGCGAGCGTCGCGGCGCCCATCTATAGCGACGCGCCGAGCTCCGCGCCTTCGCGCATGGCACGCTTGGCATCGAGCTCGCCCGCCTCGCGCGCGCCGCCGATCAGGTGCTTCGCCGCGACGGGCCGAAGCGGCTCCTGGCCCGCGCAGAGCACCACCGTGTCGGCGGCGATCACCTCCTCCTTGCCCTCGACGGCGATGTGCACGCCCGCATCGTCGATGCGGCGGTACTCGACGCCCTTCAGCATCTTCACGCCGTTTCTCGCGAGCTCGGCGCGGTGCACCCAGCCGGTCGAGCGCCCCAGCGTCGCGCCGAACGGTCCCGCGGAGCGCTTGAGCATGGTGATGCGGTGCGCAGGATGCGCGGGCGGCATCCCGTGCGGATCGAGGCCGCCGGACACGCCGGCGTCCTGCACGATGCCCCAGTGCTTCGCGAACTCCTGCGCGTCGAGCGTGGAGCGCTCGTTGCGCTCGAGCAGATAGAGCGCGACGTCGAAGCCGATGCCGCCCGCGCCGATGATCACCACGTTCCTGCCGGGCGGCACGCGGCCGGAAAGCAGGTCCACGTAGCCGACCACGCTCTTGTGGTCGATGCCCGGGATCGCGGGCCTCCTCGGATCGATGCCGGTGGCGAGGACCACTTCGTCGAATTGGGCGAGCTCGGCTTCATTCGCTGCGTGGTTGAGCAGCACCTTGGCGCCCGCGCGCCGGATGCGCTCGACGTAATAGGCCACCGACTCTGCGAACTCCTGCTTGCCGGGGATGCGCTTGGCGAGATTGAACTGGC
>JAOUIL010000066.1 GCA_029883975.1 Betaproteobacteria bacterium
ACCACGGCGAAGGCTTCGTTGATTTCGAACAGGTCGATCTGGTCGATCTTCATCTTCGCCTTGGCGAGCGCCTTGCGCGCCGCGGGCATCGGGCCCGTGAGCATGATCGTGGGATCGGCGCCGGAGAGCGCCGCGGCGACGATGCGCGCGCGCGGCTTGAGGCCCAGCGCCTTGCCTTTCTTCTCGGTGCCGATCAGCACGGCCGCCGAGCCGTCCACGATCCCGGAGGAATTGCCCGCGGTGTGCACGTGGCGGATGCGCTCGACCTGCGGGTAGCGGCGGATCGCCACCGCGTCGTAGCCCATCTCGCCCGCCTTGTCGAAGGCGAGCTTGAGCGCGGCGAGCCCTTGCAGCGTGGTGTGCGGCTTGATGTACTCGTCGTGATCGAGGATCACGTCGCCGACCGCGTCCTTCACCGGCACGACCGATTTCCTGAAGCGCCCGGATTCGCGCGCGGCGGCGGCCTTCTTCTGCGATTTCAGCGCGAACTCGTCCACCTCGTCGCGCGAGAAGTCTTCCAGCGTGGCGATCAGGTCGGCGCTGATGCCCTGCGGGATGAAGGCGGTGTCGATGCTGGTCTGCGGGTCGCAGGCCCAGGCGCCGCGGTCCGAGCCCATCGGCACGCGCGACATGGATTCGATCCCGCCCGCGACCACCAGGTCCTCCCAGCCCGAGCGCACCTTCTGCGCGGCGAGGTTCACCGCTTCCAGCCCCGAGGCGCAGAAGCGGTTCAGCTGGAAGCCCGGCACCTTCCAGTCCCAGCCCGCGGCGAGCGCCGCGGTCTTGGCGATGCACGAGCCCTGCTCGCCCGAGGGCGTGACGCAGCCCATCACGACGTCCTCGACCTCGCCCGTGTCGAAGTCGTGCCGGCGCTGCAGCTCCTGCAGCACGCCGGCGAGCAGCGTGACCGGCTTCACCTCGTGCAGCGAGCCGTCCCTCTTGCCCTTGCCGCGCGGCGTGCGGATCGCGTCGAAGATCATCGCCTCATTTGCGCTCTTTGCCATGACTGTCTCCTTAAAAGGGGACAGTCCCCATTTGATGAAGCCAAATGGGGACAGTCCCCTATTCCTTGCCTCCCAGACCGAGCGAGCGGGAGATCACTTCCTTCATGATCTCATTGGTGCCGCCGTAGATGCGCTGCACGCGCGCGTCCGCGTAGGCGCGCGCGATGGGGAACTCCCACATGAAGCCGTAGCCGCCGTGCAGCTGCAGGCACTCGTCGATCACCTTGCACTCGAGGTCCGAGACCCAGTATTTGGCCATCGAGGCGGTCGCCGTGTCGAGCTTGCCGGCGAGCAGCAGTTCCATGCAGCGGTCGACGAACACGCGCGCCACCTGCACCTCGGTGGCGAGCTCGGCGAGCTTGAAGCGCGTGTTCTGGAAGCTGGCGATCGGCTTGCCGAAGGCCTTGCGCTCGGTGACGTAGGCCTTGGTCCACTCGACCGCGGCTTCCGCCTTGGCAATCGCGCCGATGGCGATCTGCATGCGCTCCCAGGGAAGCTCCTGCATCAGGTAGATGAAGCCGTTGTTCTCCTGGCCGAGCAGGTTCTCCGCCGGCACGTCGACGTTGTCGAAGAACAGCTCGGCCGTGTCCTGGCCCTTCAGCCCCAGCTTCTTCAGGCGCTTGCCCTTGGTGAAGCCTTTCATCGAGGTGTCGACCACGACGAGGCTCGTGCCCTTCGCGCCTTTCGATGGATCGGTCTTCGCCACGACGATGACGAGGTCGCAGTGCCAGCCGTTGGTGATGAAGGTCTTGGAGCCGTTGACGAGGTAGCGATCGCCCCTCTTCGCCGCCGTGGTCTTCACCGCCTGCAGGTCGGAACCGGCGCCGGGCTCGCTCATGGCGATGGCGCCGATCATCTCGCCCGAGGCCATCCTCGGCAGGTACTTCTTCTTCAGGGTCTCGCTGCCGTAGCGCAGCAGGTAGGGCGCGACGATCTCGGAATGCAGGCCCCAGCCGAGCGAAGAGTTGTTGGCGCGCGCCTGCTCCTCCATCAGCACCACGCTATAGAGGCGATCCGCGCCCGCGCCGCCGTAGGCCTCGGGCATCGAGCAGCACAGGAAACCGTTCGCGCCCGCCTTCTGCCACACCTCGCGATCGACGTAGCCCTGCTCCTGCCAGCGCTCGTCGTGCGGCACGACCTCGGCTTCCATGAAGCGGCGCACGCTGTCGCGGAAGGTCTCGTGCTCGGGGGAAAAGAGCGTCCGCGGGATCATTGACGAATGATATTCCATTGGTGGACACTGACCAAGCAAATGCTTTCTTCCCCGTCGGGCTGATGCCGGCCCTCCAATCGAAGATCGACGTCGCCGGCTCGGCGTTCCGGCGCAACCGCGACAGCCTGCTCGCGAAGATCGCGCGCCTGCGGCAGCTGGAGGGGCGCACGCGCGACGCGTCGGAGAAGGCGAGGCCCCTGTTCGACAAGCGCGGCCAGCTCCTGCCGCGCGAGCGCGTCGCGCGCCTGCTCGACCCCGGCGCGCCCTGGCTCGAGCTCTCGTCGATGGCGGGCTACTGCCTGGACGATCCCGATCCGGACAAGACCACTCCCGGCGGCGGCATGGTCTGCGGAATCGGCTACGCCTCGGGCGTGCGCGCGATGGTGGTGGCGAGCGAATCGGGCATCGACGCGGGCGCGATCCAGCACATGGGACGCGAGAAGCTGCTGCGCGCGCAGGAGCTCGCGCTGGACAACAAGCTGCCGTTCGTGCACCTCGTCGAGTCGGCGGGCGCGAACCTGCTCAAGTACCGCGTGGAAGGGTTCATCCACGGCGGCGCGATCTTCTACAACCTCGCCAGGCTCTCGGCCGCCGGCCTGCCGGTCGTGACCGTGGTGCACGGCTCGTCCACCGCGGGCGGCGCATACATGCCGGGGCTGTCGGACTACGTGATCATGGTGCGCGGGCGCGCGAAGGCCTTCCTCGCAGGCCCGCCGCTGCTCAAGGCTGCGACCGGCGAGATCGCCACCGACGAGGAGCTCGGCGGCGCGGTGATGCACACGCACGTCTCGGGCCTGGGCGAGTATCTCGCCGAGGACGACGCCGACGGCATCCGCTACGCGCGCGAGGTGCTTTCGCGCCTGGACTGGAAGTCCTCGTTCCTGCCGGGCGGAAAGCCGCCGCGCTACGACGGCGAGGAGCTGCTCGGCGTGATCCCCGAGGACTACCGGAAGCCGGTGGACATGCGCGAGGTGCTCGCGCGCATCGTGGACGACTCCGACTTCCTCGACTTCAAGGCCGACTACGGCCCGGCGACCGTCTGCGGGCACGCCGCGGTGCAGGGCTTTCGCGTCGGCATCGTCACCAACAACGGGCCCCTCGACCCCGCGGGCGCCAACAAGGCGACGCACTTCATCCAGAGCTGCTGCCAGGCGGGCCTGCCGATCCTCTACCTGCAGAACACCACCGGCTACATCGTCGGCAAGGCCTCCGAAGAGGCCGGCATGATCAAGCACGGCTCGAAGATGATCCAGGCGGTGTCCACTGCAAACGTGCCGCAGATCACGCTGATGTGCGGCGCATCCTTCGGCGCGGGCAACTACGGCATGTGCGGACGCGCCTACCGCCCGCGGTTCCTCTTTTCCTGGCCGAACGCACAGACCGCGGTAATGGGCGCCGAGCAGGCGGCGCTCACCATGGCGATCGTCATGGAGGCGGGCGCGAAGCGCAAAGGCCAGCCCGTGGACGAAGCGAAGATCGCCGACCTGAAGCACCGCATCGTCGAGAACTTCGAGCGCCAGCAGGATGCGCTCGTCACCTCCGCGCTCATGCTCGACGACGGCGTCATCGACCCGCGCGACACGAGAAACGTCCTCGGCTTCACCCTCTCCGTCTGCAAGGACGGCGACGCGCGCATCCCCAGACCCATCCAGTTCGGAGTGGCCCGGCCATGAACTTCACGCAGGAGCACGAGGAGATCCGGCGCAACCTCAAGCGCCTGATCGACAGCGAGATCAACCCGCATGTGGACGCTTGGGAGGACGCCGAGCAGTTCCCCGCGCACGAGGTGTTCAAGAAGCTCGGCAACCTGGGGCTGCTCGGGCTCACCAAGCCCGAGGCTTACGGTGGTGCGGCGCTCGACTACAGCTACTCGGTGGTGATGGCCGAGACGCTCGGCCATATCCGCTGCGGCGCCGTGCCGATGGCGATCGGCGTGCAGACCGACATGGCGACGCCGGCGCTCGCGCGCTTCGGCTCCGACGAGCTGCGCAAGGAATTCCTCGCGCCGGCGATCTCGGGCGACCATGTCGCCTGCGTCGGCGTGTCCGAGCCCGGCGCGGGCTCGGACGTCGCCTCGATCAAGACCACGGCGAAGAAGGCGGGCGGCGACTACGTCATCAACGGCGCCAAGATGTGGATCACCAACAGCCTGCAGGCCGACTGGATGTGCCTGCTCGCCAACACCTCGGAAGGCGCGCCGCACAAGAACAAGACGCTCATCTGCGTGCCGATGAACACGAAAGGCGTCGTCAAGGCGAAGAAGATCCGCAAGATCGGCATGATGTCCTCCGACACCGGCCTCATCCACTTCGACGACGTGCGCGTGCCGCAGCGCTACCGCATCGGCGAGGAAGGCTTCGGCTTCACCTACCAGATGCAGCAGTTCCAGGAGGAGCGCCTGTGGGCCGCGGCGAGCGCGGTGCAGGGGCTGCTCAGGAACATCGACGAGACGGTCGAGTACATCCGCGAGCGCAAGGTCTTCGGCCAGCCGATCATCGACTTCCAGTACGTGCATTTCCGGCTCGCGGAGCTCAAGACCGAGATCGAGGCGCTGCGCGCGCTCACCTACATGGCGTGCGAGCGCTACGTCGCGGGCGAGGACGTGACCGAGCTCGCCTCGATGGCCAAGCTCAAGGCCGGGCGCCTGCGGCGCGAGGTGTCGGACGCATGCCTGCAGTTCTGGGGCGGCATGGGCTACACCTGGGACAACCCGCTGTCGCGCGCCTATCGCGACGGGCGGCTGATGTCGATCGGCGGCGGCGCCGACGAGGTGATGCTCGGCATCATCTGCAAGTACATGGGGATCCTGCCCTCGAAGCACCTGAAGAAGGACTGAGGTGTTCAGCACACTGCTGATCGCCAACCGCGGCGAGATCGCGCTGCGCGTCGCGCGCAGCGCGCGCAAGCTCGGCATTCGGACCATCGCGGTCCATGTGGAAGCGGAGCGCGATGCGCCACACGTGCGCGCCTGCGACGAGGCGATATGCATCGAGTCCTATCTCGACATCCCGTCCATCCTGCGCGCGCCGGGCGAGGCGGTGCACCCGGGCTACGGATTCCATTCCGAGAATCCCGCCTTTGCCGAAGCCGTGATTGCCGCCGGCCGCGTCTGGGTCGGGCCTCCGCCCGCGGCGATGCGCGCACTCGGCGACAAGGCAAACGCCAAGCAGCTCGCCGCGAAGGCGGGCGTTCCCGTGCTGCCGACGTACGAGAGCAAGCCCGAGTATCCGGTCGTGATCAAGGCGATCGCCGGCGGCGGCGGGCGCGGCATGCGGCTCGTGCGCTCGGCGAAGGAGCTCGATGCGGCGCTCGCGTCCGCGAAGTCCGAGGCCGAGCATGCCTTCGGCGACGGAAGGCTGATGCTCGAGAAGGCAATCCTGTCGCCGCGCCACATCGAAGTGCAGATTTTCGCCGACGCACACGGCAAAGTGATCCACCTCGGCGAGCGCGACTGCTCGGTGCAGCGCCGCCACCAGAAGCTGATCGAGGAGTCGCCTTCGCCCGCCGTGGACATCACTTTGCGCAAGAAGCTCGGCGCGGCGGCAACTGCGATCGCGCGCGCGGCGGGCTACGTGGGCGCGGGCACCGTCGAGTTCCTGGTCGACGAGAACAGGGACTTCCTCTTCATCGAAGCAAACGCGCGCCTGCAGGTCGAGCATCCGGTGACCGAGGCGGTCACGGGCCTCGACCTCGTGGAGTGGCAGCTGCGGATCGCCGCCGGCGAGCCGCTGCCGCTCGGGCAGGACGACATCCGCTTCGAGGGGCACGCGATCGAATCGCGGCTGTGCGCGGAGGATCCGTCCAGGGACTTCCTGCCGCAGTCCGGACGGCTTGCGCTCTGGCGGCCGGCCGACGGCGTGCGCGTGGACCATGCGCTGGAGACCGGACTCGAGATTTCACCCCAGTACGATTCTCTGCTCGCCAAGCTGATCGTGCACGCGCCCGGTCGCGACAAGGCGCGCGAGCAGCTCGCGGCGGCCCTCGACGCGACGCTCGCGCTCGGCCTGCCAACCAACAAGGCCTTCCTCGCTGCCGTGCTGCGCGATCCGGAGTTCGCCGAAGGAAGAGCGACTACGTCGCTGCTGGAGGATCGACTCACTGGTTGGAAGGCGCCAGCCGTGGACGAGCCGCTCGCTCGGCGTCTCTATGCTTGCGCAAAGGCAGACGCCGCGGGTTTCGGCGAGTGGTCGGCCTGGAGCAACGCGCGGCACGACCCGCTGCCGGCCGCGCCGCATGCGCTCAATGGCGACACGCTGTACTTCGCGCGCGACGGCCACTCGTACACCTGGCGCGACACGACCATGGATCCGCCCGCGAAGCGTGCCGCCGGATTGGACGGGCGCGCGCTCACCGCGCCGATGAATGGGCGCGTCGTGGCTGTGCATGCGAAGGCAGGGGACGCGGTGGCGGCTGGAGCACCGCTCGTGGTGCTGGAGGCGATGAAGATGGAGCACACGCTCGCCGCGCCCGCGGCGCTGCGCGTGGCGGCGGTGCATGTCGTCAGGGGCGTGCAAGTTGCGCCCGGTAAGCTCTTGATGGAGTTCGAACAAGGAGAAATGACGTGAAAGCCCTGCTGCGCCTCGCCCTGTCCGCCGTCCTCGCGGCCACCGCCGCGCTCGCCGCCGCCCAGCCCGCGCCTTCCGTCAAGCAGCGCCAGGTCGATGTGCCGAATAAGATCCTGTTCGTCGGCAACAGCTACTTCTACTACAACGACAGCCTGCACAACCACCTGCGCCGGATGGCGATCGCCGGCGACCCGTCGCTCGAAAAGGTGCTGCAGTACAAGATCGTCACCATCGGCGGCGCGCCGCTCGCGCACCACGACGTCGCGGCCTATGTCGCGCCGGGCAAGCTCGGCATGAAGGATCCTTATGACGTCGTCATCCTGCAGGGCAACAGCGGCGCGGCACTCGCCGACGCGCGCATGAAGTCCTTTCGCGAGAAGGTGGTCGAGTTCAACGGCGACATCGCGAAGACCGGCGCGAAGACCGCGCTCTACATGACGCACGCCTACGTCGCGCCGAACAAGGACGCGAGCCCGGACATGATCCGCAAGGTCGAGGCCATGTACGTCGCGACGGGCAACGAGGTCGGCGCGCTCGTCATTCCGGTCGGGCTGGCGTTCGAGGAGGCCTATCGCCAGCGCCCGGGGATGCAGCTGCACAAGACTTACGACGGCAGCCATCCGAACCTGGAGGGCACCTATCTGGCCGCTTGCGTGGTCTACGCGAGCCTGTACGGCAAGTCGCCGGTCGGCAACCCCTACGACTACTTCGGCAAGGTGGACAAGGAAACCGCCGCGTTCCTGCAGCGCGTGGCCTGGGAGACGGCGACGAAGTTCTACGCGCGCTAGCCGAGCGCCCCGAGCGCCGCCTTGACGATTCCCGCGCGATCCACCCCGAAATGCGCGCGCAGCGCCGCGCGCGTATCGCTCCTCCCGAATCCGTCCGTGCCGAGCGTCACATACTTCCCCGGCACCCACTCCCGGATTAGATCCGCGAGCGCGCTCACGTAGTCGCTCGCCGCGATCACCGGCCCCTTGCCGCCCTCGAGGCACTGCGCGACCCACGCGTTCTTCGCCTCGCGGCCCTCGCGCCGCAGCTCGGTGAAGCTCGTCACCGACCACACTTCGGCCGCGACGCCATGCTCCGCCTCGAGCACGTCCGCCGCCGCGAGCGTCTCGCGCAGGATCGCGCCAGCCCCAAGCAAGCGCACTGACTTCTTGCCCTTGCCCGCCACGCGCACGCGGTGCATGCCTTTCAGGATCCCTTCGCGCGCGCCCTCGGGCATCGCCGGGTGCACGTAGTTCTCGTTCATCACGGTGACGTAGTAGAAGACGTCTTCCTGCTTCTCGAGCATGCGCCGCATGCCGTCCTGCAGGATGACGGCCAGCTCGTAGCCGTAGCAGGGATCGTAGGCGATGCAGTTCGGAATCGCCGCCGCCGCGAGGTGGCTCGAGCCGTCCTGGTGCTGCAAGCCCTCGCCGGCGAGCGTCGTGCGCCCGGCGGTCGCGCCGACGAGGAAGCCGCGCGAGCGCGAGTCCGCCGCCGCCCAGACCAGGTCGCCGACGCGCTGGAAACCGAACATCGAGTAGAACGTGTAGAACGGCAGCATCGGCACGCCGTGCGTGCTGTAGCTGGTCGCCGCCGCGATCCACGAGGCGAGCGCGCCCGCCTCGGTGATGCCCTCCTCCAGGATCTGGCCGTCGCGCGCCTCCTTGTAGTAGAGCAGCTCCTCGCGGTCCTCGGGCTCGTACAGCTGGCCGAAGGGCGAGTAGATCGCCACCTGGCGAAACAGCGACTGCATGCCGAAGGTGCGCGCCTCGTCGGCGACGATCGGCACGATGTGCCGCCCGAGCGTCGGGTCCTTCAGCAGCTGCGACAGGAGCTGCACGTACTGCATGGTGGTGGACTGCTCGCGGCCTTGCGAGCCTTCCAGCGCCTTGCCGAAGACTTCCGGCAGCGCGAGCTTCGGCGCCTCGGCGCGGCGCTCCGGGAGGAACCCGCCGAGGCGCTCGCGCCGCGAAAGCAGATAACGCATCTCCGGGCCGTCCGCCGCCGGCCTGTAGAACTTCAGGCCCGTCACCTCCTCGTCGGAGAGCGGCAGCGCGAAGCGGTCGCGGAACGCCTTCAGCGCTTCGTCGTCGAGCTTCTTCTGCTGGTGGGTGCCCATCTTGCCTTGGCCCCAGGTGCCCATGCCGTAGCCCTTCTTGGTCTGGGCGAGGATCACCGTCGGCTGGCCCTTGTGGCTGACCGCGGCGTGGTACGCGGAGTAAATCTTCACCGGATCGTGGCCGCCGCGCTTCAGGCGGTCGATGTCGTCATCCGTAAGGTCGGCGACCAGCGCCTTCAGCTCGGGGTACTTGTTGAAGAAGTGCTCGCGGTTGAAGCGACCGTCGGTGGCGGCGTAAGTCTGGAACTCGCCGTCCACCGTCTCGTGCAGGCGCCGCAGGATCACGCCCTCGTGGTCGCGCGCGAAGAGCGGATCCCAGTCGCTGCCCCAGATGAGCTTGATGACGTTCCAGCCCGCGCCGGCAAACAGGCCCTCCAGCTCCTGGATGACCGAGCCGTTGCCGCGCACCGGGCCGTCCAGGCGCTGCAGGTTGCAGTTGACGACGAACACGAGGTTGTCGAGCCCCTCGCGCGCGGCGAGCGACAGCCCGGCGAGCGACTCGGGCTCGTCCATCTCGCCGTCGCCCGGAAACGCCCACACCTTGCGCCCCGCGGTCTCGAGGATGCCGCGGCTCTCCAGGTAGCGCATGAAGCGCGCCTGGTAGATGGCGTTCAACGGCCCCAGCCCCATCGATCCCGTGGGGAACTGCCAGAATTTCGGCATCAGCCACGGGTGCGGATAGGAAGACAGCCCGGCGCCGTCCGTCTCGCGGCGATAACGGTCGAGCTGCGCCTCCGTCAGCCGCCCTTCGAGGAACGCGCGCGCATACACCCCCGGTGCCGAATGCGGCTGGAAGTACACCAGGTCCGCGCCGCCCGGCGCGGCGTGCCCGCGGAAGAAATGGTTGAAGCCGACCTCGAACAGGTCCGCTGCCGAGGCGAAGCTCGCGATGTGCCCGCCGAGCTCGGCGTGCGCGCGATTGGCGCGCACGACCATGGCGAGCGCGTTCCAGCGGATGATGGACGCCAGGCGCTGCTCGATGGTGAAGTCACCGGGAAACGGCGGCTGCTCGTGCGGCCAGATCGTGTTGCAGTACGGCGTGTTGAAGCGCGCGCGCGTCTGCACGTCGAGCGCGCCAGCGTGCTCGGCGAGGCGCGCCATGACGTAGCGCGCGCGCTCCTTGCCCGCGCTCGCCGCCAGCGCATCCAGCGCGTCGAGCCACTCGCGGGTCTCGGCCGGGTCGGCGTCGAGCGATTCGCCGCCTAGAAGCCTGGCGATGTCGGAGACGTTGGTCATCGCGTCGGGCCGATTCTAGGCCTTCGCCGGCTTGACGATCTGCGTCTGCGTCACGAGCGCGACCAGCTTGCCCTCGGCGGTGGTGACGCGCGTCTGCCACACCTGCGTGCTGCGGCCCTTGTGGACCGGCGTCGCTTCGCCCGTCACCGTCGTGCCCGCCAGGGCGCCGCCGATGAAGTTGGTCTTCGACTCGATGGTCGCGGTGCTCGCGCCGGCCGGCATGTTGGCCACCGTGCCGATCGCGCCCAGCGTGTCGGCGAAGGCCATGATCGAGCCGCCGTGCAGGATGCCGCCGGTGGTGCACAGGTCGGGTCGCACCACGAGCGTCGCGCGCACGCGCTCCGGCGTGACCTCCTCGAGCTCCATGCCGAGCAGCTCGGGCAGCAAGCCCTTGAATTTCTCCCGGACGGCGTTGCGCAGATCCATGGCGGGTATCCTCTCTGCGGGATTCTGCCATGCGCCGCGCCACCTTCCTCGCGATTGCGCTGCTCGCCGCCTGCGCGGGGCCGCAGCCGATCGGGGTCATCGACAACGTCCTGCGGCACGAAGGCCGGCCGCCGCCCGCGCCGGCCGCCGTGCGCCGGGTGCTGGCGCAGCCGATGACGGCGATGGACGCCGCGGCGCTGTACGCCGCGGCCGAGCCGCGCGGCCTCGCGCGGCTCGCCGCGCCGGGCGCGCGCTCTGGGCCAGTCATGCCGCTGCGGCAATGGCTCGAGCCCTTCCTCGACGAGATCGCCGAGGCGCAGCGCGCGCTTGCATCCGCCGTGCCCCCGCTGGGTGAAGTGCCCGACGGACTGCCCTCGCCGGAAGCGCAACGCACCATCGCCGCAAGGGTGGACGCGGCGGCGCTGCAGCGTGCGGCGGCGCTCTTTTTCGAAGCCAATGCGCGCCTCCTGCGGAACAACCTCGATCTTCCGTCGCAGGGCGGCCGCTTCGCGCGCGGCGACATCGTGCTCATCGTCGGCACCCGGGGCGATGACACTCACGCAGTCTCGCCGGTGCGCGACGGCGCGGTCACCGTGATCCTCGAGCCGGGCGGCAACGACCGCTACACGGGCTCCGACATCGCCGTGCGCGGCCTCTCCGCGATCCTCGACCTCGGCGGGAACGACCGCTACGCCTCGACGGCGGCATCGTGGGGCGCGGCGATCGGCGGCGTCGCGCTGCTGTACGACGCCGCCGGCGACGACGTCTACGAATCCGGCGTGTTCGCGCAGGGCGCGGCGCTTGCCGGCATCGGCGTACTGCTCGATCTCGGCGGCGACGACACGTATCGCGTCGCGGCCTTCGGCCAGGGCCTCGGGCTCGCGGGCGGCATCGGCGTGCTGTGGGACCGGGCCGGCCACGATCGCTATTTCGCGCAGGGCATGACCGACCCCTTCGCGCGCGGCGGCGGCCTCAGCTATGCGCAGGGCGTGGCGCTCGGCGTGCGCACCGGCATGGGCGGGGGCATCGGCATGTTGCGCGACGACGCGGGCGACGACGCTTACGAAGCGCAGATGTACGCGCAAGGCGCGGGCTACTACTACGGTCTCGGCCTGCTGTGGGACCGCCGCGGCGACGATCGCTACCGGGCATTGCGCTACGCGCAGGGCGCGGGCGTGCACCAGGCGGTCGGCGTGCTGCGCGACGAGGCGGGCGACGACGCCTACGCGCTCGGCGCGGGCGTCGGCCAGGGCATGGGTCTCGATCTCGCGGTCGGCGCGCTGGTGGACGCCGCGGGCGACGACGACTACGAGGCACCCACGCTCGCGCAAGCGAGCGCCACCGCGAACGGCGTGGGCATCCTGTCCGACGGCGCGGGCCGGAACGCGTGGCGCCTGCGCCAGCCGCCGGGCCACGGGCAGGCGGAGTGGTCGCGCGGCCTGCCCAGTCTCGGCATCGTGATCGGCGATGCCCCGCGGCTCGACGGCACGGTGGTGCACGAGTCGGAGGAACCGGCGCCCTGTCCTGCCGAGCCCGCTGTCGCGCCCGAGACGGGAGAGTCGGTCGCCGAGGCGCTGCGCGCGTTCGGCCCGGACCTGGTCCGCGCCCGGGTGCGTCCCGGCCGCTACGCGTTCCTGGTGGCGGAGCTGCGCACGCGCACCGAGGCGTCGCTCGCGTCGCTGCCCGAGGGGGACTTCGACGTGCTCTGGCCGCTCGGCGCCGCTTTGCGCTGCGCGTTGCGGGGCGCGACGAACGCGCAGGCGGCGGACATGTGGAACGCTTTCAAGCGCATGCTCACGGCCGACCCGGACTCGCGCTTCGCGGGCGCGATCGCCTTCGCGCTGCGCGAGCGGCCGGCGCCGCAGCCGCAGCAGGGCCGCCTCGTTGCGCAGCTCGCCGCGCACCCGAGCTGCGGCGTACGCACCGCGGCGCTGCGCCTGGACGGCTCGGTGGTGGCAGCGCAGGCGGCGCTCGCCTCGTCCTGCTGGCAGCTGCAATCGCGCGCGCTGCGCATCCTCGGCGCGCAGGGCGTCGCGCCGGAGGATCTCAATGCGGTGCCACTGTTCCTGCGCCAAGCCTTCCGGACGGGCGAGGCACCGGCAGTCTCAAGCCGCAACCCGTAGGTGCGTCGCGGGCACCGCCGCGATCCTGTCGCCAGGCTTATCTGACCAGAGCGGCGAACTCTGCCGACTTCACGACCTTTCCGATCAGGTTCTGCACCGCCGGAAAATATGCCTCCGCAGTCTGCTTGCAGGCGGTATCCGCGATGAACCCGCTGTGGAATTCGTAGTATTCATTCGCGGCCATGCTCGCACCATTGGATAAACGCAGGGTCAGGTCGATCGTCCAGGATCCGCCGGTAAGCCCTCGGCTCGACGAGAATTCCAGCTTGTTCACGGTGCCGGTAAGCGTAACGCGGGGCGTTCCCGCCGCATGTGCTCCGGCGACCTTGAGCTCGTCTTCGAGGGCGCGCTTGATGTAATCCGTATGCGACAGGCCGTCTGGCGGCGACAGCGGGCCAGCACCGCGGCAGGCGTTGTCGAAGGTCGCCGGGCCGGAGAATGCGCCGACCCCAACACCCGAGAGGCCGAGAGACTTCAGCGCGACATTGGTATCCGCAGAGATCGAGTAGCGCGGCGTTACATAAGTCGAACAGGCAGCCAGCACGGACGCGGCGAGCGCGGCGAGCGCGGCCGATTTCAGAGCTCTTTTCATCGCAGTGACCTCCCCGTAGTTGAGATCGCGGACGACCCACACTCGCCCGCAACGACGATACTACGCCGCCCGTGCCGCAACCCGGCATCCGCGCCGCACATCGTGAGGCGCGAGCTGCCTCGAGTCCACAGGCATCGGGGTTTTCACACCGACGTCCTCGCCGCGCGCCCGCTGAACAGCTGGCGCATCAACGAATACTGGCAGCGCGTGGGCCGAGCCGGACGATGCGGATGCTCATCTCGCGGGCGGACGACCGAAGAGCACGCGCAGCTCATCCTTGGCCGCCTCGAGGCGCGCGCGCTGCCGAGCGGGCAGCCCGCGCCCGGCGCGGTTCAGATAGAAGTTGAGCATCGACATCGCGGAGCGGAACGGCGTCGTCTTGCGGCGCCGGCTGGATTCGGCCGACGCCTTGAGCGAGCGCGCGATGGCGCGCGGGTCGTCCAGCGCGAACACGCCGGGCTCGAGGTCGAGCGCGTTGCTCTGTCGCGTGACTCGCTGCGACCAGCGCGCTCGCTTGCGGCTGCTAGCGCTGCGCTTCGAGATCAACGATCAGCCTCCGGAAGGCGGGCGCCTCGCGCAGCAGCCGTCCGCCCACTTCGCGCAGCCGGTCCACCTGCTCCTTGGGCAGCGCGAGCCGCGTCTTCACCTGCTTGTAGTAGCCGCGCTCGGCCGGGTCCTTCAGGTTGTCGAACGTGACCTGCGCGAGGTAGCCGCGCCGCCCCGCGCCTGCGGCCTGCCAGGCGGCGAGCCTCTCGCGCACCTGCTCCACGGCGTCGAACGATATGCGGTCGACGGGGATGGACCACATCTGGTCGCGCAGCGTATCGGTGTCGGGCGGCTCGGGCGAGCGCTCCCAGTCCACCTCCGGATAGCGCAGCGCGTTCACGGCTATGACCACCACCTTGCGCGCCCGGCGCAGGGCCGGCAGCACCGTCTCGTCCGGCTCGACCTTCAGCAGGTCGAAGGCGCGCAGCACCTCGGCCAGGCCGAGGTTCTCCGACAGTCCGCCATCGAAGAGATGCACGTAGGGCCGCGCCGGATCCTCATAGGCCTGCAGCGCGCGCGCGCGCAGCAGCGCGCGACCGGGCGTCTCGGACTCGCCCAGGGCGGCCTCGGCGGCCTTCTGCCAGGCCGGCGCCTTCCTGCCGCAGGTGCCGCCGCGGTTCTGCAGCGTGATCGGCGTGAGCAGCGGCGGCAGCGCGGTCGAGGTGGCGACGGCGCGTCCCAGCGTGACGCGCGACAGGTCGCCGCAGATCGCGTCGAACTGGTCTTGCGTGTAGCTGAAGCGCGCGCCGGTGGTGATGTCGGTGCCGTTGATGATCACGAACGGCCCCCCGGCGCGCTGCAGGTCGGCGAAGGTCGCGTGGTCGAACACCGTCTCGTCGTAGATCTCGGCAAACAGGTCGGAGCGTCCGAAGGTCCCCGAGGGCAGGCGGAACCAGTTGGCCGGGGACAGAATGCGCTGCACCAGGTCCGTCTCGAGGTTGCGGTACAGCACGCGCGGCCCGAACTCCTCGAACGTCCTCTCGCCGCGCAGGCCGTAGTACGCGGCGGGCAGCGTGCCGCCGGACACGGCGGAGATGACGTCCACCTCGTCCAGCAGCCTGCGCCGCGTGCCGTTCACCGTCACCACGGTCTCGCGCAACTCCTCCAGCACGCCGTAGCCGAGCGCCGCGGCACGCGTGCCGCCGCCGGAGATGGCGAGGACCACCAGCAGGTCGTCGGACTGGCCGGGACGGCTCGCTTCGCCGACGCGGTAACCCGGGGCTCCGGCCCGCTCCAGCGGGGGCGTGGCGGGGTAGTGCGCGCAGCCGGCGGTGAACGCAGCAAGCAGGGCCAGCAGGTGCCCGCCGCGCAGCCGCGCGCCAAGAGAGCGCGATCGCATGCCGGGCATTGTCGCCGAACTGCGCGCCGGAGCTAGAGCTAGAGAATGCGCGCGCCGCGCATCCAGGCGAATTTCCGGCCGAAGCGGTAGTTCTCGCCCTCGACGTTGACGATCAGCGTCTCCCCGGGAAACTGCACGCGCTCCTGGATCGACTGCATCATCGCCGCGGCGCGCTTCTTGACCCCCGGCTGCAACGGGAACGAAGCCTTGAAGCCGAGGACGTGGAAGGGGCGGTGCGCAAGGTGGGCGACGCGCTTGCGCACGAAATAGGCCTTGCGCAACCCGGGAACTGCGCGCAACTGCGCGAGCAGCCGTGCGAGGTCCTCCGCCGCGAGCCCGTGGCGCTCGAACTTGTCCTTGAGGTTGACCTCGCTGCGCTCCTTCTCCGCCCCGCGCTGGTCGGCGGCGCGCTCGAGCAGGCGCTGGTGCCACGCATCCGCTTCCGTCTTTCGCCCGCCGCGCCAGTGGTAGTCGCGCATCAGCTCGCTGCACCTTGCGATGGCGAACTCGTCCTGCCGCATGACGTGCTCGAGGAGCGGCACGCCGGCCGGGTCGTCGCGCTCCAGCAGGCGCGCGCCAAGCGCGAAGCAGGCCGTCGCGTCCCCGGGCGCGCGCGCGTGCAGCGCGCGCAACTGCTCCAGGGCGGCATCGGCGTTCGCGCCCACCGACTCGGTGAGCACCGCCCGGTCGTAGGCTTCCTGCAGGCTGAGCTCGGTGCCACGCGCCAGCGTCGCGTCCAGCTCGGCGAGCCTCCGGCGCTCCTCCTGCACCCTCTGGTAGCGCTCTTCCCAGGCGGGCAGGATGCTGGTGCGCCAGCGCTGGTCGAAGGCTTCGGTGATCGACGGCAGCGCAGTTCCCAAGAGCCGGTCGGCCGCCTCGCCATCGGCAGGCAGCGCAAGGCGCGGCGCCTGGCCGATCGCCGCGAGGCGATCCTTCAGCGCCGGATGCGTGTCCTCCACCGTGGTGACGCGCGCGAGCGCCTGCTGCATCCAGCGGTGGCTCGAAGCCTCGTCGACCTCCTGCGTCATGCGGGCGCTCAAGCCGACAAAGGGCATGTGCGCCGGCTGCGGCTGCTCGTCCGCCAGCTTGTGAACCTGCGGCCAGTAGCGCTCGCCCAGGTAGCTGCCGACCACGCTCACGCCGGTGAGCGCCGCCGCCGCCGCCCGCGCGGAGGTCAGCCGCACCGAGGTCGCGTCCGCCTCGTATTCATTCGCGCGTGCCAGCGGGAAGGAGTAGGCGTTGAAGTACGGCGCGTACCAGCGCAGGAAGGGCGTGAACAGGAAGCTGCCCCTGCTCTCGGCGGCCCCGAGCACCTCCATCAGCCGCGCCCAGCGCAGCCGCTGGCGGTAGAGCCAGTTCGACAGGCGCCCGTGGCCGCGCGCCAGATGGCCGAACTCGTGCGCCAGCACGGCCTTGAACTGCTCCATGGTGAGCGACTTCATGAGCGGCAGCCCGATCAGGAGGTAGTTGCGCGGCCAGCCGAAGATGCCCAGCCTCGGCGCCTGCACCACGCCGGCATTCAGCTCGTCGGTGACGAGCACGCGATGGAAGCGCGGCGCGCGCAGCTCGGCGCGCAGCTCCTCGATCATGGCGAAGAGCTCCGGCGCCACGCGCGCCGTGACCTCGGTGCCCTGCGGCGGCTCCATGCGCAGCCAGAGCGCCTTGACGATCAGCCACAGGAACGCGCCCGCCACCACGGCGAGCTTCACGCCCAGCGCCTTGAGCCACAGGATCGACGCGAGCAGCGCGAGGAGCAGGAAGCCGACCAGCGCCACGATCGCGCCGAGGTAGGCATTGCCCAGCAGCGCGAGCAGCAGCACCCGGCCCTTGTAGGTGCCGGGGTTGCGGCGCGCCTCGCCCTCGAGCGCGCCGACCAGCGCCTGGAATTGCTCGTGCGTCATAGGCCGTATGCAAGCATATTGCCCTCGTCCGTCCCAAGGGAGGATTTCCCGGGCCCGGCCCCCTCTCAGCGTTGGCAGGCGCGCAGGCCGGCGAGCGGGATGTCGCGCGGCCGCCCACGCGGCGGCGTTTCGCGGATGGTGACCTCGTACAGGTCGTTCTTGTAGGTGACGCGAATGTCGTAGGTGGCGCCCGGCCGCGGGCGCAGCAGCGTCTCCTGCGTGATCGAGCCACTCCGCCCGGCCCAGAACGACGACGTCGAGAACTCGAACACGAGGTAGCTCAGGCGCCCGGGCGGAATGCCCACCTGCGTGACGCCCGGCTCGAGACCGACGGTGCCCTCGTAGACCGGCCTGCACTGCGCATCGACCGCGTGCACCCCAAGGACGGCGCGCGCATCGCTCAGCTCCGTGCGAATGACGAGATTCTCCCCGCCCGGATCGGCATAGCGCACCGCGCCGCCGCACCCGGCGGCCAGCGCAGCGCCGAGGAGCAGGAGCGCGCGCGGCCTCATCCGATCTTGGTCATGTCGGGGCACGCGGTGCTGCTGCCGTCCGCCCAGGCCTTGAAGGCGCGCACCACCACGTCATAGCCCCTCGAGGGACCGATGATCTGCACTTTCGTGGCGCGCGCGCCGGCGGGCACGGCGTCGACCACGAACAGGTAACGACCGTCCACGGGCTCCTCGTACACGGCGATCACGCCCTTCAGGTGCTTTTGCTGCAGGTGCAGTTCGGCCTTGCTCGCGCCGGCGATCACCGTCGCCTTGTAGGCGGTCTCGATGACCTGGTAGCTGCCCGGCGCGCTCGACGTGGTGCGTATCGTCACGTTCAGGCACTCGGGCGCGCGCCGGCGGAACGTCTCGCCGACGTCGCGCACCGCGCGCTTCACCTCGAAGTCCTGCACTTGCACCATGAAGGCGCCCGGCGCCATCTGGCGGAACTCGTCGGCCGTCTGCGGCATCTTGCCGGCGCAACCGGCGGCGGCGAGCGCCGCGATGAAAAGTCCAATCGCTGTCCTCATGTCCGACCTCCCGCGAAACGCCGCGGCCCTGCCGCGCCGCGGCATGCCGGTACTCTAATCCGAACGGCGGCGCGCTGCTTATCCGGTCGGCCGGGACGCGCCCAGCACGAGCAGGTACGGCACCGCAGCCGCGGTGCCGAGCGCCGCGCCCGCCAGCGCATCGAGCGCCACGTGCTGGCCCGTGGCGAGCGTCGAATACAGGATCCCGACGCACCACAGCGCGTTCGCGCCCTGCACGGCGGGCGGCGCGCCGATCGAGCGCAGCTGCGCATGCAGCGCGACGCCGGTGAACACGCAGAACGCCGCGTGCAGGGACGGGCAGGCGTTGCCGGAGGCGTCCATGGCCTTGAGGAATTGCAGCGACGGGTACAGCGCCCAGTCGATGCCCGGGTCCGCCACGCGGGTCGGCACCAGCGCGAAGGTGCCCAGCCCCACGAGCCCCATGCCGAGCGAGGCCCAGCCGAAGGCCGACAGCTCCCGGAAGTCGCGCGCCAGCGCGGTGCCGAAAGAGATGTATACCCAGAGGGAGGCGTACAGCGGGAAGGACCAGGGCTGCAGGCCGATCAGCGCGTCGAGCCAGGTCGCCGGCATGACGGTCACCTCGCCCAGCAGCGGGTTGCGCAGCACCCAGAAGTAGGCCCACAGGAACACGGCGGTGCCGCCCGCCGTGCCCAGGAACTTCGCCCAGCCCAGGGTGAAGATGCGCGCCGCGGCCTGCCGCGGCCAGGGCGCGGCGCGCGTCAGGAGGTCCCGCCTACTCGGTGATGTAGTCGGTGATCGGCGTCCACTTGCCGTTGACGATCTGCGACAGGCGCGCGCGGTTGGAGCCGAGGTGCTTGGTCTTGGTGAACGTCATGGCGTCCGCGCCGAACATGTCGCGCGGCGAGCTGAAGTTCTCCAGCGTGCCGATGAACGTGTCCACGGTGAGCTTCGGCCCGGTCTTGTCGGCGATCTGGATGAACAGGTCGATCACCTGGTAGCCATAGGCCGAGAACACCGCCGGGTCCTCGTTGTACTTCGCCTTGTAGCGCTGCGCCCACTCGCGCACGTTCTTCGAGGCGTCGTCCAGGTACGGGTTGTTCACCGTGTTGGCGGCGTAGAAGCCGTTCATCGCCGGCCCGCCCAGCTTGTGGATGAGGTCGGTATAGGCGGCGGACGAGCCCATGAACTCCACGCCCCAGCCGAGCTTCCTCGCGGTGCCGATGGCGCCGAGCGTCTCGCGGATGATGGTGCCGAGCACGACGAAGTCGCAGCCGGCGTTCTTCATCCTCGCGATCTGCGAGGAAAAGTCGGTCGCGCCGCGCTTGTAGGTGGTCTTCTCGGCGAGCTCCAGCTTGAGCTCCTTCAGGCCCGCTTCCGCGCCCTGCATCACCTCCAGGCCGAAGTCGTCGTCCTGATACAAGGTGCAGACCTTCTGGTAGCCCTTGGTCTTCACCATGTACTTCACGCCCGCGCGCATCTGGTCGTAGTACGGCGCGGCGAAAGAGTACTTCAGCCGGTGCAGCGGCTCGTACATCTGGCGCGCCGCGGTGAGCGGGAAGAGGTGCGGCACGTTCTTGTCGAACAGGATCGGCATCGAGGCGAGCGAGGTCGGCGTGCCGATGGTGCCCACCATGGCGAAGATCTTGTCGCGCTGCACGAGCTTCTGCGCGCCGAGCACCGCCTTCTTCGGGTCGTAGCCGTGGTCC
>JAOUIL010000135.1 GCA_029883975.1 Betaproteobacteria bacterium
GTGCCGCGGCCGGACCTGTCCGTCGCGCTCGGCGTGCCCAATGCCTGCAATGCCTGCCACGCGGACAAGGACGCGCGCTGGGCCGCGGCGGCGGTGCAGAAATGGTACGGACGCCCGGCGCAGGGCTTCCAGCGCTTCGCCGCCACGCTGGCCGAGGGCTCCAGCGCGGATCTCGCGGCGCTCGCGCTCGACGTCGCGCAGCCCGAGATCGCGCGCGCGAGCGCGCTCGCGGCGCTGGAGCGCCGGCCCTCGCGCGAGGCGGCGCCGGCGATCCAGGCGGGCCTCGCCCAGTCGGATCCTCTGCTGCGGCTCGCCGCGCTGGGTGCGCTGCGGCCGTTCGCGCCGGAGGAGCGCCTCAGGCAGGCGGCACCGCTGCTCGAGGATCCGCTCCTCGCCGTGCGCGTCGAGGCGGCCTCGGTTTCCGCCGGCGCCCCGGGCGCCGAGGCGATGCCCGCTTTCCGGCGCGCGGCGGCGGAGTTCGAACAGGTGCAGCGGTCGAACGCCGACCGCCCCGAGGCGCGCGCGACGCTCGGCGCCTTCCTCGCGGCCCGCGGACAGGCGGACAAGGCCGAGGCCGAGCTGCGCGCGGCGCTCGCCATGGCGCCGGAGTTCGCGCCCGGCTACGTGAACCTCGCGGACGTCTATCGCGTGCAAGGGCGGGACGGCGATGCGATCGCGGTGCTGGACGACGGCCTGAAGAAGCTGCCGCGCAGCGCGCCGCTGCACTACGCGCGGGGGCTGGCCCTGGTGCGGCTGCAGAAGAAGGCGGAAGCCCTGCAGGCGCTGCGGCGCGCGACCCAGCTCGCGCCGGAGGACGCGCGCTTCGCGTTCGTGTACGCGCTGGCGCTGAACGACGCGGGGCGAAGGGGCGAGGCGCGCGCGGAGCTGGATCGGGCGCTCGCGCGGCACCCGCGCGACGCGCAGCTGCTCAGGGCGCGCGAGGCGCTTTTGCGCTGAGCCCCGCGAGCGTCACCAGCGCGGCGCCGGTCGCGAGCAGGTTCACGCCGACCAGCACGCCGACCGCCCACAGGCCCGAGATCGGCCACTGGCTCCAGATGAGCCAGGCGAGCACGAGCGACAGGACCCCGCTCGCCAGCAGCCAGCCCGCGAGCGGGCGGTAGCGGAACGCGGCGAAGAGCTTCCAGACGCCCTCGGCGGCGAAGTACACGGCAAGCAGCAGCGTGAGGAACGCGAGGCCGAGCAGCGGATGCAGGACCACGGCGATGCCCGCGATCACCGCGATCGCGCCGAGGATCAGCGTCAGCACCTTCTCCGAGCCCGCGGCCTGCAACGCACGCCAGACCTGCACCAGGCCGGCGACGATCAGGATCACGCCGACCACGCTCACCACCGCCCCGCCGGCGATCGCGGGCGAGAGGACGGCGAGCACGCCGAGCACGATCAGCAGGATGCCGAGCCAGACCGGGCTGCCCACGGCGTGCGTCCTGTCGAGGCCGCCTAGTGCGAGCCGATGCCCCGCTTGAGCTGCTCCTCGATCTTCGTCAGGTTGAACGAGCCCGGCGTCTGGCTTGGCGGGTAGTCCTGCATTGTCTTCAGGAACCGGGCCGCCAGCCCCTGCAGCGGCACGATGATGAACGCGCGGTCCATGAACCAGTCGTTGTAGGTGTTGGAGTTGTGCTGCGCTCGCTCGAACGGGTCGCGCCGCAGGTTGAACAGCAGCGGCACCCGCAGCTCGGTGAACGGCTCGCGCCACACGCCGAAGGCGACGCCCCGGTTCTCGAGGAACACCACCTTCCAGTCGTCGTAGCGGATGGCGACCACCTGGCCGTCGTCGTTCACGTACATGAACTCGTTACGCGGCGAGGCCTTCGCCTTGCCGCTCAGGTGATCGAGCTGGTTGTAGCCGTCGATGTAGTTCTTGTAGTTGCGGCCGTTGAGCGACGTGCCCTTGGCGAGCTTGTCCTTGATGCCGGCATCGCCTGCCGCGGCAGCAAAGGTCGGCAGCCAGTCCTCGTGGGCGACGATGCCGTTCAGCGTCGTGCCCGCCGGGAAGTGGCCGGGCCAGCGGATGAAGGCCGGCACGCGGTAGGCGCCTTCCCAGTTCGAGTTCTTTTCGCTGCGGAAGGGGGTCGTGCCCGCGTCCGGCCAGGTGTTGTAGTGCGGGCCGTTGTCGGTCGAGTAGAAGACGATGGTGTTGTCCGCGATCTTCAGTTCGTCGAGGAGCTTGAGGAACTGGCCGACGTGCAAGTCGTGCTCGACCATGGCGTCGGAATACTCGTCCTGCCCTGAGATGCCGCGCAGCGCCGCCTTGACGTGCGTGCGGAAGTGCATGCGCGTGCCGTTCCACCAGACGAACCAGGGCTTGCCCGCCTTGTGCTGCTCGCGGATGAAGGCGACGGCGCGCGCTGCGGTTTCCTCGTCCACGGTCTCCATGCGCTTCTTGGTCAGCGGCCCGGTGTCCTCGACCCTCTGCTTGCCGCCGGGCAGCGCCCAGGAGTGGATCACGCCGCGCGGGCCGAACTTCTTGCGGAACTCCGGGTTCTTCGGGTAGTCCTCGTTCTCCGGCTCCTCCTCGGCGTTGAGGTGGTACAGGTTGCCGAGGAACTCGTCCCAGCCGTGCATGGTGGGCAGGTGCTCGTCGCGGTCGCCCTGGTGGTTCTTGCCGAACTGGCCGGTGGCGTAACCGAGGCTCTTCATGACGGTGGCGATGGTGACGTCGGTCTTCTGCCAGCCTTCCTTCGCGCCGGGCAGCCCGACCTTGGTCATGCCGGTACGCACCGGGACGTTGCCGCCGAGGAACGCGGCGCGCCCCGCGGTGCAGGACTGCTGGGCGTAGTAGTCGGTGAACGACACGCCCTCGCGCGCGATGCGGTCGATGTTGGGCGTGCGGTAGCCCATCATGCCGCGGTTGTTGTGGCTGATGTTCCAGGTGCCGATGTCGTCGCCCCAGAGGACGAGGATGTTGGGCTTTTTCTGCGCGGCGGCGGGCAGCGCGACGCAGAGGAGCAGGGCGGTGAGCAGCCAGGAGCGCAGGCGAATCGTTGTCATAGACAAGTTCCTTGCGTGAGATTCCAAGAATCGCACCCTACCATCAAGCGCTTTGCGGCTGCTACCGCTTGGGGTAGACCTGCGTCCAGTCCTTCTTCATGCTGACGATAGTCCAGCCGCGCCTGGGTCCTTCGTCCAGCCCGCGAGCGAGCCGTCCGATGTGCGACTTGCGGTCGTAGGCGTACTCGCGCTGTGCATCGTCGTGGTGCAAGATCAGTCCGAAACGCGGGCCCGGCCCCGCCGTCACCCACTCGAGCATCTGGAAGTCGCCGTCGGAGTTGCCGAACGCAGCAATCGGCCGGCGCCCGATGTGCTGCAGGATGCCGACCGGCTTGCCTTCCTTGTCGTCGATGAAGTTGACCGCCGGCTGGCGCACGAGCGCCGGCACGCCGTTCTTGACCACGTACTTGGTCTTGATGCTCGAGCCCACCACCTGCTCGGGCGGGATGCCGTAGGCCTCCTCGGACCAGGCGCGCAGGAACTCGATGCCGCCGCCCGAGACGATGAAGGTCTTGAAGCCGTTGGCGCGCAGGTAGCCGAGCAGCTCGAGCATGGGCTGGTACACGAGCTCGGTGTACGGGCGCTTGAATCTCGGGTGACGCGCCGTGACGAGCCACTCGCGCACGATCGTCCGGAACTCCCCGGGCGTCGTGCCGGCGTGGGTGGCCATCACCAGCGTGAGCAGTCCCTTCTCGCCGGAGGCAGCGAGCGCCTTCATGTCGCCCTCGAGCGCTGCCTTGAACGGCTGCTTCTCCTTCCACTCGGGGTGCTTCGGCGCGAGCGCCTTCACGCGGTCGAGGGCGAAGAGCAGCTGGAAGTACGCGGGCTGCTCGGACCAGAGCGTGCCGTCGTTGTCGAACACGGCGATGCGCTCGGCTGGCGGCACGAAGTCCTTCCCGCCCTGCTCGCTCACCGCGCGCACGAAGGCGACGATGCGGGCCTTGGCGTGGCCTTCGTTCCAGGAGGGCAGCGGGTCGGCGGGTTGGGCATGGGCGAGGCTCACTGCGGTGAGCAGCGTGGCGAGAGATGCGCGAAGGATTGTCATCGTTGCTTCCCTGGAAACGAGCACGCTCCCGTCATCGCAGCGCAGTCACCAGCGCCACGCTGCGCTCGATGGTCCAGAAGGCTCCCATCGACCCGACGACGTACCCGGGCAGCATCTCGACCACCTGCGGCCAGCGGATGGCCCACGCACGCGCTGCCCACGCCAACGCGAGCAGCACGCCGACGAAGGCGAGCTGCCCCACCTCCACGCCGACATTGAAGAGAAAGAGCGCGAGCGGAATGTCCGCGCGCGGCAGCCCCACCGCCGCGAGTGCGCCGGCGAACCCGAGCCCGTGCAGCAGCCCGAAGGCGAAGGCGACGACCCAGGGATTGCGCAGCGTGAAGCTGGTCTCGCCGCGCCGGCGCCGCATGATCTCCGGCCCGAGGAAGAGGATGCTGAGCGCGATGCTCGCCTCGACCGGCGGGGCCGGCACGCTCAGCAAGCCGAGCGTCGCCGCGCCGAGCGTCAGGCTATGGGCGACGGTGAACGCCGTGATCGTCGCCACCAGCCGCCCGCGTCCCTGGACGATGAGCAGCAGCCCGAGGACAAAGAGCAGGTGGTCGATGCCCGAGAGGATGTGCTCGACGCCCAGGCGAAGGTACGCCCCGGCGCGCTGCCAGACGGTCCTTGCCGCGCCGAACGTGAACGACGGACTCGCCGGCTTCAGGAGCGCGCTGTCCACGCGCCCGTCGGCATGCTGCACGCGCAGGATGACGTCGGTGACCGTCGTCGCCAGGCCGTCGATGACGATGGTCTTCCCCGCG
>JAOUIL010000136.1 GCA_029883975.1 Betaproteobacteria bacterium
CTGCCCGCGGTGCGCGTGGTGCTGAAGCGCTCGGGGAAGAAGGTCGACGAGGGGGTGGGCGCGAACGTGCTCGACAGCCCGCTCTTCGCGCTCGCCCACCTGGTGGAGCTGCTCGCCATCCAGCCGGACTTCGACCAGCTGCACGCGGGCGAGATCGTCAGCACGGGCACGCTGACCGACGCGCATCCCGTCAAGCCGGGCGAAACCTGGAGCACCGCTTTCGAGGGCCTGCCGCTCGCCGGGCTGACGGTGAAGTTCCGGTGAGGCGGCCGCTGGACGGCGTCACGGTGGTGGCGCTGGAGCAGGTCATCGCCGGCCCGTTCTGCACCCGGCAGCTCGCCGAGCTGGGCGCGCGCGTGATCAAGATCGAGCGCCCCGAGGGCGGCGACCAGTCGCGCTCGATGGACCGCACCGTGCAGGGCCTGTCCTCGCACTTCGTCTGGACCAACCGCTCCAAGGAGAGCCTGGCGCTCGACGTGAAGCACCCGCGCGCCCGCGAGATCCTGGCGAGGCTGCTGGCGCGCGCGGACGTGTTCGTGCAGAACCTCGCTCCGGGGGCGGTCGAGCGGCTCGGCCTGGGCGCAGCCGAGCTGCGTGCGCGCCATCCGCAGCTCATCTGGTGCGGCATCTCCGGCTACGGCACCTCGGGCCCCTACGCCGAGAAGCGCGCCTACGACCTGCTCGTGCAGTGCGAAGCGGGGCTGCTCTCGGTCACCGGCACCCCCGAGGCGCCCGCCAAGGCGGGCATTCCGGTCGCGGACATCGCGGCCGGCATGTACGCGATGTCCTCGATCCTCGCCGCGCTGCTGCGCCGCGAGCGCGACGGCGTGGGCGCGACGCTCGATATCACCATGTTCGAGGCGCTCGGCGAATGGATGGGGTTTCCCGCCTACTTCGCGAACTACGGCGGCAGCCCGCCACCGCGCTCGGGCGCCTACCACGCCACCATCGTCCCGTACGGACCGTTCCGGGCGGGCGACGGCAAGACGGTGTTCCTCAGCATCCAGAACGAGCGCGAATTCGCGCGCTTCTGCGAGCAGGTGCTGGGCCGTGCGGCGCTGGTCGGGGACCCGCGCTTTTCCTCGAGCCCCGCGCGCATGGCCAACCGCGAAGCGATGCACGCGGAGATCGAGGCGGTGTTCGGCACGCTGACGGCGGCGCAGGTGGAGGAGCGGCTGGAGGCGGCCGGCATCGCGAATGCGCGCCTCAACACACTGCAGGAATTCTGGGACCACCCGCAGCTCGCGGCGCGCGACCGCTGGCGCGAGGTGGGCACGTCCGCCGGCGCGGTGCGCGCCGCGCAGCCGCCGTTCAACCTGTCGGAGTTCGAGCCGCGCATGGACGACGTGCCGGCGCTCGGCGCGCACAGCCGCTCGCTGCTCAAGGAGCTGGGCTATGCCGCGGGCGAGATCGACGCCCTCGCTGCGGCCGGGGCGGTCAGGACTTCCTGATCTCGATGCCGGCGGCGCGCGCCAGGTCCTTCTGCACGCGCGCCACGCGCTCCACCTCGCCCTTGGCGGCGAAGCGTTCGTAGAAGCCTTCTTCGCGGAACTCGCGCACCAGATCGCCCCAGGGCAGCAGCCGCTCCTCCCAGCGCTGCAGGCGGCCCTCCGCGGGCTCGGCATCCTCGCGCGCGAGCGCGGTGCACACGCGGATCATGGCCTTCAGCGTCACGGGCTTGGTGACCATGTAGTTGTCCTTGCCCCAGGTGTCGCCGAAGACGTTCTTCGCCGCCTTCAGGAAGTCGCGCAGCGCGCCGTAATACTTGTCCACGTTCCTCGCGCTGCCGCCCGTGACCTGGATCTTGCGCCAGTCGGTGCGCACCCAGCGGTGCAACTCGTTGAACAGCTCCGCCTGCAGGATCCACTTGTCGCGCTGGCTGCGCCCGCCCAGGCGGTTGATGCGGTAGCGCAAGGGGCTGTCGCCCTCGCTGTAGAGCTTGTCCACCAGGCGCGCGGCGAACTTCCGGTCGGGCGCCGCCCAGGACACTTTCTCGTACAGGTCGACCAGGTGGCTCTTGTTGATGCGCGTCGGGGTGGAGTTGATGATGACGAACATCTCGGTGGAGAAGTCCTCGCTGCGGCCGTCGAAGATCATGCAGGGTACGCGGATGGTGGCGGCGTCCGCGGGCCGGTCCTGCAGGTAGAAGTGTAATGCCGCCAGGCGGTGCTGGCCGTCGATGATCAGGAACTTGGCACCGGGCTCGGACAGGTGCCCCATGCCGTCGGCCTGCGACTGGTAGCGCAGCGTCTCGGAGGTGAACAGCAGCACCGTGCCGGGGATCGGCGGCTGCGTGACGGCGGTCTCGTAGAAGTTGCGCAGCTGGCGCACCTTGGCCTGCGACAGGCCGCGCTGGAACGCGTGGTCGGTGCGCTCGATGCGCGAGATGAACTGCGCGATGTCGTCGTCCTTCGCGATGCGCGAGGCGGGGATGACCTCGCCGTCGCCGTAGAAGCGGCTGATGAAGCGCACGCGCTGCAGCAGCTCCTTCGCCGGGTAGCTGACGAAATAGAAAATGCCGTCCTTCTGGCGGATCTGCGTCGCGAGCACGGGTGCTGCCTCCGGGCGGGTCGCCCCAGCTATCGGGTCCGCCGGAATGATACCGAAGGCCGCCGCCCCCCGCAGCGAGAGTCTCGCGGGCCTAGGCCGGGCAGGCCGGCAGCATCAGGGCCTGCAGCACCTCGGCGGAGCGCCGGTTCTGGACGAACGCGGCCACCCCGGAATTCGCCCGGACGGCCTGCGGCAGGAGCGGCAGGGCACGCCGCGCCTCGATCTTGCCCCCCGCGAAGGCGATGGGGCCCACCCATTCGAAGACGACGTAGTCGTGGTGCAGCGTGCGGCCCCGGTTCTCGCCCGCAGCGACGCTCGAGACGAGCTTGTTCTCGTAGCTGGCGAGGTACAGGACCGCGTCGGGCTGCCCTGCCGGGTCGCGCAGCGCTGCGCTGACCTGGGTATCCAGCGTATCCCCCCGTCCGCCCTGCACCCGCAGCGCGATGCTTGCCTGCGGCGGCTGCGCATTGATCCTTGCCACCGCCTGGTCGAAGGAACCCGTGTGCCAGGAGCGGAAATCCTGCCCCTGCAGCAGCACCTGGGGCGTGTAGACGATGCGCGCACGCATCACCTGGGCGAGGCGGCGCTGGCGGTCGGAAAAGCGCTGCTGCGCATACGGGTCCTTCCAGCCGATGTAATCCCAGTAGTTGACGTGCAGGGACAAGGGGACCACGCGATCCGGCGCGTAGCCGCGGGCGCCGAGCCCCTGCAACCAGCGGTCTGCGGGCGGGCAGCTATTGCAGCCCTCGGAGGTATAGAGCTCGACCAGCGCGGCGGTGTGGGGCCCCGACTGGGCGCTGCACTCCCCTGCCTGGGCGGGGGTCAGGGCGGCGAGGAGCAGGGTAACCAGGGCGATCCGCATGCCGCTGGGTCGAAACCGGGGCCCCGGGGCTTACGCCCGGGGCCCGATAATCGGGCGTGGCCCCCAAGCTCTCCGTCCTCGACCAGTCCCCGGTCATCTCCGGCCAGACGCCCGCCCAGGCGATCGCGGCAACGCTGAAGCTCGCCCGCGCGGCGGAAGCCTTAGGCTATCACCGCTACTGGCTTGCAGAGCATCACGCTATCGCTGCGCTGGCGGACCCCTGCCCCGAGGTCCTGCTCGCGCGGCTGGGCGCCGAGACCCGCCGCCTGCGACTCGGCACCGGGGGCGTGCTGCTGCCCTATTACAGCCCCTTCAAGGTGGCGGAGGTGTTCCGCATGCTGGAGGCGCTCTATCCCGGGCGCGTGGACCTGGGGATCGGGCGCGCGCCCGGCGGGGACGCCCGCACCGCGCACGCGGTGGGCGGCGGGCAGATGCCGACGGCGGACGACTTCCCCCAGCGCGTCTGGGAAGTGGTCGGGCACCTGGACGGCACCCTGCCCGAGGATCACCCGCACCGGCACGTGCGCCTGCAGCCGGGAGGCGAAACGGCGCCGGAAGTGTGGCTGCTAGGCTCCTCGGACTACAGCGGTGCCCTCGCCGCGCAGATGGGCCTGCGCTTCGCCTTCGCCCACTTCATCAATCCGCGGGGCGGAGACGCGGTGACGCGCGCCTATCGCGAGCGCTTTCGGCCCTCGTCGCGCGAGGCCACGCCCGCGGCCCTCGTCTGCGTGTTCGTGATCTGCGCCGAGACCGACGCGCAGGCCGAGCGCCTGGCGGCCTCCATCGACCTGCGGCGGCTGCACATGGCGCTCAACCTGGACACGCCCGTGCCGACTCTCGCCGAAGCCGAATCGCATGCTTACACCGAGGAAGAGCGGCGCTACGTGCGCGCGCAGCGCGAGCGCGCCGTGATCGGCGGGCCGCAGCGTTGCCGCGACGCGCTGCTCGCGCTCGCCGAGCGCTACGCGGCCGAGGAGGTGATGGCACTCACCATCACCGGCGACGAAGCCTCGCGGTTGCGCTCGTACGAGCTCCTGGCCGCGGCATTCGGGCTCGCCTAGAAGAGCGCGGCCACGCCGTCGTGCCCGCGCTCGCGCGCGAGGTCCGCGGGCGTCTTGCCCTGCAGGTTTCTCGTGAGCGGCGCGCGCGTGCGCGGCAGCAGCAGCCGCACCACCGCCTCGTGGCCGCCGGCCGCCGCGCCGTGCAGCGCGAGGTTGCCGTCGAGATTCACCTCGTTGGCGTCGGCGCCGCGCTCGAGCAGCAGCCGCACCATGCCGTCGTTGCCGCCGTAGCCTGCCCAGTGCAGCGCCGATTCGCCGTGGTCGTTCAGCGCGCGCACCTCCGCGCCCGCGTCGATCAGCAGCGCGGCGAGCGCCTGGTCCTCGTTCAGCGCGGCGTG
>JAOUIL010000067.1 GCA_029883975.1 Betaproteobacteria bacterium
CTCGTCCCAGCGCATGCCGATGCCGGGCCGGTCCGGGATCAGCACCTGCCCGTCCTTCAGCCGCGCGGGTTCCTCGAGAATCGCGTCGGCCCAGTCGACGTACTCCAGCCAGTGGCAGGTGGGCGTCACGGCGAGCAGCTGGCAACTCACTTCGGGAAACAGGTGGCTCGACATTTCCATGCCCGCGGCCTGCGCGAGCGCCGCCGCGCGCATCCAGCCGGTGACCCCGCCGATCCTTTGCGCATCGGGCATCACGTAGTCGCAGGCGCCCGCGGCGAGCGCCTGCGCCATCTGCTCCGGCCCCATGAAGTTCTCGCCGATCTGGATCGGCGTGGCGATCTCGCGCGTGATGCGCGCGTTGCCCGCGAAGTCGTCCGCGCGCACCGGCTCCTCGATCCAGTGCACGCCGCCCTCGGCGTCGATCATGCGGCCGCGCTCCAGCGCCTGCGCCACCGTCAGCCCCTGGTTGAAGTCCACCATCAGCGTGACGCCGGGGCCGATCGCCTTCTTCACCGCGCGCAGCGCCGCGACGTCGTCCTCGGCGCGCGGGCGGCCGAGCCGCAGCTTGACCGCCCGGAAACCCTCGCCGACAAGCTCTTCGGCCTCCTTCGCCAAGGACTTGAGCGGCATGATGCCCAGGCCCTTGGAGTTGTAGGCAAGTATGGGACGCGGCGCCCCGCCCAGCAGCCGCACGAGCGGCTGCTGCATCGCCTGCGCGAGCGCGTCCCACGCGGCCATGTCGATGCCCGACATGGCGAAGAGCACGATGTTGTGCACGCCGAGCAGCGTGTGGCGCTTCCTCAGCTTGGCCTCGATCTCGAAGGGCGCGAGCGGGTCGCCCTTCACCAACTCGCCCATCAGCTCGACCAGCGCGGCCAGGGGCTTCAGGTTCTGCTGCATGAGGCCGAAGAGGTACGAGCGCCCGACGATGCCGGCGTCGGTCTGCAGGTCGATGAGCAGCAGCGGCGCCACGCTGATCGCGCCGGTGCTGGTGGCGAGCGGGCGCTTCATCGGCGCGGCGACGGCGCGCACGCGCAGGGACTCGATCTTCATCCTCATTCCCCCTTGAACCGCGGCTTGCGCTTTTCCATGAACGCGCGCCGCCCTTCCTGGTAGTCCTCGCTCTTCGCGCAGCGCTCGATCACCGCCGCCATGCGCGCGTGGTCCGGCGCCCCCTCGGCCTTGGCGTACTCCTCGAGGATGGTCTTGGAATTGGCGATGGAGAGCGGCGCGTTCTCCAGCAGGGTCGCGATCACGCCGTCGACGAACGCCGCCAGTTCGCCGTCGGGCAGCACGCGGTTCACGAGCCCCATGGCCAGCGCCTCCGCGGCGCCGTAGCGGCGGCCGAGGAACATGATCTCCCGCGCGCGGGCGTGGCCCACGGTCTCCAGCAGCCGCTTGTGGCCCTCGACGTTGTAGGCGATGCCGAGCTTCGCCGCGGGGATCGCGAACTGCGCCGAGCTGCCGCAGTAGCGCAGGTCGCACGCGAGCGCCACCTCCAGCCCGCCCCCCATGCAAAAGCCGTGGATCAGGGCGACCGAGGGCTTGCGCGAGCCCTGGATAGAATGCAATACGCGGTCGAGCAACCCGTCGTACTCGCTCACCGCCCCGCGGCCGGCGCGGATCTTCTCGAACTCCGAGATGTCCGCGCCCGCGGCGAAGGCCTCGGTGCCCGCGCCGCGGAACGCCACGCAGCGCACCTCGGCGTCGTTGTCAAAGCGCGCCATGGCCTCGGGGATGCCGCGCCACATGGCGCCGTTGATGGCATTGCGCTTCTCCGGCTGGTCGAACACGATCCAGCCGACCGCGCCGCGCTTCTCCACGGTGAGCCTGCCCGCGCTCATGCCCAGCGCCCGCTCTCGACCTGGTGGAAGAAGTCCTCGACGATGCGGTTGAACAGTGCCGGGTCCTCCAGGTTCATGCCGTGCCCGGTGCGCGGCAGGACCACGAGGCCCATGTGCGGAATGGTGCGCTTCATGAGCAGCCCCGGCTCGAGCGTGGGGTCGTCCTCGTCGCCGCACATCACCAGCGTCGGCGCCGTGACGCGCTTCATTTCCGCCGTCAGGTCGTAGAGCGACGGCCGGCGCGCCTGGTAGCCGAGCATGGTATTGGCCGATCCCTTGGGCGAGTGCTCGCTCAGGTACTTGATGTACAGCGCGAAGCCGCGCGGGTCCTTGTCGCGCAGCTGCAGCCGGGTCGGGCCGTGGCCGTAGGTGGCCGCGAACTTCGCCATGCCCTCCTTCAGCATCAGCTCGGCGTTCGCGCGCGAGGATCGCTGGAACTCCTCGCGCTGCGCCGGCACCGCGCCGTAGCCGCAGCCCGCCACCACCAGGCCGAGGGCGCGCGCGCTGTACTTCATGCCGAAATGCAGCGTGGCGAAGCCGCCCATCGACAGGCCGACGATGAAGGCGCGCTGGATCTTCAGGCCGTCCAGGACGGCGAGCACGTCGTCGCGCGCGAGCTCCTGCGAGTATTGCTCGAAGCTCTCGGGCACGTCCGAGGGCGGATAGCCGCGCGCGTTGTAGGCGATGCAGCGGTAGCGGCGCGAGAAGTGCGACAGCTGCGGGTCCCAGCTGCGCAGGTCGCCCGCGAACTCGTGCACGAAGACGATCGGCGTGCCGTGGCCCGCCTCCTCGTAGTGCAGTTTCACGCCGTCCGGGGTGGTGATGTGGGGCATGTTGGTAGACTGTCCGGAAATGGACCTGAATCTTAAAGGCAAACGCGCGCTGGTGACGGGCGGTTCCAAAGGCATCGGCCGCGCGTGCGCGCAGGTCCTCGCCGCCGAGGGCTGCGAGGTGCTCGTCGCGGCGCGCAATCCGGAGCCCGGACCGAAGGCGAAGGCGATCGACCTCTCGCAGCGCGGCGCGGCGGAGGCGCTCGCCGCGTGGGCGGGCGAGATCGACATCCTGGTCAACAACGCGGGCGCCATCCCGGGCGGCGACCTGCTCAAGGTCGACGAGGAGACCTGGCGGCGCGCCTGGGATCTCAAGATGTTCGGCTACATCAACCTCACGCGCCAGGTCTATGCGCGCATGAAGACCAAGGGTGCCGGCGTGATCGTCAACATCCTCGGCAACGCGGGCGAGAAGCTGGACGCGAGCTATATCGCGGGCAGCACGGCCAACGCCGGGCTCATGGCGTTCACCCGCACGCTGGGCGGGGCTTCGCACGCCGACGGCATCCGCGTCGTGGGCATCAACCCTGGCCCGGTGGCCACCGACCGGCTGAAGAGCCTGTTCCGCCAGCGGGCGGAAGCAAAGTTCGGCGACGCCGAGCGCTACCCCGAGCTGTTCAGCGGCATGTCGTTCGGCCGGCCGGCCACGCCCGAGGAAATCGCGTGGGCGGTGGCGTTCCTCGCCTCGGCGCGCTCGGCCTATACGAGCGGCTGCGTCGTCACCATCGACGGCGGACTCGCCGCCCGTTCCGGCTAGCGCGCCGCGCGCCGACGAGGCAGCCATGAAAGCCCTCCTCTGCAAGCAGTTCGGGCCGCCGGAGTCGCTGGTGCTCGAAGATGTTCCCTCGCCCAAGGCGGGGCCCGGCGAGGTGGTCATCAGCATCAAGGCGGCGAGCGTCAACTTCCCCGACGTGCTCATCATCCAGAACAAGTACCAGTTCAAGCCGCCGCTGCCGTTCTCGCCGGGCAGCGAGCTCGCCGGCGTGGTCAAGGAGACCGGAGCCGGCGTGGCCAGCGTCAAGCCGGGCGATCGCGTGATCGCCTTCACCACCTATGGCGCGTTTGCCGAGGAAGTGAAGACCGAGGCGACTCGCCTGCTGCCCATGCCGCAAGGCATGGACTATGCGAGCGCCGCATCGTTCATCCTCACCTACGGCACGACCGACCATGCGCTGCGCGACCGCGCGCAGCTGAAGGCGGGCGAGACGCTGCTGGTGCTTGGCGCCGCGGGCGGCGTAGGCATCGCCGCGATCGAGGTCGGCAAGGCGCTCGGCGCGCGCGTCATCGCCTGCGCCTCGAGCGACGAGAAGCTCGCGGTGTGCCGCGAGCACGGTGCCGACGAAACGATCAACTACGCGAGCGAGGACCTGCGCGAGCACATCAAGGGCCTCACCGCCGGGCACGGTGTGGACGTGATCTACGACGCCGTCGGCGGCCCCTACACCGAGCCCGCGTTCCGCTCGATCGCCTGGCGCGGGCGGCACCTGGTCGTCGGCTTCGCCGCCGGCGACATCCCCAAGCTGCCGCTCAACCTCGCCCTGCTCAAGGGCGCGTCGGTGGTGGGCGTGTTCTGGGGCGATTTCGCGCGCCGCGAGCCGCCGGCCTTCATCGAGAGCGCGCGCCAGCTCGTGCGCTGGTTCGAGCAGGGCAGGCTCAGGCCGCACGTTTCCGCGACTTTTCCGCTCGAGAAGGCCGCCGAGGCCATGAACCTGCTCGCGTCGCGCAAGGCCAAGGGCAAGGTCGTGATCCGCATCGGTGATTAGCGCGATGACCGAGGGGCTCGCCAGCCTGGCGGGCCCGTGGGCGCTCGCCGCCTGCGCCGGCGTGGTGTTCTTCGCCTACATGCTGCGCGGCGCCACCGGCTTCGGCGCCGGCGTGGTGGCCATTCCGGCGCTGGCGCTCGCCATGCCGCTCAACGTCGTCATCCCCGTCGTCACCACACTGGGCATCGTCGCCTCGCTCGGCCAGTCGGTGCAGGAGATCCGCCACGTCGACTGGCGCGCGATGCGCGGGCTGGCGCTGCCCTCGCTCGTCGGGCTCGCGCTCGGGCTGTGGCTATTCGCCGCGCTCGACCAGCGCCTGCTGCTGCGCGCCTTCGCGCTGTTCATCATCGTCTACGGGCTGTGGTCGCTCGCCCCCCGGCGCCCGCGCATCGTGCTGCCGCGCTCGGCGCTGGCGATCGCCGCCGGCGGCACCGGCGGTCTGGTGGCGACGCTGTTCGGCGGCATGGCGGGACCTTTCTACGCGATCTACCTGCGCGCGCTCGCGCTCGACAAGCGGCGCTTTCGCGCCAGCATCTCCTCGGTGCTGCTTTGCCTCGGACTTGTGCGCGCCGGCGGCTACGGCAGCCTGGGCTTCTACGATCTGCGCGCACTGGCGCTCCTTGTGCTCCTGGCGCCGGTCATGGTGGTCGCGATGCTGGCGGGCGACCGCTGGCACGCGCGCCTGGACCAGGCGAAGTTCGAGCGCGTCGTCGCGCTGCTGCTCGCCGCAAGCGGCATCGCGCTGCTCTTCAAGTAGCGGGCGGCGTGCCGTCGCCGCTGGCGAGCGGCCTCTGCATGATCACGCTGTCCACCCAGCGGCCGAACTTGTAGCCGGCCGAGCGCAGCGTGCCGACGCGCAGGAAGCCGAGGCGGGCGTGCAGCGCGATGGACCGCGCGTTGGCGCTGTCGCCGATGACAGCGATCAGCTGCCGGTAACCCAGGCCCTCGCAGATGCGGATCAGCTCGCCGAGCAGGCGCGAGCCGATGCCGCGACCGAGCAGGCCGTCCTTGACGTACACCGAGTCCTCGAGCGCGTAGCGGTACGCGCTGCGCAACCGGTAGGGCGCGCAGTAGCCGTAGCCGAGGATCGCGCCGGCCTCGTCGGCGACCAGGTACGGCAGGCCGCGCGCGACGATGTCGGCGTGCCGGCGGCGCAACTCTTCGACGTCGGGCGGCGCTTCCTCGAACGAAGCCAGCCCATGCAGGACGTGGTGGTGATAGATGGCCTGGATGGCCGCGAAATCGCCAGGCGCGGCGGCGCGCAACTGCACGTCAGCGCGCGTAGTCCGGCTCTTCGCGATCGAGGATGCGCCGCAGCGCGCCGAAGTGCGCGCCGGCGTACTTCGGCGTGTCGGCCAGGATCATGCGGTAGGTCTCGCGCACGACCTCCGGCCGTACGGGCCGCAGCGGCAGCCCGGTCGCCCGCGCCAGCACCTGCACGCGGCAGGCGCGCTCCAGGTAATAGAGCGAGTCGAACGCCTCGGCCACGGACGCGCCGACCACGATGACGCCGTGGTTGGCGAGGAACAGCACGCGCTTGTCGCCGAGCAGCCGCGCCAGCCGGTCGCCTTCCGCGTCATCCACCACCAGTCCGTTGTAGCTGTCGTCGTAGGCGATGTCGTCGGCAAAGCGCAGCGCGTTCTGCTCGACCATCTCCAGCCTGCCGGGAACGGTGAGCGTCAGCGCCGTCGCGTACGGCATGTGGGTATGCAGCACGCAGGCCGCGCGCGGGTGCGCCAGATGGATGCGCGAATGGATGTAGAAGGCGGTCTTCTCGGCCTCGCCCTCGCCCTCGAGCACGTTGCCGCGCGTGTCGAGCGCCAGCAGGTTCGAAGCGGTGACCTCGCTCCAGTGCAGCCCGTAGGCATTCAGCAGGAAGCGCTGGCCGTCGGGCAGCATGAGGGTGAAGTGGTTGCAGACCCCCTCGTGCAGGCCCATGCGCACCGCCAGCCGGAACGCCGCCGCGAGGTCTACGCGCGCCAGCCGGTCCGCGGTGACGGCGGCGCCCGGCGTTTCGATCTTCCCCATGGCGGCGATTATATGCGACATCCGTCACACGGCCGCTGCGCGACCCGCTTGTAGCATGGCCACTTTCCGCTCGCGAGCCGTCGGTGAGAGAAACGCACGAGCAGGCGATCGCCTTTGTCGACCTTGCCGACAGCACGCGCCTGTTTCGCGAGCTGGGCGACGCGGCGGCGCGCGACCTGACGCACGGCTTCTACGGGCAGGTCGAAGACCTGCTGCCCAGGCATGCCGGGCGCCTGGTCAAGACGCTGGGCGACGGGGTGATGTGCGCCTTTCCGGATGTCGACCGGGCCGTGCTGGCCACGAGCGAGCTGCACGCGCAGATGTCCAAGGTGCGCGTCCCGGAGCAGCCGCTGCGCGTGCACTCCGGCGTGAGCTACGGCCCGGTGATCACCGAGGGCGCCGACATGTTCGGCACCATCGTCAACATTTCCGCGTACCTCGCCGCCATTGCGCGCACCGACCAGATCCTCGCCACGCAGGTCGCGGTGGACCGGCTCTCCCCGGCATTGCGCTACTGCGCCCGGGCCGCGTATACGGCGCGACTGAAGGGCGACGACGCGGAGTCGCTGGTACACGAGATCCTGTGGCAGGCCGACCGCTCGGACGTCACCGACCTCAATCCCGCCGCCGTCGGCCTGCTGCCCGCAGACGAGGGTGCATTGCAGCTCCGGTTCGGCAGCGCGGTGTACCGCCTGAACGCGTTCCAGCACCGCCTCACGCTGGGGCGCGATCCGGGCAACGGCATCGTGATCGCCGACGAGTTCGCCTCGCGCGTGCACGCCATCGTGGAGGTCGACACGATCCGTTTCAAGCTCATCGACCGCAGCGCCAACGGCACCTACGTCGCCATCGACGGCACGCCCGGCGAACTGCGCGTGCTGCGCGGCGAGTCCGTCCTGCCGCAGAGCGGGCGACTCAGCTTGGGCAGGTCATTCTCGGACCCGCGCGCCCAGCCGATCGCGTTCCGCCGTGACGCGCGCGCGCTGTACCGGGTGTAGAAAGAAGAAGGCCGCCTGTCGGCGGCCTTCTTCACGCTGACGCGTTCCGCTAGCTGCCGCTTGCGGCAGCGACCTCGGCCCCTGCGCCCGGCGCTTCCTCGACCGCCGCGGGAATCTCCAGCAGCGGGGGCTCGGCGGCCTGGTCCTTGCGGATCTTGTGATAGGCCATGCCCGTGCCCGCCGGAATGAGGCGGCCGACGATCACGTTCTCCTTCAGGCCGCGCAAACCGTCGCGCTTGCCCATGATCGCGGCCTCGGTCAGCACTCGGGTGGTCTCCTGGAACGAGGCCGCCGAGATGAACGAGTCGGTCGACAGCGACGCCTTGGTGATGCCGAGCAGCATGTAGGAGTACACGGCGGGCTTCTTGCCCTCCTTGTCCGCCTTTTCGTTCTCCTCGAGCACCTCGGCGCGCTCCACCTGCTCGCCCTGGATGAAGCCGGTCTCGCCCGGATCCTCGATCTGCACGCGGCGCAGCATCTGCCGCACGATGACCTCGATGTGCTTGTCGTTGATCTTCACGCCCTGCAGGCGGTAGACGTCCTGCACCTCGTCGATGATGTAGCGCGCCAGCGCCTCCACCCCCAGCAGGCGCAGCAGGTCGTGCGGATCCACCGGACCGTCGACGATCATCTCGCCCTTGTTCACCACCTGGCCGTCGTGCACCAGCACGTGCTTGTCCTTCGGGATCAGCTCCTCGTGCTGCGTGCCGTCCAGGTCGGTGATCACCAGGCGCTGCTTGCCCTTGGTGTCCTTGCCGAACGAGACGGTGCCCGTGTACTCGGCGAGGATCGCCTTGTCCTTGGGCGCGCGCGCCTCGAACAGCTCCGCCACCCGCGGCAGGCCGCCGGTGATGTCGCGGGTCTTCGACGTCTCCTGCGGGATGCGCGCCAGCACCTCGCCCACCTGTACCTGCTGGCTGTCGCGCACCGCGATGACCGCGCCCACCGGGAAGCTGATGTTCACGGCGTGGTCGGTGCCGGCGATGCGCACCTCCTCGCCCGCGTCGTTGATCAGCTTCACCGAAGGACGCTGGCCCTTGGCGGTGGCGCTGCCGCGGCGCTTGTGGTCGATGACCACGAGGGTCGACAGGCCGGTGACGTCGTCGATCTGCTTGGCGACCGTCACGCCCTCCTCGACGTGCTCGAACTTCACGGTGCCCGCGTACTCGGTGACGATCGGCCGGTGGTGCGGATCCCAGGCCGCGACGATCTTGCCGGCGCGGATGGTATCGCCGTCCACCACCTGCAGCGTCGCGCCGTACGGCACCTTGTGGCGCTCGCGCTCGCGGTTGTTGTCGTCGACGATGGTGATCTCGCCGGAGCGCGAGATCACGACCTTGTCGCCTTTGGCGTTGGAGACGTAGCGCATGGTCGGCGAGAAGCGCACCGTGCCGGCGGACTTCGCCTCGACCTGGCTCTGCACCGCGGTACGGCTGGCGGCGCCGCCGATGTGGAAGGTGCGCATCGTCAGCTGCGTGCCCGGCTCGCCGATCGACTGCGCGGCGATCACGCCGATCGCCTCGCCGACGTTGACGATCGAGCCGCGCCCGAGGTCGCGTCCGTAGCACTTGGCGCACACACCCCAGCGCGTGTCGCAGGTCAGCGGCGTACGCACCTTGACTTCGTCGATGCCGACGTTGTCGATGGTGTCGATCGCCTCCTCGTCGACCAGCGACCCCGCGGTATACAGCGTCTCCTGGGTCTCGGGGTTGATGAGGTCCACGGCCAGCACGCGCCCGAGAATCCGCTCGCGCAGCGCCTCGACCACCTCGCCGCCTTCGACCAGCGCCCGCATGGCGATGCCGTTCTGCGTATTGCAGTCGTCCTCGGTCACCACCAGGTCCTGAGTGACGTCGACCAGGCGCCGCGTGAGATAGCCGGAGTTGGCGGTTTTCAGCGCCGTGTCGGCCAGGCCCTTGCGCGCGCCGTGCGTGGAGATGAAGTACTGCAGCACGTTCAGGCCTTCGCGGAAGTTGGCCGTGATCGGCGTCTCGATGATCGAGCCGTCGGGCTTGGCCATCAGGCCGCGCATGCCGGCCAGCTGCCGGATCTGCGCGGCCGAGCCGCGCGCCCCGGAGTCGGCCATCATGTAGATCGAGTTGAACGCCTCCTGCCGGACTTTCTTGCCGTGCCGGTCGGTGGTCTCCTCGGTGCCGAGCTGCTCCATCATTACCTTGCCGACCTGCTCGCCGCAGCGCGACCAGATGTCGACCACCTTGTTGTAGCGCTCGCCGATGGTCACCAGGCCCGAGGTGTACTGCGACTCGATCTCCTTCACCTCGGCCTCGGAGGCGGCGATCAGGTCCTGCTTGGCGGTCGGGATGCGCATGTCGTGCACGCCGAACGAGATGCCGCCGCGCGTCGCCATGGTGAAGCCGGCCTGCATCAGCTTGTCGGCGAAGATCACCGTCTCGCGCAGGCCGCAGCGGCGGAAGCCCGCGTTGATCAGCCGCGAGATCTCCTTCTTCTTCAGCGGCTTGTTGAGCAGGTCGAACGACAGGCCCGCCGGCAGGATCTCGGACAGCAGCGCCCGGCCGACGGTGGTTTCGTAGCGCTTGATGCGCTCGACCTTCTCGCCCTGCGGCGTCAGGTCCTGCTCCCTGATGCGCACCCAGGCCTTGGCGTGCAGGTCCGCCTGGCGCGACTCGTAGGCGCGCGACACTTCCGCCAGGTCGGCGAAGCTCATGCCCTCGCCCTTGGCGCCGATGCGCTCGCGCGTCGCGTAGTACAGGCCGAGCACGATGTCCTGCGAGGGCACGATGATCGGCTCGCCGTTGGCGGGCGAGAGGACGTTGTTCGAGGCGAGCATCAGCGTGCGCGCCTCCATCTGCGCTTCCAGCGACAGCGGCACGTGCACCGCCATCTGGTCGCCGTCGAAGTCGGCGTTGAACGCCGCGCAGACGAGCGGATGCAGCTGGATCGCCTTGCCCTCGATCAGCACCGGCTCGAAGGCCTGGATGCCCAGTCGGTGCAAGGTCGGCGCGCGGTTGAGCATCACCGGGTGCTCGCGGATCACCTCTTCCAGGATATCCCAGACCTCGGGCACTTCCTGCTCCACCAGGCGCTTGGCCGCCTTGATGGTGGTGGCGAGGCCCAGGAGCTCCAGCTTGTTGAAGATGAACGGCTTGAACAGCTCGAGCGCCATCTTCTTCGGCAACCCGCACTGGTGCAGCTTCAGCTGCGGGCCGACCACGATCACCGAGCGCCCGGAGTAGTCGACGCGCTTGCCGAGCAGGTTCTGGCGGAAGCGGCCGCCCTTGCCCTTGATCATGTCGGCGAGCGACTTCAGCGGCCGCTTGTTGGCGCCGGTCATCGCCTTGCCGCGGCGCCCGTTGTCGAGCAGCGAGTCCACGGCTTCCTGCAGCATGCGCTTCTCGTTGCGCACGATGATCTCGGGCGCCTTGAGCTCGAGCAGGCGCTTCAGGCGGTTGTTGCGGTTGATGACGCGCCGGTAGAGGTCGTTCAGGTCCGAGGTGGCGAAGCGCCCGCCATCCAGCGGCACCAGCGGCCGCAGCTCGGGCGGCAGCACCGGCAGCACCTCCATGATCATCCAGTCGGGCTTGATGTTCGAGGCCTTGAAGCCCTCGAGCACCTTGAGGCGCTTGGCGAGCTTCTTGATCTTGGCGTCGGACGAGGTCGCCTCGAGGTCCTTGCGCAGCTGGTCGATCTCGCGGTTGATGTCGATCGCCTTGAGCAGCGCGCGCACGCCCTCGGCACCCATCGCCGCCGAGAAGTCGTCGCCGAACTCCTCGACCTTGGCGAGGTAGTCGTCTTCCGTCAGCAGCTGGCAGCGCTTGAGCGGCGTCAGGCCCGGGTCAGTCACCACGTACGCCTCGAAATACAGCACGCGCTCGATGTCGCGCAGCGTCATGTCGAGCACCAGGCCGAGCCGGCTCGGCAGGCTCTTCAGGAACCAGATGTGCGCGACGGGGCTCGCGAGCTCGATGTGGCCCATGCGCTCGCGGCGCACCTTGGCGAGCGTCACCTCGACGCCGCACTTCTCGCAGATCACGCCGCGGTGCTTGAGGCGCTTGTACTTGCCGCACAGGCACTCGTAGTCCTTGATCGGCCCGAAGATCTTGGCGCAGAACAGGCCGTCGCGCTCGGGCTTGAACGTGCGGTAGTTGATGGTCTCCGGCTTCTTCACCTCGCCGTAGGACCACGAGCGGATCTTCTCGGGCGACGCGAGCCCGATCTTGATCGCCTCGAAGTCCTCGTCCTGCTGGACCTGCTTGAAGAGCTCCAGTAGCGCTTTCATCAGTACTTCTCCAGGTCGATATCGATGCCCAGCGAACGGATTTCCTTCACCAGCACGTTGAACGACTCGGGCATGCCCGCGTCGATCTTGTGGTCGCCCTTGACGATGTTCTCGTACACCTTGGTGCGGCCGGTGATGTCGTCGGACTTCACCGTCAGCATCTCCTGCAGCGTGTACGCCGCGCCGTAGGCTTCCAGCGCCCACACTTCCATCTCGCCGAAGCGCTGGCCGCCGAACTGCGCCTTGCCGCCGAGCGGCTGCTGCGTAACGAGGCTGTAGGGTCCCGTCGAGCGCGCGTGCATCTTGTCGTCCACCAGGTGGTGGAGCTTCAGCACGTGCATGTAGCCGACCGTGACGTGGCGATCGAACGCCTCGCCGGTGCGCCCGTCGATCAGCATCACCTGTCCGGATACCGGCATGCCGGCGATCTCCAGCATGGCGTTGATCTCGGCCTCGGCCGCGCCGTCGAACACCGGCGTGGCGAACGGCACGCCTTCGCGC
This sequence comes from Betaproteobacteria bacterium, assembly GCA_029883975.1. Taxonomy (GTDB): domain Bacteria; phylum Pseudomonadota; class Gammaproteobacteria; order Burkholderiales; family SG8-39; genus JAABQT01. The sequence goes on from JAOUIL010000067.1 coordinate 12,223, forward strand.
AGGTTCTTCGCGAGCTGCAGGATCTCGTCGTCGGACAGCGCGCCCAGGTCCGCATCACGACCACCGGCGTTGTAGATCTGCTCGACCGTCTTGCGCAGGTCCGCGATCTTCGCCTGCGCCTGGATCAGCGCGCCCAGCCGCAGACCCAGGCCTTTCGCCGCCCAGCCCAGGTGCGTCTCCAGGATCTGGCCGACGTTCATGCGCGAAGGCACGCCCAGGGGATTGAGCACGATGTCGAGCGTCGTGCCGTCCGCCATGTGCGGCATGTCCTCCACCGGCACGATCTTCGAGATCACGCCCTTGTTGCCGTGGCGGCCCGCCATCTTGTCGCCGGGCTGCAGGCGCCGCTTCACCGCCACGTACACCTTGACCATCTTCAGCACGCCGGGCGGCAGCTCGTCGCCCTGCGTGAGCTTCTTGCGCTTCGCCTCGAACATGGCGTCGAACTCGCGCCGCTTCTGGCCGAGCGACTCGCGCAGGCCTTCCAGCTGCGCCGCCGCTTCCTCGTTCGCCAGCCGGACGTCGAACCAGTCGAAGCGCTCCATCGAGTCGAGGTACGGCTTGGTGATCTTGGTGCCCTTGGCGAGCTTCTTCGGGCCGCCGTTCGCGGTCTTGCCCGTGAGCAGGCGCTCGAGGCGCTCGAAGGTGTCCGCCTCGACGATGCGCATCTGGTCGGCGAGGTCGGTCTTGTAGCGGCGCAGCTCGTCCTCGATGATCTGCTGGCTGCGCTTGTCGCGCTCGATGCCCTCGCGCGTGAACACCTGCACGTCGATCACCGTGCCGGAGATGCCCGAGGGCACCCGCAACGAGGTGTCCTTCACGTCCGAGGCCTTCTCGCCGAAGATCGCGCGCAGCAGCTTCTCCTCCGGCGTGAGCTGGGTCTCGCCCTTCGGCGTCACCTTGCCCACCAGCACGTCGCCCGCCTCGACCTCCGCGCCGATGTAGACGATGCCCGATTCGTCCAGGCGCGAAAGCTGTGCCTCGGACAGGTTGGAGATGTCGCGCGTGATCTCCTCGGGCCCGAGCTTGGTATCGCGTGCCACGACCGTCAGTTCCTCGATGTGGATCGAGGTGAAGCGGTCGTCGGAAACCACGCGTTCCGAGATGAGGATCGAGTCCTCGAAGTTGTAACCGTTCCACGGCATGAAGCCGACCAGCATGTTCTGGCCGAGCGCGAGCTCGCCCAGGTCGGTCGACGCGCCGTCGGCGATCACGTCACCCTTGGCGATCCTCTCGCCCTGCTTCACGATCGGGCGCTGGTTGATGTTGGTGTTCTGGTTGGAGCGCGTGTACTTGGTCATCTTGTAGATGTCCACGCCGACGTCGCCCGGCACTGTCTCGTCGTCGTTGACGCGCACCACCACGCGGTTCGCGTCCACGTAATCGACGATTCCGCCGCGCAGCGCGACCACGCAGGTGCCGGAGTCGATCGCCGCCGTGCGCTCGATGCCGGTGCCAACCAGCGGTTTCTCCGGCCGCAGGCAGGGCACCGCCTGGCGCTGCATGTTCGAGCCCATCAGCGCGCGGTTGGCGTCGTCGTGCTCGAGGAACGGGATCAGCGAAGCGGCCACCGAAACGATCTGGCTCGGCGCCACGTCCATGAACTCGACCTTGTCCGGCGTCGAGAGCATGAACTCGTTCTTGTTGCGGCACGAGACCAGCGCGTCGACCAGCTTGCCGGACTTGTCGATCGCCGCGTTCGCCTGCGCGATGACGTAGTTGCCTTCCTCGATGGCCGACAGGTAGACGATCTCGTTGGTCACCTTGCTGTTCACGACCTTGCGGTAAGGCGTCTCCAGGAACCCGTACTTGTTGGTGCGCGCATACAGCGCGAGCGAATTGATCAGGCCGATGTTCGGGCCTTCCGGCGTCTCGATCGGGCACACGCGACCATAGTGCGTCGGATGCACGTCGCGCACCTCGAAGCCGGCGCGCTCGCGCGTCAGGCCGCCCGGTCCGAGCGCGGATACGCGGCGCTTGTGCGTGATCTCGGAGAGCGGGTTGGTCTGGTCCATGAACTGCGACAACTGGCTCGAGCCGAAGAACTCCTTGATCGCCGCCGAGATGGGCTTGGCGTTGATCAGGTCGTGCGGCATCAGGTTGTCGCTCTCCGCCTGCGACAGGCGCTCCTTGACGGCGCGCTCGACGCGCACCAGGCCCGCGCGGAACTGGTTCTCCGCCAGCTCGCCCACCGAGCGCACGCGCCGGTTGCCGAGGTGATCGATGTCGTCGATCTCGCCACGGCCGTTCCTGAGCTCGACGAGGATGCGGATCACCTCGACGATGTCGCGCGGGCTGAGCGTGTAGCGCTGCTCGAGCTTCGCTTCCAGCTTCTGCCGATCGACTCCTTTGCCCTTCAGGTCCTGGTACATCTTGTCGACGACCTGCTGCGCTTCGCTCTCGCTCGTCACGCCCTCGACGGCGACCTTGCCGAGCGACAGCTCGGGCGCATGCTTGAAGTAGGCGCGCACCTCCTCCTCCGCCTCCTTGGAGAGCGCGACGCTCTTCAGCCGGATCTGCCAGCTGGTCTCGCAAGGCGCGCCGACCCGCCGGTTGAACTTCATGCGGCCGACCGCCGACAGGTCGTAGCGCTCCTCGGCGAAGAACAGGCCGTTGAACAGCGTCTCGACCGCGTCTTCCGTCGGCGGCTCGCCCGGGCGCATCATGCGGTAGATGGCGATGCGCGCCGCGTTCATGTCCGCGGTCTCGTCCGAGCGCAGCGTCTGGGAGACGTACGGGCCCTGGTCGAGGTCGTTCGTGAACAGGGTCTGCATCTTCGCCACCTTCGCCTCGCGCAGCTTGGCGAGCAGCGTCTCGGTGATCTCCTCGTTCGCGCTGGCGAGGATCTCCCCGGTTTCCGCGTTGATGACGTTATGCGCCAGCGTGCGACCGAGCAGGAAGTCGTCGGGCGCCACGATCTTCTTGATGCCCGCGGCTTCCATGTCGCGGATGTGCTTGACCGTGATGCGCTTGTCCTTGGCGACGATGGTCTTGCCGGCCTTGTCGGTGATGTCGAAGCGCGCGACTTCGCCGCGCAGCCGCTCCGGCACCACCTCGAACAGCACGTGGTCGGACTCGAGGTGGAAGCCGTCGAAGTCGAAGAACTCCTTGAGGATCATCTCCGGCGTGAAGCCGAGCGCCTTGAGCAGGATCGTCATCGGCATCTTGCGGCGGCGGTCGACGCGGAAGAACACCACGTCCTTTGGATCGAATTCGAAATCCAGCCACGAGCCGCGGTAGGGAATCACGCGCGCCGAGAACAGCAGCTTGCCCGAGCTGTGCGTCTTGCCGCGATCGTGCTCGAAGAACACGCCGGGCGAGCGGTGCAACTGGGAGACGATGACGCGCTCGGTACCGTTGATGATGAAGGACCCGGTCGTGGTCATGAGCGGAATCTCGCCCATGTACACCTCCTGTTCCTTCACCTCCTTGGTCGTCGGGCGCGGCGCTTCCTTGTCGAGGATCACGAGGCGCACCTTGGCGCGCAGCGGGCTGGCGTACGTCAGGCCTCGCTGCTGGCACTCCTTCACGTCGAACGGCGGCTCGCCGAGCTGGAAGCTGACGAACTCCAGGCGCGCGTTGCCCGAGTGGGACGAGATCGGGAAGATCGAGGTGAACGCCGCCTGCAGGCCCTCGTTCTTGCGGCGTTCCGGCGCCGTCTCCGCCTGAAGGAACGCCGCATACGACTCGAGCTGCGTGGCGATCAGGAACGGGACGCTTTGCACCGTGGCGCGCTTGGCGAAGCTCTTGCGGATGCGTTTACGCTCGGTCAACGAGTAGGTCATGAAGGCTCCTGGCCGCAAATACCTGAGGGGACAAGGAAAATACCCTCGGCAGCGAGGGCGCTTTCCTTGGCCCGGTTCCGGGGAGGGTCGCTAAGACCCCGCCCCGGTTCCGAAGTTCCTTACTTGATCTCCGCCTTCGCGCCGGCGTCGATCAGCTTCTTCAGCACCGCGTCCGCATCGGCTTTCGAAACGCCTTCCTTCACGGGCTTGGGCGCACCGTCGACCAGGTCCTTGGCCTCCTTGAGGCCCAGGCTCGTGACCTCGCGTACCGCCTTGATCACGTTCACCTTGTTGTCGCCGGCCGCCATCAGCATCACGGTGAACTCGGTCTTCTCTTCCGCATCGGCGGCGCCAGCGCCACCGCCGGCCGCTGGCGCGGCCACCGCCACTGCGGCGGCGGCGGACACGCCGAATTTCTCTTCCATGTCCTTGATGAGCTGCGAGAGCTCGAGGACGGTCATCTTCGCTACAGCTTCCAGAATCTGTGCACGTTCCATGGGGTTCTCCTGAATGGGTTCCTGACCAGTATTACGTTGCGGCTTTTTCCTTGGCGGCCTGCACCGCGGCGAGCGTCCGGACGAACCTGCCCGGGACCTCGTTCATGGTGCGCACCAGCTTGACGATCGGGGCCTGCAGAGTGCCCAAGAGCATCGCCAGCAACTCTTCGCGGCTGGGCATGCTTGCCAGCGCCTTGACGTCCTGGGTGGACATCACGACGTTGGGCATCGCACCGCCCTTGATGACGAAGCGTTCGTTTTCCTTGGCGAACTCGGACAGCACCTTGGCGCCGGCGACCGGATCCTGCGCGATGCCGTACATCAGCGGGCCGGACAACTGTTCGGTCAGCTTCTCGAACGGCGTGCCCTTCACGGCGCGCCGCGCGAGCGTGTTTTTCAGCACGCGCAGGTAAAGGCCGGATTTCCGCGCTTTCGCGCGCAGGCCGGTGACCGCCTCGACGGGAAGGCCGCGATTCTCCGCGACGATCACCGCCTGGGCCTTCGCCAGCTGCGCGGCGATCTCGGATACCACCGCCTGCTTCTGCTCCAGACTGAGACTCAAGGTCTACCTCCTTGCGTTAGTCACACGGATCGCCGTCGCCGGCGATCCACCCTGGCGACCTTGAATCAGGAACCCCACTGCATTCCTGCTTCGGGTGCGCCGTCTGCGCAGGGTGTGCTGCCTGTTTAAGCCTCCGCCCGACTGCTGCGACGGCCCCTGCGGTCTTTGACAGCAGCTGTTCGTTCGAACAGCGGCCCAAAGTCCTCTTCTTGCTGCCAATCGCTACTGCGCCTGCAGCGAAGCGGGGTCGACCTTGACCCCGACTCCCATCGTGCTCGACACCGAGAGCTTCTTCAGGAAGATGCCCTTCGTGTGCTGCGGTTTTGCCTTGTTCAGCGCGTCCACCAGCGCTGCGAGGTTGTCGCGCAGCTGCTCCGGCGTGAACGACGCGCGGCCGATCGTGCATTGCACGATGCCGGTCTTGTCGGCACGGAACTGCACCTGGCCGGCCTTTGCGTTCTTCACCGCTGAGGCGACATCCGGCGTGACCGTGCCCACTTTCGGGTTGGGCATCAGGCCACGCGGGCCAAGCACCTGGCCCAGTGCCCCGACCACGCGCATGGCGGCCGGCTCGGCGATCACCACGTCGAAATCGAGCTTGCCGGCTTTCACCTGCTCGGCGAGGTCCTCCATGCCGACGATGTCGGCACCCGCGGCCTTCGCGGCCGCGGCCTTGTCGCCCTGCGCGAACACCGCCACGCGCACCGACTTGCCGGTCCCGGCCGGAAGCACCACCGCGCCGCGCACGGTTTGATCGGACTTCGAGGCATCGATGCCGAGATTGACGGCAACGTCCACCGCCTCATCGAACTTGGCGGTGGCGGTTTCCTTGACCAGCTTCATCGCGTCGATCACCGCGTAGGCCTTGGCGCGGTCCACCCTGCCGCCGATCGCCTTCCTGCGCTTGGAAACGTGCGGCATTTACATGCCCTCCACCAGGATGCCCATGGAACGGGCACTGCCCGCCACGGTGCGCATCGCGGCTTCCAGGTCGGCGGCATTGAGATCGGGCATCTTCGCCTTCGCGATCTCCTCGACCTGCTTGCGCGTGATCTTGCCGACCTTGTCGGTATGCGGCCGCGGGCTTCCCGATTCGATGCCGGCCGCCTTCTTGATCAGCACCGTCGTCGGCGGCGTCTTGATGATGAAGCTGAAGCTCTTGTCCGCAAACGCGGTGATGACCACCGGCAGCGGCAGGCCCGGCTCGACCTTCTGCGTCTGGGCGTTGAACGCCTTGCAGAACTCCATGATGTTCAGGCCGCGCTGGCCGAGCGCCGGCCCGATGGGCGGCGAGGGATTCGCCTTGCCCGCAGGCACCTGCAACTTGATGAAACCGATCACCTTCTTCGCCATGCTTGGCTCCTATCGGGTGCAAGCGGACGCCGCAGCGCCCTCCCCGTTCAAGCGCTCAGGCCTTTTCGACCTGACCGAACTCCAGCTCGACCGGGGTCGAGCGACCAAAGATCGTGACCGCCACGCGCAGGCGGCTCTTTTCGTAGTTCACGTCTTCCACGGTGCCCTGGAAATCGGTGAATGGGCCGTCCTTCACCCGCACCATTTCGCCGTTCTCGAAGAGCACCTTCGGCTTGGGCTTTTCCACGCCCTCGCGCATCTGCTGCATGATGGCGTTGACCTCGTTCTCCGAGATCGGCGTGGGACGCATTGCGCTGCCGCCGACGAACCCGGTCACCTTGTTGGTGTTCTTCACCAGGTGCCACGTGTCGTCGTTCATCTCCATCTCCACCAGCACATAGCCGGGGAAGAACTTGCGCTCGGACATGTGCTTTTGCCCGCCCTTCATCTCCACGACCTCCTCCACCGGCACCAGGATCTTGCCGAACTTGTCCTGCATGCCGGCGCGGGAAATGCGGTCCTCCAGCGCGCGCTGCACCGACTTCTCGAAGCCGGAGTACGCGTGCACCACGTACCAGCGCTTTCCTGCTTCAGGCTGTTTCAGGTTTTTTTCCATCCGAGGATCAAGTCGTAAAGAACCCACTCCAGAGTCTTGTCGCTGACCCACAGGAACAGCGCCATGACCACCACGAACGCGAATACCGCCGCGGTCGTCTGCACGGTCTCCTTGCGCGTCGGCCAGACAACCTTCTTGACCTCGACGATCGCCTCCTGGCTGAAGGCGAAGAACTCGCGCCCCGGTCCGCTTATGGCGGCGACTCCGGCAGCCGCGGCAATGCCCGCCACGACCGCAAGGACGCGCAGCACCAGTGCGCTGTCCGCCAGCAGGTAGTAGCCCGCGATGCCGCACGCGACCAGCGCCGCGGCAATGATGAGCTTGATGATGTCGGTAGTCGCCATGTGCTTAGGTGGCAGGGGCAGAGGGCCTCGAACCCCCAACCTTCGGTTTTGGAGACCGACGCTCTGCCAATTGAGCTATGCCCCTGTTGCGCTCGATGCCTACTCGATCACCTTGGCGACGACGCCGGCGCCGACGGTCTTGCCGCCCTCGCGGATGGCAAAGCGCAAGCCCTGCTCCATGGCCACCGGCGTGATCAGCGTCACCACCATCTTGAT
>JAOUIL010000068.1 GCA_029883975.1 Betaproteobacteria bacterium
AGCGGCTGCAGCAGCTTGTAGGCGGCGACGGGATCGTTGCGCTGCAGGAGGGAGCGCGCGCGGTCGGTGACGGCATCCGCCCAAGCCCATGCCGACGCGAACAGAAGCACGGCGGCGATCAGCGAGCGGCTGGCTTGGCGCAACATGATTCGTCCCCCTGCGATTGGCGCGTCGCAGTCTATCAGGGCCCCCGCCGGCTGCGCCAGCGCGGCGCGGCTAGCTTTCGAAGAACTCCTTGACCTTCTCGTACCAGGACTTGCTGCGCGGATTGTGGCGCGCGACGTCCTTCTCGCTGATGTCGGCGAACTCCTTGAGCAGCTCGCGCTGGCGCGCGGTCAGGCTGACCGGCGTCTCGACCACCACGTGGCAGAACAGGTCGCCCGGCTGGTGGCTGCGCACGCCCTTGATGCCCTTGGCGCGCAGTCGGAACGTCTTGCCGGTCTGCGTCTCCGCGGGCACCCGGATGCGCGCCGAGCCGTCCAGCGTGGGAATCTCGATCTCGCCGCCGAGCGCCGCGGTGGTGATGGAGATCGGCATCTCGCAATGCAGGTCGTCGTGGTCGCGCTGGAACACGGCGTGCTGGCGGATATGCACCTGGACGTACAGGTCGCCCGAGGGCCCGCCGTTCACGCCGGGCTCGCCTTCCCCCGACAAACGTACGCGGTCTCCTTCGTCGACGCCCGCAGGAATCTTCACCGACAGCGTCTTCTGGTGCTTGATGCGGCCACTGCCGGCGCACGTGGCGCAGGGCGTGGGAACGATCTTGCCGGAGCCGTGGCAGCGCGGGCAGGTCTGCGCGATGGAAAACGGCCCCTGCGAGACGCGCACCTGGCCCGCGCCGCGGCAGCTCGGGCAGGTCTGCGGCTGGGTGCCCGGCTTGGCGCCGCTGCCGTGGCAGGTCTCGCAGGCGGCCATCGTGGGGATGCGGATGCGCGTCTCGAAGCCGTGCGCCGCCTGCTCCAGCGTGATCTCGAGGTTGTAGCGCAGGTCGGCGCCTCGGAACACGCCGCCGCGCCCGCCGCGGCTCGCGCCGAAGATATCGCCGAAGATGTCGTTGAAGATGTCGCCGAACCCGCCGAAGCCGCCCGCCGCGCCGCCGGGGCCCATGCCCGCCTGCGGATCCACGCCGGCGTGGCCGAACTGGTCGTAGGCCGTGCGCTTCTGCGCCTCCGACAGCACCTCGTAGGCTTCCTTCGCCTCCTTGAAGTGCTCCTCGGCCTTCGGATTGTCCGGATTGCGGTCCGGGTGCCATTTCATGGCGAGCTTGCGGTACGCCTTGCGGATGTCGTCCTGCGAGGCGTCCCGATTCACCCCCAGCACTTCATAGAAATCGCGCTTCGCCATGTGCCTTCCCGGACAGCAAAACGGGCGGCGCGCACTGCGCGCGCCGCCCGCCTGCCGTCAATCTCGCCTGCGTTCAGCCAGCCTTCTTGTCCTTCACTTCGGTGAATTCCGCGTCGACGACATCGCCCTCGGCCTTCTGGCCGCCGCCCGCCTGCGGCTGCGCCTCGCCGCCCGCCGCCCCGGCACCCTGCGCGCCCTGAGCCGCCTGGGCGGCCTGCTGCTGGTCGGCGTACATCTTCTCGCCGAGCTTCTGCGACGCCTTGGCCAGCGCCTCCGCCTTCGCTTCGATCTCGGCCTTGGACTCGGACTTGAGCACGCCTTCCGCGTCCTTGATCGCGGCCTCGATCTTCTCCTTTTCTCCGGCGTCCAGCTTGTCGCCGTACTCGCCGAGCGACTTCTTCACCGAGTGCACGAGGGCTTCGCAGGCGTTGCGCGCGTTCACCAGCTCCAGCGCCTTGCGATCCTCTTCGGCGTGCGCCTCGGCGTCCTTCACCATGCGCTGGATCTCGGCCTCGTTCAGGCCCGAGCTCGCCTGGATCTTGATCTTGTTCTCCTTGCCGGTGGCCTTGTCCTTGGCCGACACGTGCAGGATGCCGTTGGCGTCGATGTCGAAGGCGACCTCGATCTGCGGCATGCCGCGCGGCGCCGGGGGAATGTCGGTCAGGTTGAACTGCCCCAGGCTCTTGTTGCCCGCGGCCATGTCGCGCTCGCCCTGCAGCACGTGGATGGTCACGGCCGTCTGACTGTCGTCGGCGGTGGAGAACACCTGCTGCGCCTTGGTCGGGATGGTGGTGTTCTTGCCGATGAGCTTGGTCATCACGCCGCCCAGCGTCTCGATGCCGAGCGACAGCGGCGTCACGTCGAGCAGCAGCACGTCCTTCACGTCGCCCTTGAGCACGCCCGCCTGGATGGCGGCGCCGATCGCCACCGCTTCGTCGGGGTTGACGTCCTTGCGCGGCTCCTTGCCGAAGAACTCGCGCACCTTGTCGATCACCTTGGGCATGCGCGTCTGCCCGCCGACGAGGATGACGTCGACGATGTCGCCGGTCGACACGCCGGCATCCTTGATCGCGATGCGGCAGGGCTCGATGGTCCGCTGGATGAGCTCGTCGACCAGCGACTCGAACTTGGCGCGTGTGACCTTCATCGTCAGGTGCTTGGGCCCCGAGGCGTCGGCCGTGATGTAGGGCAGGTTGATCTCGGTCTGCTGCGAGGACGACAGCTCGATCTTGGCCTTCTCCGCCGCATCCTTGAGGCGCTGCAGCGCGAGCACGTCCTTCGACAGGTCGACGCCCGCGTCCTTCTTGAATTCGGTGACGATGTGGTCGATCAGTCGCTGGTCGAAGTCCTCGCCGCCGAGGAACGTATCGCCGTTGGTGGAGAGCACCTCGAACTGCTTTTCGCCCTCCACGTCCGCGATCTCGATGATCGAGATGTCGAAGGTGCCGCCGCCCAGGTCATAGACGGCGATCTTGCGGTCCTTCTTCTCCTGCTTGTCCAGGCCGAAAGCGAGCGCCGCCGCGGTCGGCTCGTTGATGATGCGCTTCACCTCCAGGCCGGCGATGCGGCCCGCGTCCTTGGTCGCCTGGCGCTGCGAGTCGTTGAAGTACGCCGGCACGGTGATCACGGCCTCGGTGACTTCCTCGCCGAGGTAGTCCTCGGCGGTCTTCTTCATCTTGCGCAGGATTTCCGCCGACACCTGCTGCGGCGCGAGCTTCTTGCCGCGCACCTCGACCCAGGCGTCGCCGTTGTCGGCCTTGACGATCCTGAACGGCATCAGGCCGATGTCCTTCTCGACTTCCTTCTCGCCGAAGCGCCGGCCGATCAGCCGCTTCACGGCATAGACCGTGTTCCTCGCATTGGTCACCGCCTGGCGCTTGGCCGGAGCGCCGACCAGGATCTCGCCGTCCTCCGCGTACGCGACGATCGAGGGCGTGGTGCGCGAGCCCTCGGAGTTCTCGATCACCTTCGGCTTGCCGCCTTCCATGATGGCGACGCAGGAGTTGGTCGTGCCCAGGTCGATGCCGATGATCTTTGCCATGGTGGTTCCTTCAGTTCGATTCCAAGTTACTGTCCGAGATGGGGTTTCCCGGCCCGTTTTCAACCGCCTTCGCCTTGGCGACCGTCACCAGGGCCGGCCGGACGACCCGGTCGTGCAGGGCATAGCCCTTTTGCAGCACGGCATGCACCGTGTTCGGCTCCTGGTCCGCTTCCACCGCGGCCATCGCCTGGTGCCGGTACGGATCGAACTTCTGGCCGGACTCCGCGTTGATCGCGGATACGCCAGCCTTTTCGAGGGCACCCAGGAGCTGCTTGCGGGTCAACTCGACCCCCGCCCGCACCGCAGCCGGGTCGCCGGAATCCTGCGCGAGCGCGGCCTCGAGGCTATCCATCACCGGCAACAGGTCCTCGACCACGCGCTCCGCGGCAAACTTGCGCGCCTGGGCGATCTCGGCCTGCGCCCGCTTGCGGGCATTGTCCGCGTCCGCCAGCGCCCGCAGCCAGGCTTCGCGGTGCTCCTCGGCCTTGGCGCGGGCCTGAGCGAGGGGGTCTTGGGCGGTGACTTCGGGCTGCGGGTCGGCAGCGCCGGGTTCCGGCGGCGATTTCTCGGACTGGGGCTCGGCTTCGGACATTTCGTAACAATCGGATTCTTCGACGGTTCTATATTGGGGCACCTGGGTCGGCTTCAAGCCTGGCGCGCGGCGTTTGTGGATGCCTGACAGGTATTACCGAACACAGGTATGATTCAACATTAAGTCGGCGCCATAAAAGACTGACGGATAAAGATTTAATTTGCACCTTCGATATCGGCGGGAGACGGAGGCGGCGGGGTGGAGACGGAGAAGGCGCCGGGACGCATCAAGATCCTGGTGATCGACGACAGCAACACGATCCGGCGCAGCGCGGAGATGTACCTGCGCCAGGCCGGGTTCGACGTCATCCTCGCCGAGGACGGGTTCGATGCGCTGGCCAAGATCAGCGACCACCAGCCCAAGGTCATCTTCGTCGACATCATGATGCCGCGCCTCGACGGTTACCAGACGTGCGCGCTCATCAAGCAGAACCCGCACCTCAAGGCGACGCCCGTCGTCATGCTGTCCAGCAAGGACGGCGTCTTCGACCGGGCGCGCGGCCGTCTCGCTGGATCCGATCGCTACCTCACCAAGCCGTTTACCCGTGAAGCGCTCATCGAGACCGTGCAGGAGTACGTCAAAGCCGCCCCCGCCACGTCCTGACCCCCGGAACTTCCAGATCCAGGAAAACGCGCCATGCCCATCAAGACCGTCCTCGTCGTCGACGATTCCCCCACCGACCGCCAGTACCTGCTCGACCTGCTGGCGAAGAACGGCTACCAGCCGTCCGCGGCGGAGAGCGCCGAGGAGGCGCTCGCCAAGGTTCGCCAGCAGCGCCCGGACCTCGTGCTCATGGACGTCGTCATGCCGGGGCAGAACGGGTTCCAGGCGACGCGCGCGCTCAGCCGCGACGACGCCACGAAGGACATCCCGGTCATCATCTGCACGACCAAGGGCCAGGAGACGGACCGCATCTGGGGCCTGCGCCAGGGCGCGCGCGACTACATCGTGAAGCCGGTCGACGCGGCGGACTTGCTGGCCAAGATCGCGGCGCTCGGCTAGTGGCGACCCGCCTCTCCCTCAGGGACTACCAGCGCGACCTCGCGGCCCGCCTGCAGGAGGCCGGAAGCGCGCGGGTCGCCTCCAAGCTTGGCGTGCAGGCGGGCGGCCAGCGCTGGCTGGTCGATCTGCGCGATGCGGGCGAGGTGCTCCCGGTCCCCGCCGTGACGCCGGTGCCGCTGACGCGCCCCTGGTTCAGGGGCGTGGCCAGCATCCGCGGCAACCTGGTGAGCGTGATCGACTTCGGTGCCTTTCTCGGCCTGGGCGCCACCGCGCCGGGAGAGCAGGCGCGGCTGGTGCTGCTCAACGAGCGCTTTCGCATGGGGTGCGCGCTGCTCGTCGAGCGCTCGCTCGGCCTGCGCGGCGAAGAGCAGCTGAGCGCGCGCGCTCGCGCCGAGGTGCACGCGCCCTGGCTCAGGGCCGAGTACGACGATGCGCAGGGCGAGCACTGGCGCGAGCTCGACCTGGCGCTCCTGGTGCAGGACCTGGAGTTCCTGAGCGTGGCCGCATGAATCGACGCAACTCTACGGAGGGCGGCATGAAGCGACACATGGTGATCCTGCTCTCGGGCCTCGTGGCGGCGCTGGCCCTGCCGGCGTTCGCCGAAACCGGCGTGAGCGGCGACAAGGTCCTGCTCGGGCAGGCGGCCGTGTTCTCCGGCCCGGCCGCGCAGCTCGGCATCCAGATGCGCAACGGCATCCGGGCGTACCTGGACCACGTGAACGCGCAGGGCGGCGTGCACGGCCGCAGGATCGAGCTGGTGACGGAAGACGACCGCTACGAGGCCTCGGTCGCGCCGGGCGCGACGAAGAAGCTGATCGAGGAGCACAAGGTGTTCGCGCTCATCGGCTACGTCGGCACGCCGACGGGCGTGGTGCACGTGCCGGTGCTCACGCAGGCGAAGGTGCCGCTGGTCGGCATGTTCACGGGCGCGGAGGCGCTGCGAGTGCCGTTCAACCGCTACGTGTTCCACGTGCGCGCCAGCTACTACGACGAGACCGAGAAGATCGTCGAGCAGATCGTGTCGATCGGCGGCCGCAACGTCGCCGTGTTCTACCAGGACGACGCCTATGGCAAGGCGGGGCTCACCGGCACCGAGATCGCGATGAAAAAGCGCAACCTGAAGATCTCGGCGCTGGGCACGGTGGAGCGCAACACGGTGAAGGTGGAGGAGGCGGTGAAGAAGATCCACGCAGTCAAGCCCGACGCCGTGGTGATGATCAGCGCCTATACGTCGATCGCCGAGTTCGTGCGGCAGATGAAGAAGGCCGGCAGCGGCGCCACGTTCTACAACGTGTCGTTCGTCGGCAGCAAGGCGCTCGCCGACGCGCTCGGCAAGGACGGCGTCGGCGTGGCCATCTCGCAGGTCGTGCCGTTCCCGTGGGGCAGGGCCGTGCCGGTCGTCAAGGAGTACCAGGAGCTCTCGGCCAAGGCCGGGTTCAAGGACTACAACTTCAGCGCGATGGAGGGCTTTCTGTCGGCCAAGGTGGCGGTCGAGGGGCTGCGCCGGGCGGGCCGCGGCCTGACGCGCGAGGGCTACATCGCGGCGCTGGAGAGGATGCAGGACGTCGATCTCGGCGGGTTCTTCGTCAGCTACTCGCCGACCAATCACGCCGGCTCGAAATTCGTCGACCTGACGATCATCGGCCGCGGCGGCAGATTCTTGCGATAGGGGAGAGGCCATGGCAATCAAACTGGGCGGGAGCGGGGGCGGGGCGCGGCTGCCGATCGGGCGCCGGCTGCAGCTGCTGATCGGCGCACTCGTCGTGCTGCTCGCGGCGATGGCCGCGGCCGTGGTCATCGACACGCGCCAGGGCACGTTCGGCACCATCTACATCGCCAGCACGGGCAAGATGCAGACGCTGTCGCAGCGCTTGGCCAAGGCGGCGCAGCAGGCCTCGCAGGGCAACCCCGATGCCTTCAAGCAGCTGCGCGGCAGCCGGGACGAGTTCTCCGCGCTCATCCGGCTTCTCGCCTTCGGCGGCGAAAGCGGCGGCGCCGAGCTTCCGCCCACGCCGGCAAGCGTGCAGCCGCTGCTCAACGCGCTGGACCGCGAGTGGGGCAAGACGGAGGCCAACGCGGCGCTGGTGATCGGCGAGGAAAAGAACCTCATCGCCCTGGGGCGCGCGGTGCGCTTCATCAACGCCAACAACCCGGCCCTGCAGGAGCTGACCGACGAGGTCGCCGCGCTCAGCGTGCAGACGCGCGGCTCGGCCCGGCAGAACGCGATCTCGGCGCAGCTGATGATGCTGTCGCAGCGCATCGCGAAGAACGCGAACACCATGCTCGCCGAAAACGAGGTCGACCCGGAGGTCGCCTTCCTGTTGGGCAAGGACACCAACACGTTCCGCGACACGCTGCAGGGCCTGCTGCAGGGAAGCGACGTGCTGCGCATCGAGCGCGTCGCGGACGCCGAGATGCGCGGCAAGCTGGGCGAGCTGCAAAAGGCGTTCGAGGACTACCGGCGCGCGGTGGGCGACATCCTCGGCGGCCAGGCGCAGCTGGTGGACGCGAAGCGGGCGGCGTTCGACATCTTCAAGGACAGCGAAGCGCTGCTGCAGGCCGCGGAGGGGCTCGGCCGCGGCTATGAGCAGCTGCTCGGGGAGCGCGCCGTCAACTACCTGGCGCTCGCCGTGCTGGCCGCGCTGGCGCTCGCCGTGCTGCTGCTTATCGGCAAGACGTACATCGACGACAGCCGGCGCCGGGCGGAGGAAAGCGAGCGCCAGAACAGGGCGAACCAGCAGGCCATCCTGCGGCTGCTCGACGAGATCGGCAACCTGGCGGACGGCGACCTGACGGCGCGCGCGCAGGTGACCGAGGAGATCACCGGCGCGATCGCCGATTCGATCAACTACACCATCGACGAGCTGCGCCGCCTGGTGGAGGGCATCACCAGCGTCGCGCAGCAGGTGACCGCGGCGACGACGGAGGCCCGCTCCACGTCCACGCAGCTGCTGCAGGCCGCGCAGAAGCAGGCCGAGGAGATCCAGGACACCGGCCAGTCGGTCACGCGCATGGCGCAGTCGATGACCGGCGTGTCGCGCAGCGCCACCGATTCCGCCAAGGTGGCGCAGGCCTCGCTCAGTGTCGCCGAGAAGGGCGCGCAGGCGGTGCAGAACGCTATCCGCGGCATGAACGACATCCGCGACCAGATCCAGGAGACCTCCAAGCGCATCAAGCGGCTGGGCGAGTCCTCGCAGGAGATCGGCGAGATCGTGCAGCTGATCTCGGACATCACGGAGCAGACCAACGTGCTGGCGCTGAATGCCGCCATCCAGGCGGCCTCCGCCGGGGAGGCGGGCCGGGGCTTCACCGTGGTGGCGGAGGAGGTGCAGCGCCTCGCGGAACGCTCCGCCGAGGCCACCAAGCACATCGGCGCCATCGTCAAGTCGATCCAGCGCGACACGCAGGACGCGGTCGAGGCCATGGAGCGCAGCACGCGCGGCGTGGTCGAAGGCACGCGCACGGCGGACGAAGCGGACCGCGCGCTGCGCGAGATCGAGCAGGTCTCCAACCAGCTCGCGGCGCTGATCGGCTCGATCTCCAGCGCCACCCAGGAGCAGGCGGCCTCGGCCGGCCGCGTGGCCGCGGCCATGAACGAGATCCTGGCCATCACGCGCATGACGACGGATGGCACGCAGCGCACCGCGGCATCCGCGGAGCGCCTCACCGCGCTGGCCGACGGCCTGAAGTCGTCGGTGGCGGGATTCAAGCTGGCCTGAGCCGCCCGTGGGCAGCGCCTCCGCGACCATCCTGTCCTGGATCACCACCGAGGTGAACCAGGCGCTGGCGCGTGTGCGCGAGCGCATCGCCAGTTTCGTCGCGGAGCCGGAGGACCCCTCGGTGCTCGCGCCGTGCGCCGAGCACCTGCACCAGGTTGCCGGCGCGCTGCGCATGGTCGGGCTGGCAGGCGCGACCGCGTTCTGCGAAGCCATCGAGGCGGGGTTCGAACGGCAGGAGGCCGCACGTCCTTCCGCGGCGACCATGGCGGTGCTCGACCGGGCCGTGCAGGCGTTGAAGGAGTTCGTCGATGGCCTGGAAGGTGGCCAGGCCAACGTGCCGCTGCGGCTCTGGCCGATGTACCGCGAGCTGCGCGCCCTGCGCGGCGACGAGACGCCGTCGGAAAAGGATCTCTTCTTCCCGGACCTGACGCTGCAGGCGCCGGCCCCGGCGGAGGCGCGCGCGCTGCCGCCGGAGGAGTTGCGCGCGTTCGTGCAGGCGCAGCGCGCGCTGTTCCAGCGCGGCATGCTGGCGCTGCTCAAGCAGCAGGGTGGCGTGCAGGAAGTGCGCCAGGCAATGGACGCGATGCACCAGGTATCCGCGCATGCGCCGGACGCCTGCGCGCTATGGTGGGCTGCCGGCGCGCTGGTCGACGGGCTGGAGGCGCCGGCGGACGCGGCCTGGCTGCAGGGTGCCCGGCCGGTCCTGCATCGGCTCGACCTGCTGATGCGCGACATGGCGGCCGGCGCGCCGTCCGCGCGCGACGCCCTGCTGCGCGACGTGCTGTATGCCGTGGCGAAACGCATGCCGGTCACGCCGCGCGTGCGCGAAGTGAAGCAGCTCTACCTGCTCGACAGCCTGTTCCCGGACGCGCAGCCCGGCGCCGGCATGGAGCTCGACATGGACTGGCTGCAGCCGGCGCTCGCCGACCTGCGCTCGCGCCTTGAGGCGCTGAAGAGCATGTGGCTGCAGTACATCTCCGGCGAGGCGAAGAGCGCGCCGCGGTTTCGCGAGCTGATCGCCGACTTCCGCGCCAAGGCGGTCGAGCTCGGCAATCCCCACCTGGTGAAGCTGCTCGACGCGGTGGCGCTCGTCGCCGCGCGACTGCCCGACCCCTACGAGCCGCAGAACCAGTACATGGTCATCGAGATGGCCTCGGCGTTCCTGCTGGCCGAGGGTGTCGTGGAGAGCTTCGCCGATCCCGCGTCCGACCTGGGCGAGCAGATCGCCATCATGGGCGGCTGGCTGCTGGACGCGGCCGACGGCAAGTCGACCAGCGGCGAGCCGCCGGCCGGCCTGCGCGCTGACCTGAGCGAGCGCATCGGCGCGCTGCAGCTGCGCGCCCAGGTGGCGCGCGAGATCGCTGCCAACCTGAGGCACGTGGAGAAGGTGCTCGATGGCTTTGCGCGCGACGCCGCGAAGCGCGAGACGCTGCACACGCTCGGCCCGCACCTGCACCAGATCCACGGCGCGCTGGAGGTGCTGGAGTTCGAGCGTGCCGCGCAGGTCATCCCGCTGTGCGAGCAGTGGATCGCCGCGTGCGCCGATCCGGCGCACGACGACCTCGACGCGCACGACATGGACTGGATCGCCGAGGGCCTGTCGAGCGTCGGCTTCTTTCTCGATCCCTGCCTGCAGGGACGTCCGCCGCAAGAGGAGGCGATCGAGCTGTTCTTCCGCCGATACGAGAAGGCGCACGCGCCCGCGGCGCCCGGGAAGATGGATTCGACCGTCGTGCTGCCGGTGGCTGCGCTGAAGGCGGCCGAGGCGCCGGAGCCGCCGCCGGATGCCGCGCAGATCGCCGGCGCGGCCGCGGCGGCGCTCGCCGCGCCCGCGGCCCAGGCGGCTGCGGGCGACGCCGTGGAACGCCGCGCGGTCGACTCCGAGCTGCTCTCGGTGTTCCTCGAGGAGGCGGGCGACGTGCTTGCGGCGGTGGACGGCGCGTTGCCGCAGTGCCGCGCGCAACCTTACGACCGCGACGCGCTGACCGTCATCCGGCGCGCGTTCCATACGCTCAAGGGCAGCGGTCGCATGGTCGGCTTGATGGACCTGGCCGAGGTCGCCTGGGAGCTCGAGCAAGTGCTGAACCGCTGGCTCGAGCAGCAGTGGCCGGCGTCGGCACCGCTCCTCGCGCTCGTCGAGGAGGCGAGTGGCGCCTTTGCGGACTGGGTGGGGCAGCTGCGCTCCGGCGGCCTGACGCGGGAGGTCGACGCCGAGGCGCTGGTCGCGCAGGCGCGCGCGCTGCGGACCGAGGGCTTGCAGGCCGAGGCGCTCGCCACGCCGCCGGTCCAGGCCGCGCCCGTGCCGGCGGCCGAGGCGGAGCCGGCGCCCGCGCTCGCTCCGACCGATGGCGAGGTGCTGGATTTCCTGCTTGCTTCGCAGCCGGTGGCGCGCGAGCCGCAAGCGCCGCCGCCCGAGCCCGAGGCTGCCGCAGCGCCTGCGGAGGCGACGCCGCGTGAAGCGGAACCTGCCGCCCCGGCGCCGGAGCCGGAGGAAATCGAGATCGGCGGCCTGCGCCTGGCGCGCAGCTTCTTCGAGATCTACATGCGCGAGGCGGCGCAGCACGCGGCCACGCTGGAGGCGCGGTGCGCGGAATGGCGGCGCAGGGTCGGCAGCGAAGCGCCGCACGCGTTCGTGCGCGCTGCGCACACGCTGGCCAGCAGCTCGCGTACCGTCGGCTTCGGCCAGGTCGCCGAGTTGGCCGAAGCGCTCGAGCAGTGGATGCCGCACGCCCCCCGTACAGCGGCGGCCGACGCCGGCATGGTGCAGGTGGCGGTCACCAACCTGCGCGCCATGGCCGAGGCGCTGGCGCGGCGCGAATCGCCTCCGGCGGCGCCGGCGCTCGTGCAGGGCCTGCACGAGCTGGTGCGCCGCCTGCGCGCGCTCGCCCAGGCGAAGCCGGACCGGGCGCCGCCTGCGCCGTCCGCAGCACCTGAGCCCGCCGGGCGCGACAAGCGCGCGCTGCGCGACGACATCGACGCGCAGCTGATGCCGATCTTCCTGGAGGAGGCGCAGCAGCTCATGCCCGTCATCGGCGGGGAAATGCGCGACTGGAAGGCCGATCCGCAGGACCAGCGCGCCATGCAGTCGCTGCAGCGAGCCCTGCATACGCTCAAGGGCAGCGCGCGCATGGCCGGCGCCATCCGCCTGGGTGAGCTGACGCACCTGATGGAAACGCGCATCGAGCAGGCCGCCGAGGCGGGTGCCTGGGACGCGGCGCTGTTCGCCGAGCTGGAAGAGAGGATGGACCGACTGAGCGTCGACCTGGAGCGCATGGCGTCGGGCGCCGAGCCGGGCGTCGCGGCGCAGGCGCGCGAGGAGCCCGCGCCGGCGGCGCGCGCCGAGCCGCCGCTGCCCAGCCCTGCGGCCATGCTGCGCATCAACGCCGATACGCTCGATCACCTGATCAACGATTCGGGCGAGGTCAGCATCGCGCGCGCGCGCATCGAGGGCGAGCTGCGCGCGGTCAAGCAGTCGATCACCGACCTGAGCGAGAGCATCGCGCGCCTGCGCACGCAGCTGCGCGAGGTCGAAGTCCAGGCCGACAGCCAGATGCAGTCGCGCCTGTCGGTGGTCGAGGAGCGCGACCGGGAGTTCGATCCGCTGGAGTTCGACCGCTACACGCGCCTGCAGGAGCTGACGCGCCTGATGGCGGAAAGCCTGCACGACGCGGCCTCGATCCAGCAGGCGCTGCTGCGCAGCCTCGGTGAGACCGACGCCGCGCTCTCGCAGCAGGCGCGCACCAGCCGCGACCTGCAGCAGGAGCTGATGCGCATGCGCGCAGTGCCGTTCTCGGTGCTCGACGAGCGCCTGTACCGCGTCGTGCGCCAGACGGCGCGCGAGCTCGGCAAGCAGGCGGAGCTCGACATCCAGGGCAGCCAGGTGGAGCTCGACCGCAGCGTGCTGGAGCGCATCGGCGCGCCGCTCGAGCACATGCTGCGCAACGCGCTCGCCCACGGCATCGAGGCGCCCGAGGCGCGCGCGGCGGCGGGCAAGCCCCCGGGCGGGCGCATCCAGGTGCAGCTGCGGCAGGAAAGCAACGAGATCGTGCTCACGGTGAGCGACGACGGCGCGGGCATCGCGCTCGAGCGGCTGCGGCGCCGGGCCGAGGAGCGCGGGCTGCTCGCGCCGGAGGCGGCCGAGGACCCGGCGGCGCTGGCGCAGCTCATTTTCGCCTCCGGGCTGTCGACCGCGGAGACCGTCACCGAGCTGGCCGGGCGCGGCATCGGCATGGACGTGGTGCGCAACGAGGTAACGGCGATCGGCGGCCGCGTCGAGCTGGCGACCCGCGCGGGCGAGGGCACGACGTTCACCATCTACCTGCCGCTGACGCTGGCAGTTACCCAGGCGGTGCTGGTGCGGGCCGGCGCCAGCGTGCTGGCGGTGCCCTCGGCCATGGTGGAGCAGGTGCTGCGGCTCAAGGCCGACGCGCTGGCGGGGCTCTATGCGGCGGGCGAAGTGCAGTTCCAGGACCGAGCCTATCCCCTGTTCGGGCTCGCGCAGCTGCTCGGCACGGGCGCCGCGGCCGCGCAGCTGGGATACCACTCGGTGCTGCTGGTGCGCAGCGGCGCCCAGCGCATCGCGCTGCACGTGGACGAGCTGGTCGGCAACCAGGAGATCGTCGTCAAGGGCATCGGCCCGCAGCTCGCGCGCGTGCCGGGCGTCGCGGGCGCCACGGTGCTCGCCGACGGCGCCATCGCGCTGATCGTCAATCCGGTGGCGCTCGCGCAGCGCGGCCGCGCCGTGGGCACGGCGGGGCCGGCGCAGATGCCGCAGGTCTCGGTGCAGCCGGTGGTCATGGTGGTGGACGATTCGCTGACGGTGCGCAAGGCGACCGGCCGGTTGCTGGAGCGCGAGGGCTACCAAGTGATCACGGCCAAGGACGGCGTCGACGCCCTCGAGCAGATGAAGACCGTGCTGCCCTCGATTCTGCTGGTCGACATCGAGATGCCGCGCATGGACGGCTTCGACCTCGCGCGCCACGTGCGCAGCGACCCGGTCACCCGGCATCTGCCCATCGTCGTCATCTCTTCGCGCACCGCGGACAAGCACCGCAACCAGGCGGCGCAACTGGGCGTCAACGCGTTCCTCGGCAAGCCGTACTCGGAGGCCGACCTGCTGCGGCATATCGCTGCGCTGATCGCGCCGGGATCGCATGCTGCCGCGGCCTGACGCCCGCGGCGGCGGCGCCGCCGCATCCTTCGACGCCCAGGTGCAGGTCGGCAAGTACCCGATCCTGCGCGAGATCGGCCGGGGCGCCACCAGCCACGTGTACCTGGCGCGCGACCCGTTCGCCAACCGCGAGGTGGCGATCAAGGTGTTCCTGTTCGACCAGCACGCCGACCCGCAGACCGAGCGCATGATGCACAAGGCGTTCCTCACGGAGGCGTCGCTCGCCGGCAAGCTCAACCATCCGCACATCGTCGACATCCTCGATGCGGTCGCCGAGCCCGACCACAGCTACCTGGTGATGGAGTACATCGCCGGCACCGCGCTCGACGCGCACGCCGACGTCGCCACGCTGCTGCCGCTCGACAAGGTGGTGGAGATCATCTTCAAGTGCATCCGCGCGCTGGAGTACGCCTTCCAGCACGGCGTCATCCACCGCGACATCAAGCCGGGCAACATCCTGCTCTCGGCCGCGGGCGAGACCAAGGTGAGCGACTTCGGCGCCTCGTTCCAGCAGCGCGTCGGGCAGGAGACGACGCAGCTCTCGGGCGTGGGCTCGCCGGCCTACATGTCGCCCGAGCAGATCCGCATGGAGCCGCTGACGCACCAGACCGACATCTACTCGCTCGGCGTCACCATGTACCGGCTGCTCACCGGCCGCCTGCCCTATCAGGCGAGGACCCAGGCGGCGCTCACCTACGCGATCCTCAACACGCCGCCGGCGCGGCCGTCGACGCTGCGGCCCGACCTGCCGCCGCTGCTCGACCAGATCGTGATGAACGCCATCCACAAGGATCCGGCGCTGCGCTACCGCTCCTGGCTCGACTTCGGCAAGGACCTCAGCCAGGCATTCGGCGCGCTGCGCGTCTCGGGCGTCTCCGACTCGGCGAAGTTCAACGAGCTGCGGCAGATGGCGTTCTTCGAGGACTTCGGCGACGTCGCGCTCTGGGAAGTGGTGCGCATCGGCTCGTGGAAGAAGATCCCCGCCGGCACGGCGGTGGTGCGCGAGGGCGACCAGGGCGAGAGCTTCTACCTGCTGGTGTCGGGCACGGTCGGCGTGACGCTGTCGGGCAAGACCGTCGACACCATCAAGCGCGGCGGGTGCTTCGGGCAGATCCTGTACTTCGACGACCGCGTGGAGCGGCGCACCACCACCATCACCACGCTCGGCGACATCACGGTGATCGAGATCAAGGTCGCGGCGCTGCGCGCGGCCACCGACGCCTGCCAGGTGGCGTGCAACAAGGCGTTCATGCGCGTGCTGGTCGATCGCCTCATGCACGCCAACCTGCAGCTGGCGGCGCGCGGCTAGGAGGACTTCAGGTGAGAAGACTGGTGCTGTTGATGATGGCGGCGGCGCTGCCTGCCGCGGCCGCGGACAACGCGGTGGAGCGCGGCATGCAGAAGGCCGGCAAGGCGATCGAGCGCGGCGCCAAGGCGACCGGGCGCGCCCTCGATCGCGCGGGCAACGCGGTCGCCGAAAGTGTCGGCAAGGCGCACAAGAAGGTCGACGACAAGGTCAGGCCGAAGAAGTAGCGATCGCCGCGAGCGCCGCGATCCAGGCCGGCGACTCGTTCAGGCAGGGCAGCGCGCGGTATTCGCCGCCGCCCGCCGCGCGGAAGATCGCGCCGCCCTCGAGCGCGATCTCCTCCAGCGTTTCCAGGCAATCGGAGACGAAACCCGGGCAGATGACGTGCACGCGGCGGGTGCGCGCCGCCCCCAGCTCGGCGAGCACGTCGGCGGTGTAGGGCTGCAGCCAGCGCGCGGGCCCGAAGCGGGACTGGAACGTGACGCGAAACTGTTCGGGCCGCAGGCGCAGTGCGCGTGCGAGCAGGTCGGCGGTGCGCAGGCACTGGGACTGGTAAGGGTCGCCGCGATCCACCGCGCGCTGCGGCAGCCCGTGAAAGCTCATGACCAGCACGTCCGGCAGCTCGGTGACGAGCGCGGCCAGCGCGGCGATGTAGGCGGGGTGCTCGTGGAACTGCTCGACGAACTCGACGTCGCGGCCGACGACGTCGCGCACCGACTCGGTCGTGCTGCGGGCGTACTGCGGGTACAGCGGGACGACGCGCGTCCCGGCGGGCATGCGGCTTAGCACGGCGGGGATGGCGGGCTCCCCGTAGCGCATGGCGTACTCGACCCGCAGTCCCGTGGCCTCGCGCAGCAGGCGCGCCTGCCGCGCAGTGTGCACGGCGAGCGGCGAGCCCTCGTCGGTCCAGACCTTGGCGTACTTCTCGGCGGACTGCGCCGGCCGGCGCCGCAGCACGATGCCGTGCAGGACCGGCAGCCAAAGCCAGCGCGGCAGCTCGACCACGCGCGGGTCGGACAGGAACTCGGCCAGATAGGCGTGCACCGCGGCCGGCGTCGGTGCCGCCGGCGTGCCGAGATTGACGAGCAGGATGCCGTTCAGGGCTTGGACAGCGCGCTCGACAGGAGCTTCGCGGTGATGTCGACGACCGGCACCACGCGGTCGTACGCCATGCGCGCCGGCCCGATCACGCCGACGGTGCCCACGACCTCGCCGTCCACCTTGTACGGGGCGCTCACCACGGCCACGTCGTCGGGCGCCGAGACGCCGGACTCGCCGCCGATGAACACCTGCACGCCCTGGCCGCGCAGCGACAGGTCGAGGATCTGCAGCAGCGTGGTCTTGTGCTCGAACAGGTCGAACAGCTGCCGCAGCCGCCGCAGGTCGTGCGACAGGTCCTGCACGGTGAGCAGGTTGCGCTCGCCCGAGAGCACGTAGGGCTCCGGCCCTTCCGCCATGGCGCGGTTGCCCGCCTCGAGCGCCGCGTTCATGAGGTGCATCATGTCCTGCTTGATCTCGCGCAGTTCCTGCTGCAGCCGCTGCCGCACGTCCTCGAAGCTCTGTCCGCCGTAGTTCTGGTTGAGGTAGTTGGCGGCCGACACCAGCTCGGCCGGCGTGTAGTCGCGCTCGGTGAACAGCACGCGGTTCTGCACGTCGCCGTCCTGCGTGACGATGATGAGCAGCACGCGCTTCTCCGACAGGCGCAGGAACTCGATCTGGCGGAAGGCGAGCGCCCGGCGGCGCGGCGTCATCACCACGCCGGCGAACTTGGTGAGCTGCGAGAGCAGCTGCGACGCGGACTGGATGGCGCGCTGCGGGTTGTCCGGGTGCAGCTGGTCCTCGAGCCGGTGCAGCTCGCGAGAATCGAGCGGCTTGACCACCAGCAGCGAGTCGATGAAGAAGCGGTAGCCGGCGGGCGTGGGCACGCGCCCGGCCGAGGTGTGCGGGCTGGCGATCAGGCCGAGCTCCTCCAGGTCCGCCATCACGTTGCGGATCGTGGCCGGCGACAGGTCGAGCCCGGAATGCCGCGAAAGGGTGCGCGAGCCGACCGGCTGACCCTCGGCGATGTAGCGCTCGATCAGCGTCTTCAGCAGCAGTTGCGCGCGTTGATCGAGCATGCGTTGCATTCTACACATGCGGTTAGAATGCCGCGATGCCCAAGCCGGCGTTCTCGCGCATCGCGCTGATCGGCAAGCACACGCCGGAAATCGCCGACTCGCTGCGCGCGCTGCGCGCCTTTCTGCGCGCACGCGGCTGCGAGGTACGGGTCGAGCGCGAGACGGCGGCGCGCATCGGCGACGGCGAGGACGCACTCGACGTGGAGCGCATCGGGGCCTTCGCCGACCTGGCGATGGTCCTGGGCGGCGACGGCACCATGCTGGCCGCGGCCCGCAGCCTGGCGCACCACCAGGTGCCGCTCGCCGGCATCAACCAGGGGCGCGTGGGATTCATGACCGACATCGCGCTGCAGGACATGCAGGCGTCGGTCGGCGCCATCCTGGACGGCAAGTACGCCATGGAGGAGCGCGCGCTGCTCGATGCCGAGGTGCTGCGCGGCGCGACGCGCGTGCTGCGCACGGTCGCGCTCAACGAGGCGGTCGTGGGCAAGGGGTCGCAGGGCCGCCTGATCGAGGTCGAGGTGCGCATCGACGGCGAGTACGTCTACGCGTTGCGCGCGGACGGACTGATCGTGGCCACGCCGACCGGCTCGACGGCGTACGCGCTCTCCGCGCAGGGGCCGATCCTGCAGCCCGGCGTGGCCGCCTTCGCGCTGGTGCCGCTCAACCCCCACGTGCTCTCGGCCCGGCCGGTGAGCGTCAGCGACCGCAGCGTGATCGAGGTGTCGCTGCTGCGCGCCCTGGATGCGCGCGCGCACTTCGACGGCCTGGCGCTCACCGAGCTCGCGCAGGGCGACCGCCTGGTCCTCAGGCGCGCGGCGCACTCCATCCGCTTCGTCCATCCGCCCGGCTACAGCTACTTCGCCATGCTGCGCGAGAAGCTCTCATGGGGCGAGGCCGCGGAGAAGGACCCGGACCCGGACTGAGGCCATGCTGCGGGTACTGTCGGTGCGCGATTTCGTGATCGCCGAGCGCGTCGAGCTGGAGCCGGGCGCCGGCTACACGGTGCTGACCGGGGAAACCGGGGCCGGCAAGTCGATCCTCGTCGATGCGCTCGAGCTGCTGGTCGGCGGGCGCGCGGAAGCGGCCCAGTTGCGCGAAGGCGCGGAGCGCGCCGAGCTGGCGGCCGAGTTCGACCTCGCCCCGAACGCGCCGCTGCAGGCCTGGCTGGAAGAGTCCGGGCTGCAGGGCGACCCCGGCAGCCTGATCCTGCGGCGCACGCTGGAGCGCGGCGGGCGCTCGCGCTGCTTCATCAACGGGCATCCGGCGACGCTCGCGCAGCTGCGCGAAGCGGGCGAGCAGCTGGTCGACATCCACGGGCAGCACGAGCACCAGTCGCTGCTGCGCCCGGCCGCGCAGCGGGCGCTGCTGGACGCGCACGGCGGCGCGGACGCACTGGCGCGCGACTGCGCCGCGGCGTACCGGGAGTGGCAGCGCCTGCAGGCGCTCGCGGCGCAGGCCGTGCAGCAGTTCGCGCAGCAGGAGGCGGAGAGAGCGGAGCTCGAGGAAAGGCGCGCGCTCCTCGACAAGCTCGCGCCGCGGCCCGGGGAGTGGGAGGCGCTCGCGGCCGAGCATCGCCGCCTGCAGCACGGCTCCAGCCTGCTCGCCGGCGCGCAGTCGGCGCTCGAGGCCCTATCCGAGGGCGAAGGCGCCGGCCTGAGCCAGCTCGCCGCAGTCGCCGCGCGCCTGCGCGCGCTCGCGGAGCACGACGCGCGCCTGGCGCCCGTCGTCGACCTGCTCGCGTCGGCCGAGGCGCAGGCGGCCGAAGCCATGCGCGAGTTGCGCCAGTACGCCTCCGGCGTCGAGCTCGATCCGGAAGCGCTGCGAGAGGTAGAGGGGCGCATCGAGGCGCTGCATGCTGCCGGCCGGCGCTATCGGGTGCGGCCGGAAGCCTTGCCGGATCTGGCCGAAGCGACGCGGCAGCGCCTGAAGGACCTGGCGCTCGCAGCGAGCCCCGAGGCGCTGCACAAGGAGGGGGATGCCGCCGCGGCGCGCTATGGCGCTGCGGCGAAGAAGCTCTCCGCGAAGCGCCGCACGGCGGCACAAGCGTTGTCGGCGGCGGTTTCGCAGGGCATGCAGACGCTGGCGATGAAGGGCGGGCGCTTCTCGGTCGCCCTGCGCGCGCTGGAGGAGCCTTCGGTCGCGGGCCTGGAG
>JAOUIL010000137.1 GCA_029883975.1 Betaproteobacteria bacterium
CGGGACGTCCTGGCCGCTCTTCTTCAGGATCACGACCACGTCATAGGCGGTGCAGCCGCCGGTCCCCGCCAGTACCGTCTCCATTGGACGCGGCGCAAGATTGCGCCCGCCACCTTCTACGGCGCCATCCATGACGAGCACGTGGTTGCTGCCGGTCTCGGCAATGAAAGACATCCCGGAACCAGACCAGCGGACTGTACACTCCATCGACAATCTCCCGTGAAATCAATGAATTGTGCAAAGCAACATTTCAGAGATTCCAGAATCATTGGCAGAGAATTCGGCTGCCGGTGATTCTGGAAAAATGTTCTATAAATATGTTGATAAACATTACTTTGACAAATATAAGGTCATGATATGCAAGCGACGGGATTGTTTCGCATTCGGTGCATTGCATCGCAGCATGAGCAGGTGCATACTGCGCTCAAGTGATGGGCGTCGCAGGTGGCCCAACTGTTTTTGTCTCCTCCACCCTCCTCCTTTGGTGGATTCAGCGCAACTCCCTGGGTTGCGCTTTTTTTTGCCGCAACAAGGGTTTGACGCTGAGCGCGGCGTCGCCTAAAATCCGCGCCTTTTCTCGCTCGCCACATGAAGACTTTCTCCGCCAAGCCTCAGGACGTGACGCACGGCTGGTTTCTGGTCGATGCCGACGGCAAGGTGCTCGGTCGCCTCGCCTCTCAGATCGCCGCGCGCCTGCGCGGCAAACACAAGGCGGAATACACCCCGCACGTGGACACGGGCGATTACATCGTCGTGGTGAACGCGGCGAAGATCCGCGTCACCGGCCGCAAGGCCGAGGACAAGAAGTACTACCGGCACACGCGCTATCCCGGCGGCCTGCGCGAAACCAACTTCGCCAAGATGCAGGCGCGCCATCCGGGGCGGGTGCTGGAGCAGGCCGTGAAGGGCATGCTGCCCAAGGGGCCGCTCGGCTACGCCATGCTGAAGAAGCTGAAGGTGTACGGCGCGGCGACGCACCCGCACGCGGCGCAGCAGCCCAAGTCACTCGAGATCTGAGGAAGCAAACCATGGTCGGCGACTACTACTACGGCACGGGACGGCGCAAGAGCGCGGTGGCCCGCGTCTTTCTCAAGCCCGGCAAGGGGCAGATCATCGTCAACGGCAAGCCGATCGAGCAGTTCTTCTCGCGCGATACCGGGCGCATGATCGTGCGCCAGCCGCTCGAGCTGACGAAGAACGTGTCGACGTTCGACATCAACGTCAACGTGTTCGGCGGCGGCGAGAACGGCCAGGCGGGTGCCGTGCGCCACGGCATCGCGCGCGCGCTGGTCGAGTTCGACGCCGGTCTCAAGCCGGCGCTGAGCGCCGCGGGCCTGGTGACGCGCGACGCGCGCGAGGTCGAGCGCAAGAAGGTCGGCCTGCACAAGGCGCGCAAGCGCAAGCAGTACTCGAAGCGCTGAGCACGCCCGCTGCACGCTGCACGCGAGAAGGCCGCCGCCAGGCGGCCTTTTTGTTTTTCGTGCGAGGCCAATGCATGATCCAACCCTCGTGAGAGCGCGCGTCACCGACAGGTTCTACAAGCTGCGACAGCGGTTCGGCATCGCGGCGCCGCGCGTGGCCGTGCGCTCGGAGGTCGCCTGGTACTGGCGCTGGGCGGGCCTGATCCTGGTGCTGGCGTGCGCTGCGGTGCTGGCCGCGTGGATGTACGACGCCGGGCGGCGCTTCGCCGGCTTCGACCGCAGCGAGGTCGCGAACGAGCTGGCGGAGGCGCGCCGCGACCTGCAGGCGACGCGCGGCGAGCTCGAGCGCCTGCGCGCCGTGGCCAATGCCGCCGAGAGCCGGCTGTCGATCGAGCGCACGGCGCAGCTGAAGCTCGCGCAGCAGATCCGCGGCCTGGAGCAGGAGACGGCGCGGCTGCGCGAAGAGCTGGCCATCTTCGAGAGCATGCTGTCGGCGGAGTCGCGCACCGCGAACCCGCTGTCCATCAACCGCTTCAGCGTCGTTCCGGACGTGTTGCCCGGGGAGTATCGCTACCGGCTGCTGCTGCTGCTCGCCCCGGGGAGCCGGCGCGACCGGGACTTCCAGGGCCGGCTCGAGCTGGTCGTCAGCCTGACGGAGGGGGGCAATAATGCTATGATGACTTTTCCTGAGGCGGGCGACCCCAGCGCAGCGGCTTTCCGCTTGACATTCAGGCACTTCCACCGCGTCGAAGGAATCTTCCGGGTGGATCCGAAGGCGCGGGTCGAGAACGTCCAGGTACGCGTGTACGAGGCAGGATCGGAGCAGATCAAGGCGGCGCAAACTGCGACGCCCGGATGAGGAACCGAGCACATGTTCACCAAGAGCCCCAAGCCCCAGAGCCGCATTGACAGCCTGATCGGCGCGACCACGCGCATCGAGGGCAACGTGTTCTTCAGCGGCGGCCTGCGCGTCGACGGCGCGGTGCGCGGCAACGTGGCCGCGCTGCCGGACCAGCCGGGGACGCTTGTCATTTCCGAGCAGGCGCGCATCGACGGCGAGGTGGCCGCCTCGCACATCGTCGTCAATGGCACCATCAACGGGCCGGTGAACGCATCGGAGACGCTGGAACTGCAGACCGGCTCGCGCGTCAAAGGAGACGTGCATTACAAGAACCTGGAGATCCAGCAGGGCGCCGTGGTCGAAGGCCGCCTGGTGCATCACGGCGGCGCGGAGATCAAGGGCGTCGAGCTGAAGCTCGCCTCGGGCGGCGACAAGCCGCGCTAGAACCGAACGACAGGACAACGGAGAATCGCATGAACGCAGTCACCGACATGCCGGCCCCACTGGTCTTTTCCGACAATGCCGCGGGCAAGGTGAAGCAGCTGATCGAGGAGGAAGGCAACGCGGAGTTGAAGCTGCGCGTGTTCGTCTCCGGCGGCGGCTGCTCCGGATTCCAGTACGGCTTCACCTTCGACGAGGTGCAGAACGAGGACGACACCGTCATGCAGAAGGACGGCGTGACGCTGCTGATCGATCCGATGAGCTACCAGTACCTCGTGGGCGCCGAGATCGACTACCAGGAAGGCCTGGAGGGCGCGCAGTTCGTCATCAAGAATCCGAACGCCCAGACCACCTGCGGCTGCGGCTCGTCGTTCTCCGTCTGAGCGCGCGCGCGACGGAATTGCCCTGAGGGGGACTTCGGTCCCCCTCGGCATTTCTAGGGCGGGAAGATCGCGCCGAGGACCCGTGGGCCGCGCGCGCCCGTCACCGCGGGCAGGTTGCCCGGCTGGGCGGCGAGCGTTTGGCGGGCAAGCCACGCAAAGGCGGCCGCCTCGACCAGCCCGGGGTCGATGCCGTGCGCCGCACTGGAATCCACCGGGACCGGGGCGAGCAGATCGCGCAGGCGCGCCATCAAGGCCGTGTTGCGCACGCCGCCGCCGCACACGATCAGGCGCCGTGCGCGAGGGCAGTGTGTGCGCAAGGCCCGGAAAACGCTCTGCGCCGTCAGCTCGAGCAGCGTCGCCTGCACGACGCGAGGCTCGAGCCGGGAGACCGCGTGCGCCTTCAGCCAGGACTCGTTGAACAGGTCGCGCCCGGTGCTCTTGGGCGGCGGCAGCGCGAAATACGGTTCCGCGAGCATGGCGTCGAGCAGCCCGGCATCGGCAGCCGCGCCCGCTGCCCAGGTTCCGTCTTCGTCCATCGGCAAGTGCAGGTGACGCTGCGCCCACAGATCGAGCAGGCAGTTTCCCGGCCCACAGTCGAAGCCCTTCAATTCGCCCTGCGCCGGTAGCCAGGTCAGATTGGCGATGCCGCCGAGGTTGAGCACGGCACGGTCCTCGCCGGGCGCGCGCAGCATGGTGCCGTGGAAGGCGGGCGCGAGGGGCGCGCCCTGGCCGCCCGCAGCGACGTCGCGGCTGCGGAAGTCGGCCACCACGCATGCGCCCGTCAGCTCGGCGAGCAGCGCGGCGTTGCCGAGCTGCATCGTGTAGCCGGCCTCGGGGCGATGGCGCACGGTCTGCCCGTGACAGCCGATCGCGCGCAGCGTCGCCGCATCGATGGAAGCTGCGGCGAGCAGGGCGCCGACCGCCTGCGCGTAGACGCCGGCCAGCCGGTTGGCGCAAAGCGCCGCACGATGCAGCTCGCCGGTCGTGCCGTCCTGCAGCGCGTGCAGCTCGGCGCGCAACGCCGCCTCGAAGGGGCGATAGGCATGCGCTGCGACCCGGGGCCGCGGCTGCGCGAAATCGACCAGCACGGCGTCCACGCCGTCGAAGCTGGTGCCCGACATCAGCCCCGCGAAGAGCTCGGCGCTCAATCCCGCAACGCGAGCGGTTGCACCGACAGGCGCTCGAGGTGCGCGAGCAGCGGCGCGGCGCGCGACTGGAAGGCCGCGAGATCCGCCGGCGCGACGGGCTTGCCCGCGGGCATGGCGACGGCGTAGGGGTTGCGCGCGCGTCCGCCGATGCGGAACTCGTAATGCAGATGGGGCCCGGTGGCCCAGCCCGTGGCGCCGACGTGGCCGATGATGTCACCCTGGGCGACGCGCTGGCCGCGTCGCAGCCCCGGCGCGAAGCGCGACAGGTGCGCGTACGCCGTCGAATACTGGCCGCGATGGCGCAACACGACCATGTTGCCGTAGCCGCCATGCCGTCCCGCGAACTCGATCGTGCCGTCGCCCGCCGCGCGTACGCGCGTGCCCACCGGCGCGGCGAAGTCCACGCCTTCGTGCGCGCGCCAGGAGCGGTGC
>JAOUIL010000138.1 GCA_029883975.1 Betaproteobacteria bacterium
CGTACCAAGGAGTTCCTCACCCGGCATGGCGTCGACTACGAGTCGATCAACGTGCACGGCAACGAAGCGGCGATGAACGAGCTGGCGAAGCTCGGCGCGCGCAGCGTCCCGGTCGTCGCGCGCGGCGAGCGCTTCGTCTTCGCGCAGGCGATCGGCGACGTGATCGATTTCCTCGGCCTGAAGGTCAAGCCGCAGGAACGCCTCTCGCCGGAGGCGCTCATGCAGAAGCTCGACCTCGTGCTCAGTGCCGCGGCGCGCTACGTCCGCCAGATCCCCGCGGGCGAGCTGCACAAGCCCTTCCGCAACCGCAACCGCCCGATCCGGGCGCTGGCGTTCCACGTCTTCCGCATCGTCGAGGGTTTCCTCGAATCCATGCAGGACGGTGCGGAGCTCACCTACGACCGCATCATGCGCGACGACGCACCCGCGAAGCTCACCGCCGAGGACCTCGCGCGCTATGGCGAGAGCGTCCTGCAGCGGGCAAAGGCTTGGTGGGCGGCCTACCCCGACAAGACCTGCGCTGCGCCAATGGCGACCTACTTCGGCGAGCACCCGGTGCACATCGTGCTCGAGCGCACGGTGTGGCATCCGGCGCAGCACACCCGCCAGCTGATCCTCATCCTCGAGTCCCTCGGCATCGCGCCGGACCGGCCCCTGGGCGCCGCCGACCTCGCCGGGCTGCCGCTGCCGGAGAAGGCCTGGGATGAGGATTAAAATCCGGGCTACGTGACCCTCTTCGCCCTCGGCTTGAGCCACACCACGGCGCCGCTGCCGGTGCGCGAGCGCGTGGTGTTCCACGTCGAGAAGCTGTACGACGCGCTCGGCGAGCTGATGCGCGGGCGCAGGATCGCCGAGGCCGCGATCCTGTCCACCTGCAACCGCACCGAGCTCTACCTCTCCGCGGGCGAGCCGCGGGCGGCGGCCGAGTGGCTGGCCGAGTACCACCGCATGCAGCCGGGCGAGATCACGCCGTACCTGTACACGCTGCCCGGGGACCAGGCGGTGCGCCACACGTTCCGCGTGGCGGCCGGGCTGGATTCGATGGTGCTCGGCGAGCCGCAGATCCTCGGCCAGATGAAGGACGCGGTGCGCACCGCCGAGTCGGCGGGCACGCTCGGCACGGTGCTGCACAAGCTGTTCCAGAGGAGCTTCGCGGTGGCCAAGGAGGTGCGCAGCACCACCCAGGTCGGCGCGAACAGCGTGTCGATGGCCGCGGCTGCGGTCAAGCTCGCGGCGCGCATCTTCCCCGGCCTCAAGGACCAGAAGGTGCTGTTCATCGGCGCCGGCGAGATGATCGAGCTGTGCGCGACGCACTTCGCGGCCCAGGCGCCGGCCCGCCTGGCGGTCGCCAACCGGACCCTCGAGCGCGCGCACGCGCTCGCGCACCGCTTCAACGGCCAGGCGCTCGAGCTGCGCGCGCTGCCCGAGCAGCTGCAGGAGTTCGACATCGTCGTGTCCTGTACCGCCTCGTCGCTGCCGATCCTCGGCAAGGGGCTGGTGGAGCGGGCGCTGCGCGCGCGCAAGCACCGGCCGATGTTCATGGTGGACCTCGCCGTGCCGCGCGACATCGAGGCCGAGGTCGCCGAGCTCGACGACGTGTTCCTGTACACGGTGGACGACCTGCAGTCGATCGTCCAGGGCAACCTCGACGCGCGCCGTTCGTCGCTCGAGCAGGCCGAGGCGATCATCGAGACGCAGGTCGGCCAGTTCATGCACTGGATGGCGGCGCGCGCCTCGGTGCCGCTCATCCGGCAGCTGCGCGAGCAGGGCGAGGCGGCGCGGCGCCACGAGCTCGAGCGCGCGTTGCGGCTGCTGCAGAAGGGCGACGACCCGCGGCAGGTGCTCGAGGCGCTCTCGCAGGGCCTCACCAACAAGCTGCTGCACGGGCCCACGCAGGCGCTGAACGAGGCCCAGGCCGAGGAGCGCGCGGCGCTCGCGGCGCTGATCGAGCGCCTGTACCGCTCACAGTGAACGCCACGCTGCGCGCCCGGCTCGAGCGCGCCGTCGTGCGGCTGGAGGAGCTGAACGGGCTCCTCGCCGCCGAAGGCGCGACGCGCGACCTCGACCAGTTCAGGAAGCTGTCGCGCGAGCATGCCGACCTGTCGGAGCTCGCGGGGCTGTTCGCGCGCTACGAGCGCGCCGAATGCGACGCGCAGGCCGCGAAGGACATGGCGGGCGAGGCCGCGATGAAGGGCTTCGCCGACGAGGAGCTGAAGGCCGCGCGCGCCGAGATGGAGCGCCTGGAGGCCGAGCTGCAGAAGCGCCTCCTGCCCAAGGATCCCAACGACGAGCGCAACCTCTTTCTCGAGGTGCGCGCCGGCACGGGCGGCGACGAGTCGGCGCTCTTTGCCGGCGACCTGCTGCGCATGTACACGCGCTACGCGGAGCGCCAGGGCTGGCCGGTGGAGCTCATCTCCGAGAGCCCCTCGGAGCTCGGCGGCTACAAGGAAGTGGTGGTGCGCATCGGCGGATCAGGCGCCTACTCGCGCCTGAAGTTCGAGTCCGGCGGCCACCGCGTGCAGCGCGTGCCGGCCACGGAGGCGCAGGGGCGCATCCACACCTCGGCCTGCACCGTCGCCGTGCTGCCGGAGGTCGAGGCGGTGGACGACGTGGTGCTCAATCCCGCGGAGCTGCGCGTCGATACCTTTCGCGCCTCGGGCGCGGGCGGGCAGCACGTCAACAAGACCGACTCCGCGATCCGCGTCACGCACCTGCCCACCGGCATCGTGGTCGAGTGCCAGGACTCGCGCTCGCAGCACAAGAACCGCGAGAAGGCGCTCTCGGTGCTGGCGGCGCGCATCAAGGACAAGCAGACGCGCGAGCAGCAGGCGAAGACCGCCTCGACGAGGAAGTCGCTCATCGGCTCGGGCGACCGCTCCGAGCGCATCCGCACCTACAACTTTCCGCAGGGCCGCGTCACCGACCACCGCATCAACCTGACCCTCTACAAGATCGACCGCATCATGGACGGCGAGCTCGACGAGCTGCTCCAGGGCCTCGCCGCCGAGCACCAGGCCGAGCAGCTCGCGCAACTCGCCGAAGAAGCCGCTTGAAGATCGCGGATGCGCTGCGCGCCCTGGAAGCGCGCGAGGCGCGGCTGCTGCTGGCGCGCGCGAGCGGATTTTCGGAAGCGAGCGTGCTCGCGCACCCCGAGCGCGAGCTGCCCGCCGACGTCGAGGCGGCGTTTCGCGCATTCGCCGCGCGCCGCGCGCGCGGCGAGCCGGTCGCCTACATCCTCGGCGAGAAGGAGTTCTACGGCCTGCCGCTCGCGGTCACGCCGGCGGCGCTCATCCCGCGGCCGGAAACCGAGCTGCTGGTCGAGCTGGCGCTCGGCGAGCCGTTCGACTCGGCGCTCGACCTCGGCACCGGCACGGGCGCAATCGCGCTGGCGCTCAAGCGCCAGCGGCCGGAGGCGCGCGTCGTGGCGGTGGAGCGCAGCGCCGCGGCCCTTGCGCTCGCGCAGCGCAACGCGCAGAAGCTGGGCCTGGACGTCGAGTTCCGCCATGGCCTGTGGTTCGGGCCCGTCGCCGGAGAGCGCTTCGACCTGGTGGTCTCGAATCCCCCTTACGTCCGCGAGGGTGATCCCCACCTGGAGGAAGGCGACGTGCGCTTCGAGCCGCGCGCGGCGCTGGTCGCGGGCCAGGACGGGCTGGATGCCGTCCGCGAGATCGTGCGCGACGCGCCCGGCCATCTGAACCCGGGTGGCAGGATCCTGCTCGAGCACGGCCTGGGGCAGGACGGAGCGGTCAGAAGCCTGCTTGTGGAAGCGGGTATTGAAGGCGTCGCCACGTGGCCCGATCTCGCGGGCATTGCCCGGGTCTCGGGCGGGAGACTAAAATCGTGACCATGGACACCCAGCAACGCATCAAAGCGCAAGTCGAATCCAACCCGGTCGTGCTGTACATGAAGGGCACGCCGCAGATGCCGCAGTGCGGCTTCTCGGCGATGGCCGTGCAGGTGCTGCAGGCCTGCGGCGTCGGCAGTTTCGCCAGCGTCAACGTGCTCGCCGATCCCGAGATCCGCCAGGGCATCAAGGAGTTCGCCAACTGGCCGACGATCCCGCAGCTCTATGTGAACGGCGAATTCGTCGGCGGCGCGGACATCCTGCGCGAGATGTACCAGTCGGGCGAGCTGCAGAAGCTGCTGGAGCCGGTGAAGCAGCAGGCCTAGACGCCCGACAGCCGGGCGTTGGCGAGCGTCAGGCGCTCGACCAGGATCTCCAGGAAGGCGCGGTCGAACTTCGAGCGGCAGGCGTCCGAGGCCTGCGCGAGCTTCTGCATGGGCACCGAGATGATCCTGGATTCCTTCGTGACGGTGACGTCGGCGCCGCGCAGCTGCTCGTCCTTGGCGAGGTAGGCCATCTCGCCGAAGCATTCGCCCGTCTGCAGGTGCGTCAGCGTCTTGCCCTTCCTCGAGACGCGCACCTCGCCCTCGGCGAGGATGCAGAAGAAACTCCCCGGCTCGCCCTCCTTCATCAGCACTTCCCCGATGGCGGCCGCGCGCCAGTGCGAGATGCGCGCCACCTCCCAGAGCTCGGCGTCGGTGAAGTTGCCGAAGAACGGGAGCTTGCGCAGCGTCTCGAACTTGTCGGAGTCGGCGAAGGTCACGCGCTCGGCGCCCAGGCGCTCGTTGCGGAACACCTCGGCGAGGTCGAGC
>JAOUIL010000139.1 GCA_029883975.1 Betaproteobacteria bacterium
AGCACTGCCCAGGGATCCTTCAAGTGCTCCAGAGAGTCGCCGAAGACCCAGCAATCCCGGTCGGCGTTGCCGACCCAAAAGGCCTCGTCCGCGTCCTCGATGTCGAGCACCAGAGTCCTGTCGCAGTGCCGCTTGGCGAGCTCGGCGTAGCGGGCATCGATCTCCACCCCGACGTAGTCGCAGTCCGGCGCGATCTTCTTGAACTCCCTCGCCAGGGCGCCGCTGCTGCAGCCGATCTCGATCAGCCGGCGCGCGCTCGCCGGGATCATGCGCAGCAGGTCGGGGTTGTGCATCTCGTGCGCCGGCGTCTGCTGCATTCATTCGCCCCATATCTCGAGGTACCTGGCGTACGCCGCCTGCCAGGCCGGCGTGCCGAAGCTGCCCCCGCTCTCGTGGACCACCGAGAGCGGCCAGGTGCCGCAGGTGATGCCCTTCTGCTCCGCCGAGCGGCACAGGTCCATGTCGTAGAAGTGAAAGTCGAACCGCTCGTCGAAGCGCAGGTCGTGCTCGATGAACGTCGTGCTCGACGCGCACAGCAGCAGGCCGTCGAGCAGCTTCACCTGCTGGCCGGGCGGACCGAAGTACGACAGGTTGCTCGGCGGAAAGCCCTGCCCGTGGCCGACGAGGCCGCTGAGGTGCTCGGGCTGATCCCAGGTCAGCCTGGCGTCGACGAAGGCCCAGCTGGGTTGCCGCGCGACGCGCCGCTTGTTGCCCGCGAGGCCGATGATCTGGAAGCGCTGCAGTCCGGCGGCGAGCCGTTCGACCCAGTAGTAGTCGAGGATGTGCAGGTCGTCGTGCGCGAACACCAGCATGCACGGATCGGCCCTGCTTTCCTCGATGACCGCGTTGTAGAGCCGCGGCAGGCCGACGCGATTCTCCGGGAACAGCCGGATCTCGAGGAACGGAAAGGCGTACGGGCGCAGCGAGCGCCCGGTGGCCGTGCGCTCGAAGAACTGCTCGCGGGACGCGCGGCTGGCGACGACGAACCTGACTTTGTTCATGACGATGGTCGCGTCATCGCGCCGGGAAAGAGTGGTGGCCAAGGCCGGAATCGAACCAGCGACACACGGATTTTCAGTCCGCTGCTCTACCAACTGAGCTACTTGGCCTGCGGGAAGAGCGCGGATTATAAAAGAAAAGGGGCGCCCGAAGACGCCCCATACGACTGTGTAGCGGAAGGGAGGTAACGGAGGGGAACCCTAGGTTCCCCTCTGTTCGTTACATGTCCATGCCGCCCATGCCGCCCATGTCGCCCATGCCGCCGCCACCGTGCATGTGGCCGCCGCCCTTCTTCTCTTCCACCAGCTCCGCGACCATCGCGTCGGTGGTGAGCATCAGGCCGGCCACGGACGAGGCGTTCTGCAGCGCGGTGCGCGCCACCTTGGTGGGATCGATCACGCCCATCTCCACCAGGTCGCCGTACTCGTCGGTCTGCGCGTTGAAGCCGTGGTTCACGCCCTTGCCCTCGAGGATCTTGTTGAGGACCACCGACGGCTCGGCGCCGGCGTTGTCGACGATCTGGCGCAGCGGCTCTTCCAGGGCGCGCATCACGATCTTGATGCCGGCTTCCTGGTCGTGGTTGTCGCCCTTGAGCTTGCCTTCGAGCGCCTTGCGCGCGCGCAGGAACGCCACGCCGCCGCCGGGGACGATGCCTTCTTCCACAGCCGCGCGGGTCGCGTGCAGCGCGTCCTCGACGCGCGCCTTCTTCTCCTTCATCTCGACTTCGGTGGCCGCGCCGACCTTGATCAGCGCCACGCCGCCGGCGAGCTTCGCCACGCGCTCCTGGAGCTTCTCGCGATCGTAGTCGCTGGTCGCCTCGTCGATCTGCACGCGGATCTGCTTGACGCGCCCCTCGATGTCCTTCTTGTTGCCCGCGCCGTCGATGATGGTGGTGTTCTCCTTGCCGGCCTCGATCTTCATCGCCTTGCCGAGGTCCTTGAGCGTGGCGTTCTCCAGCTTCAGGCCCAGCTCTTCGCTGATCACCGTGCCGCCGGTCAGGATCGCCATGTCCTCCAGCATCGCCTTGCGGCGGTCGCCGAAGCCCGGGGCCTTCACCGCGACGGTCTTCAGGATGCCGCGGATGTTGTTCACCACCAGCGTCGCCAGCGCCTCGCCTTCCACTTCCTCGGCGATGATGACCAGCGGCTTGCCGGACTTGGCGACCTGCTCGAGGATCGGCAGAAGCTCGCGGATCGAGCTGATCTTCTTGTCGTGCAGGAGGATGTAGACGTCTTCCAGCACGGCGATCTGCTTCTCGGGATTGTTGATGAAGTACGGCGAGAGGTAGCCGCGGTCGAACTGCATGCCCTCGACCACGTCGAGCTCGTTCTGCAGGCTCTTGCCGTCCTCGACCGTGATCACGCCTTCCTTGCCGACCTTGTCCATGGCGTCGGCGATGATCTTGCCGATGTCCGCGTCGGAGTTGGCCGAGATCGAGCCGACCTGGGCGATTTCCTTGGAGGTCTTGCAGGGCTGCGAGATCTTCTTCAGCTCGTCGGTGACCGCGATCACGGCCTTGTCGATGCCGCGCTTCAGGTCCATCGGGTTCATGCCCGAGGCGACGTACTTCATGCCCTCGCGCACGATGGCCTGCGCCAACACGGTGGCGGTGGTGGTGCCGTCGCCGGCGACGTCCGAGGTCTTGGAGGCGACTTCCTTCACCATCTGCGCGCCCATGTTCTCGAACTTGTCCTTAAGCTCGATCTCCTTGGCGACCGACACGCCGTCCTTGGTGACGGTGGGCGCGCCGAACGAGCGCTCGAGCACGACGTTGCGGCCCTTCGGGCCGAGGGTGACTTTGACGGCGTCGGCCAGGATGTTCAATCCATGGACCATCCTGGTGCGCGCGTTTTCGTGGAACCGTACTTCTTTGGCTGGCATTGCGGAGTTCTCCTAACTATTCACATCGATGAACGTTGGTGTTGACGATCAGGCGCCTTCGATCACGCCCATGATGTCTTCTTCGCGCATCACGAGCAGCTCGTCGCCCTTCACCTTCACGGTCTGCCCGGAGTACTTGCCGAACAGCACTTTGTCCCCGACCTTGACGTCGAGCGCGATCAGCTTGCCTTCCTCGGTCTTCTTGCCCTTGCCGACCGCCAGGACTTCGCCCTGGTCGGGTTTCTCGGCGGCGGTGTCCGGAATCACGATGCCGGATGCGGTCTTACGCTCTTCGTCGATGCGCTTGACGATGACGCGATCATGAAGAGGACGGATCTTCATACAGGTCTCCAATACTAAATTGTTGTAAAACAATGGGTTGTACACTCCCAACCCACACCGGAGCGGGGGCGTGTTAGCACTCGCCCCTGACGAGTGCTAATGATAGAGAGAGAGTCAGGCCATTTCAAGGGCTATCTCACCTCCGGCCTCTACAATGCCCCGCGTGGTCCGCTCCCGCTGCCTGGCGCTCGCCGCCGCTCTACTGCTAACGGCGTCGCTCTCCGCGGCCGCGCCGCTCGGGTTGCCGAAGGAGGTCGCCGACGCGCTGCGCGCGGCGTCCGTGCCGGTCTCCGCCGTGTCCATCGTCGTGCAGGAAGCGGGCAGCGCGCGCCCGAGCCTCAGCCTGAACGCGGGCGCCTCGATGAACCCGGCCTCGACGATGAAGCTGTTCACCACGTTCGCCGCGCTCGAGCTGCTCGGGCCCGCGTACCACTGGAAGACCGAGGCCTACGCCGACGGCGTGCTGCGCGACGGCGTGCTCGAGGGCAACCTCGTGCTGAAGGGCGAGGGCGACCCGCGCCTGGACTACGAGAGCTTCTGGATGCTGCTGCGCGCGCTGCGCGGCAAGGGCCTGCGCGAGATCCACGGCGACTTGGTGCTCGACCGCAGCTACTTCGTGGCGCGCAACGGCCATCCGGGCGATTTCGACGGCGAGGCGCTGCGGCCCTACAACGTGCTGCCCGACGCGCTGCTCGTGCACTACAAGTCCATCCGCTTCGCCTTCGTGCCCGAGCCCGAGCGCGACGGCGTGCGCGTGTACGTCATGCCGCACCCGCCCGGCCTGCAGGTGTCCAGCAACCTGCGCCTCGCGGCCGGGCCCTGCGTGGAAGGGCGCGCGTTCCGCAACCTGCTCGCGCCGACCTTCGAGGCCGGGCCGCCGCCGCGCGTCGCCTTCGACGGCCGCTACCCGATCGAGTGCGGCGAGAAGGACCTCAACGTGGCGCTGCTGCCGCCCGATGCGCACGTCGCCGGCGTGCTCGCCGAGCTGTGGGCCGAGATGGGCGGAAGCTGGAGCGGGCGCGCGCGCGAAGGCGTGACGCCGGAGGGCGCGCGGCTGCTGCACGCGCACGAGTCCGCCCCGCTCGCCGACATCGTGCGCGACATCAACAAGTACTCGAACAACGTCATGGCGCGCCAGCTGTTCCTCACGCTCGCCACCTCGGCCAACGACCCGCCGGCGCAGGTCCACCAATCGCGCCAGGTGCTGCGCCACTGGCTGAACCTGAAGGGCATCGCCGCGCCCGAGCTGTCGATCGAGAACGGCTCGGGGCTGTCGCGCACCGACCGCGCGAGCGCCGCCACGCTCGCCGCGCTGCTGCAGGCCGCCTGGCGGAGCCCGGTCATGCCCGAGTTCATCGCCTCGCTACCGCTCGCCGCGGTCGACGGCACCATGAAGAAGCGCCTCCTCGGCGAGCCGGTCGC
>JAOUIL010000140.1 GCA_029883975.1 Betaproteobacteria bacterium
CCGGCCTGGTTGGGCTTCAGCAGCACCGCGTTGGCAAGCGCCGGGTCGAGCCTGGCCGCCGAGGTGACGAACAGGTCGTCACCGACGATCTGCACGCGCGCGCCCGCCGCGCGCGTGAAGGCGCGCATGGCCTCGTGGTCGGTCTCGGCGAACGGGTCCTCGAGGGAGACGATGGGGTAGGCGTCGAGCCACCGGAGCCACATGGCATGCAGCTGCTCCGAGGTGAGCGTGCGGTTGTCGCGCGACAGGTGATAGCGCCCGCCGCGATAGAAGTGCGACGCGGCGACGTCGAGCGCGATGGCTACCTCCGGCCCCGGCTCGAAGCCCGCGTCGCTGATCGCACCGACGAGTTCCGCCAGGCCTTCCTCGTTCGACTTGAACGCCGGCCACCAGCCGCCCTCGTCGGCCACGCCGGCAAGCGCGCCGCGCTTCGCCAGTCGCGCGCCCGCCGCGCGGTACACCTCGGCGATCCACTCCAGGCTCTCGCCGAAGCTGCCCGCGCCAGGGCAGATGACGAGATAGTCCTGCAGGTCGACGCTGCCGCGCGCGTGCGCGCCGCCGCCGAAGATCTGCACCTGCGGCACGGGCATCGCCACGCGGCGCTCGCCGGCCAGGTGCCGCCACAGCGGCTTCTTCGCGGCCGCGGCGGAGGCGTGCAGGCAGGCGAGCGACACCGCGACGATGGCGTTGGCGCCGAAGCGCGAGCGGTCCGGCGTGCCGTCGAGCGCCACCAGCTTCGCGTCCACCGCCTCCTGGAAGCGCGCGTCCACGCCGAGCAGCGCATCGCGGATCGGCCCGTTCACGTTGCGCACCGCCTGGTCGGCGTCGAGCGCGCGCGCCTCGCCCGCGCCGGTGGACGCGCCGGCCGGCGCGATGGCGCGCCCGCGCCCGCCCTTGAGGATGACCTCGGCTTCCACCGTGGCGCGCCCGCGCGAGTCCCAGACGCGCCGCGCGTGGACGTCTACGATTCTTGCCATGCCGCGCGTACCGCGCCGAGGGTGTCCACGGGATGCTCGAGCAGTGGGCGCGCGATCGCGCGCACGCGCTCCCTCTGCGCTTCCTCGGTCAGGTACTCGACCGGCGACTTGCCGTCGACGCGGGCGAGCAGCAGCCCCGGCAGCAGGCTCGCCGCGCGCGCTTCGAGCCCGGCGGGCGCGTGAGCGCGCAGGTATGCGCCGGCGAGCGCGTCGAAGCAGCGCAGGAACTCCGGCGCGCCAGCAGGCACCCAAAGGCACTTCAACAGCAGGTGGTTCAGGCAGAAGGCGAGGTCGAACGCCGGATCGCCGTACCACGCGCACTCGGCGTCCAGGAACACCGGCCCGTGCTCGCCGACGAGGATGTTCTTCGGGCTGACGTCGCCGTGCACCAGCGCCGCGCGCGTCGCGGCGGTGCGCTCGGCGAGCGCATGCAGTTGCGGCGCGAGGTCCGGGTGGCGCCGCGCGGTGGCGAGCAGGTACGGCTCGAGGCGGATGGCGTGGAACCCGGCATCGGTGGCGAACGCCGCGGCGACGGCGGCATCGCCCGCGGTGGCGGCGTGGATGCGCGCCAGGGTGTCGCCGACGCGCGCCGCGAACCGCGCGTCCGCGCGGCCCGCGCGCAGCTCGCTCTTCCACAGCGGATGGCGCGCGCCATCGAGATACTCCATCGCGAACACACCCGAGTCGTCGTGCGCCAGCACGCGCGGCGCGCTGCCGGGCGCGATGCGCGCGGCGGCTTGCATCCAGCGCCACTCGTAGCGATTGCGCTCGATCGGCGCCTCCCAGAGCTGCGCGACGCGCAGGCGCGGCAGCGCGCGCTTGACGCAGACCGGTCCGGAGCTCAGCTCGACCATCCAGATGTCGGAGGACACCCCGCCGGTCAACGCGCTCGCCGTCGGCACCTCGCCCGGTCGCATGAGCCCGGCGGCGCGCAGGAACGCGAGCACCGGCTCAGGGAGCGAGCCGCTCAAGGGCCCAGCCCGCGGCGCCGGCGGCGCGGCGGTAGAGCAGGCGGTCGTGCAGGCGGTCGGCGCGCCCCTGCCAGAACTCGATCGCCTGCGGCTCGACCCGGTAGCCTCCCCAGTTCGGGGGGCGGCGCGGGTGCT
The DNA here is from genome assembly GCA_029883975.1 of Betaproteobacteria bacterium. Lineage (GTDB taxonomy): Bacteria > Pseudomonadota > Gammaproteobacteria > Burkholderiales > SG8-39 > JAABQT01. The sequence goes on from JAOUIL010000140.1 coordinate 2,084, forward strand.
TGCCGTGCTTCGCGCGCATGGCGGCAAGAGCCTGCTCCAGCGCGGTCCGGTCGCGCACCATTTCGCTCTGCGCCGAGGCCCATGCCGAGAGCCGCGCGCCGAGGGGGCGCGTGTCGTAGTACGCATCCGAGGTCGCGACGGCCACCCGCGCCACCCGGCCTTCGACGCGCACCTGCCGCTCGAGATCCGACCACAGGAACACGAGGCAGACGAGCGGGTTCGCGGCGAGCTCGCGCCCCTTTCTGCTCAAGTAGTTGGTATAGAAAACGAATCCGCCTTCTTCGATGCCCTTGAGCAGCACGATGCGCGCGGACGGCGCGCCCGAGGGCGAGACGGTGGCGAGCGTCATGGCGTTGGCGAGCGACACCCCAGCGGCCTCGGCATCGCGGAACCAGCGCTCGAACTGGACCAGGGGATCGGCGTGCGCGTCGGCTTCCGCCAATCCGGCGCGCATGTACTCCTGGCGCAGATCGGCGAGTTTCATGCGGCCATTCTATAAAAGAATGGCGCGCCGCGTCGGCGAGCGAGGCACTTTCAGTCATTGACATGCACCGCGGGATTCGGCATCTTTCGCTCACCGCCGCGCTGCGGCGGAAATATCCGGATCTCGAGATTACCGATCAGAGGAGAAACACGATGGCGAAGAAGAAGGCGAAGAAGGCGGGCAAGAAGCGCAAGCCAAATGCGGCGTTCATGAAGGCGATGACCCCGAGCGCCTCGCTCGCCGCGGTCGTCGGCTCGAGCGCCATGCCGCGCACCGAAGTGACCAAGAAGATCTGGGGCTACATCAAGCGCAACAGCCTGCAGGACAAGAAGAACCGTCGCATGATCAATGCCGACGACAAGCTGAAGGCGGTGTTCGGCGGCAAGTCGCAGGTGTCGATGTTCGAGATGACCAAGCTGGTGAACAAGCACCTGAAGTAATTCTCACGGTTTCTGGGGAGGGCGCAAAGGCCGAGGGGCTGCAGACCTCGGCCTTTTCGCTTTCCGGGAGGCGCGCCATGTTCTTCGTCAATCCGGCCTACGCCGAGCGCGTGCAGCAGGCGATTGCCACGCTGAGCGAAGCGTTCGGCTACACCTTCGCCGGCGACATGATGCTCACTTTCCACCGCAACATGGGCTTCTACGAGGACGCGCGCTTCATGAAGGCGTTCAACGAGGAGGCGGCCGACGAGCGCGAGAAGAGCCTGGTGTGGCGGCTGCACGTGCTGTGCTGGTTCGCGCGCCAGGCGCTGCGCGTCGAGGGCGACTTCGTCGAGTGCGGCGTGTTCCGCGGCTTCTCCACGATCGTCGCTGCGCGCATGCTCGACTTCGCGCGGAGCGGCCGGCAGTGGTTTCTGTACGACACCTTCACGGGCGTTCCCGCGGACCAGTTGAACCCGGGGGGCGAGGGCAGCCCCGAGCTGTTCGCGGCGCCGGGCCTCTACGAGGCGTGCCTCAAGCGCTTCGCGCCGTACCAGAACATCCACGTGGTGCGCGGGCGCATTCCCGAGGTGCTCGCCGAGCGCGCGCCGGCGCGCGTCGCCTTCCTGCACCTCGACCTCAACTCCGCGGCGGCGGAGTCCGCGGCGTTTGAGTTCTTGCGCGAGCGCTTCGCTCCCGGCGCGGTCGTGCTGCTGGACGATTACGGCTGGCGCGGCTTCCGGCCGCAGAAGCTGGTGGCCGACGAGTTCTTCGGCAGCATGGACCGGCCGATCCTGGAGCTGCCGACGGGGCAGGGGGTGGTCATCGTCTAGGGAAGGCTATCAAGCGACGGTGCGCGCCTCGTCGTGAGTTTGGCGTTTCGAATCGATCTCGTGATGTTCGGCGGGAAGATTCACCCCGCCGAACATCACGAGACCATGAAAGACCAGTCCCGTGCCGAGGCCGGCGCTCGTCGCGGGTATTGCCTTTCAAAGCGATCTCGTGTTTTCTGGCCGGAAGATTCACCCGGTCAGAAAACACGAGACCATAGAGAACCGAACGCAGGCTCCGACGATCGAACGACGCCGGCGCCTAACTACTTGTGGTACGACGTGACCCTGTCCACCTCGTTCTTCGACCCCAGAACCACCGCGATGCGCTGGTGCAGGCCTTTCGGCTGGATGTCGAGGATCGGCGTCACGCCGTCCGTGGCCGCGCCGCCCGCCTGCTCGACGATGAAGGCCATTGGGTTCGCCTCGTACATGAGGCGCAGGCGCCCTTCCTTGTGCTTGGCGTCGCGCGGGTACATGAAGATGCCGCCGCGCGACAGCACGCGAAACACGTCCGCGACCATCGAGGCCACCCAGCGCATGTTGAAGTCCTTGCCGCGCGGTCCCTCCTTGCCGGCGAGGCACTCGTCGATGTAGCGCCTGACCGGCGGCTCCCAGCGGCGCTGGTTGGACATGTTGATGGCGAACTCGGCCGTGTCCGCGGGAATGCGGATGTCCGGGTGGGTGAGCACGAAGGTGTAGGTCTCGCGATCGAGCGTGAAGCCGTGCGTGCCGTTGCCGACGGTCAGCACCAGTTCCGTCGACGGCCCGTAGATCGCGTAGCCGGCCGCCACCTGGCGGGTGCCCGGCTGCAGGACGTCCGC
>JAOUIL010000069.1 GCA_029883975.1 Betaproteobacteria bacterium
GCTAGGTACCGGAGGATTCGACGTATGACGACACGACGAGTCTTCGTGCTCGCGGGCACGGCGATGCTGCTGGGCGGGGCATGGCGGGCGGGCGCGCAGACCAAGCCCCTGGTCACGGTGTACAAGAGTCCGTCCTGCGGCTGCTGCGGCGAGTGGGTCAAGCACATGCGCGCCAGCGGCTTTCGGGTCGACGTGAAGGACGTCGACGACGTCACGCCGATCAAGCGGCGCAGCATGGTTCCTGATGCGCTCGCTTCATGCCATACCGCGCTCGTAGGCGGCTATGCGATCGAAGGTCATGTGCCGGCATCGGATGTGTGGCGGCTGCTGCGCGAGCGGCCGCGCGTGATCGGCCTCTCGGTGCCGGGTATGGTGGTCGGCTCGCCCGGCATGGAGGGCGGTCCGCCGCAACCCTACGCGACGATCGTGTTCGACGAGCGCGGCACGCGCGTCTTCGCACAGCATTGATGGTGTCGCTGCATCGGCGGCGTGTCCTGGCCGCGCTGGCCGGCGTGTCGGCGCTGCCGCTGCTGCCATCGCGGAGCAGCAGCGCCTCGCAGGCGGGGCTCGTCGAGGCAAATCTAGTCGCCGCACCGGCGCGCGTGCAGCTCGTGCCGCCCGAGTACCCGGCCACGGAAGCATGGACCTACAACGGCGCGCTGCCGGGCCCCGTGCTGCGCGCACGCCAGGGCGATCGCCTCCGGGTGCACGTGCAAAACGCGCTTGCCGAACCGACCACCGTGCACTGGCACGGCATCCGCCTGCCGAACGCGATGGATGGCGTGCCCTTCATCACGCAGCGGCCGATCGCGCCGGGTGGCAGCTTCACCTATGAGTTTGCGCTGCCTGACGCCGGCACGTTCTTCTATCACCCGCACCAGCGCAGCTACGAGCAGGTCGGCCGCGGCCTCGCCGGCGCGCTGATCGTCGAAGAACGTACGCTGCCGCAGGTCGATCGCGACGTTCTCTGGGTGCTCGGCGACTACCGGCTGAATGCGGACGCCTCGGTGCGCGGCGGCTTCGGCAACTTCATGGACGCGAGCCATGCGGGGCGCATCGGCAACTCCGTGACGCTGAACGGCCGCGTCCCGACTGAGCGATTCCACGTGCGCGCAGGCGAGCGCGTCCGGCTGCGGCTGGTGAACGCGGCCTCCGCGCGCGTCTTCGCGCTCGAATTCCGCGGCCACGAGCCGTGGGTGGTGGCGCTCGACGGCCATCCCGTGGAGCCGCACCGGCCGGACGGCGGCGCGGTGGTGCTCGGGCCGGCGATGCGCGCCGACCTGATCCTCGACATGACCGCGGCGCCCGGCAGCCGCCACGCCGTGCATGACGGCTTCTATCGCCAGCAGGCGTACACGTTCAACGAGCTTCAATACTCCGACGAGCCACCGTTGCGCGCGCGCCCGGCGGAGCCGCCCCGGCTGCCGCCCAATCCCCTTTCCGAACCCGAGCTCGCCCGCGCCGATCGGCATCGGGTGGTCTTCACGGGGGGCATGATGGGCGGAATGGGCGGCGGCATGATGGGCGGCATGCGCGGCGGCATGGCCTGGTCGGTGAACGGGATCGCGAACGCCTGCGGCGAAAGCGACGTTCCCTTCGAGCCCATGCTGGTGCTGCGCAAGGGCCGCAGCTGCGTGCTGGATCTCGTCAACGACACGGCCTGGCACCACCCGATCCATCTGCACGGGCATGCATTCCGCGTGCTGATGCGCAATGGTCAGCCGACGCGCCACCGCGAGTGGCTGGACACGGTGATGCTCGAGCCGCGCGAGCGCGCCGAGATCGCGTTCGTCGCGGATAACCCCGGCGACTGGATGTTCCACTGCCACGTGCTCGAGCATCAGGCGAGCGGCATGATGTCCTGTATCCGGGTGGGCTGAACATGCGGCTGCGCGCCTCGCTGGTCGCGGCGGCGCTGGCGCTGGCGGGATGCGAGCAGGCCTCCTCCGGCTTCGACGATGCACGCGCCGATCCGCGCGACGCGGCGCGCGTGGCGCTCGGCGAGCGCGTCTACCTCCAGCACTGCGCCTCGTGCCACGGCGCAAGGCTCGAGGGCCAGCCAGATTGGCGGCGCCGCTTGGCCAACGGCCGCCTGCCCGCGCCGCCGCACGATGAGTCGGGACACACCTGGCACCACCCGGACGCGATGAACTTCGCGATGACCAAGCACGGGCTCGTCCCGCCGCACGCGCCGCCGAACTACGAGTCCGACATGCCGGCGTTTGCGGACAAGCTGTCCGACGACGAAATCTGGTCGGTGCTCGCCTTCATCAAGTCACGCTGGACGTCGCGGGAAGTTCGCGAGGCGCGCGCGCAGATGTCGGCGAGCGCCGCCGCGCGCTGAGCCAGCGTGGCCGACGCTTCCGCGCTCGGGCTCGCCGCCGCGTTCCTGGCGGGCATGGTGTCGTTCCTGTCGCCCTGCGTGCTGCCCCTCGTGCCGGGGTACGTTTCGTACATTGCCGGCGACGCCTTGTACCAGGCGCGCAGCAGCACGGGGCTGCGCGAACGAGCGCCGGCGCTGGCGCTGAGCGCCATCTTCGTTTTCGGGTTCGGCATCGTATTCGTGGCGCTCGGCGCGGGGGCTTCGCTCATCGGCGATCTTCTGCAGCGCTACCGGAGCGAGGCCAACGTCGCCGGCGGCATCGTCATCATGCTGTTCGGGCTCGCCATGCTGGGGATGCTGCGCCGCGGCTCGTGGCTGTACCGCGACTTCCGGTTTCACCCGCACCTGAAGGGCGGGCGGCCGCTCGCAGCGCTGGCGCTAGGGCTCGCCTTCGGTTTCGGCTGGACGCCGTGCATCGGGCCGGTACTCGGCACGATCCTCACCATGAGCGCGGCGCAAGGCGACCGGGCGAGCGGCCTGATCCTGCTTTCCTCCTACGCGCTGGGCCTGGGCGTGCCTTTCATCGCGTCCGCGTTCTTTACGCACGAGCTGATCGGCCGCATGCGCGCGCTGCGCAGCGCCGGGCGCTGGCTGCAGGCGGCGGCGGGCGTGCTCATGATCGGCATGGGCGCGGCGATGATCACCGGGCAGCTGAGCCGCTTCGGCTTCTGGCTGCTCGATACCTTCCCGGCGTTCGGGCAGATCGGGTGAGCGCGGATCCGGCGCCGCTGCGCAGGTCGGGAACGGGAATCCGGATCCTTGCCGCCATCGGCTTCGTGATCGCGCTGGTCGTCGCATACCGCCTGCTGCAGGAAACGGGTGCCCTCAAGGTGCTGCTCGATGTGCATGCGATCCGCGCGTACATCATGGGGCTCGGCATGACCGGCCCGCTCGCGGTCGTCGCCCTGATCGCGCTCGCCGTGCTGGTCAGCCCGCTGCCGAGCGCGCCCGTCGCGCTGGCGGCAGGCGCGCTTTACGGCCACACCTGGGGCACGGTTTACGTGCTCAGTGGCGCGATGCTCGGCGCGCTAGGCGCGTTCAGCCTCGCCCGGCTGCTCGGCCGCGAGGCACTGCAGCGCTGGCTGGGCCATCGGCTGCCCAAGAGCCGCCTCGGGTCGCAAGGCTCCCTGATGACGATCGTCTTCGTCAGCCGACTGTTGCCCTTCATCTCCTTCGACGTGGTCAGCTACGCGACCGGACTGACCAACCTCGCGCTTTGGCGGTTTGCCGTGGCGACGCTCGTCGGCGTGCTGCCCACGAGCTTCCTGCTGGCGCACTTCGGCGGAGAGATGGTGGCCGGCGAGCTGGACCGGATGCTGTATGCCGTGCTCGCGCTCGGCCTGCTGACCGCGGTTCCACTCGCTGCATACTTCGTGCGCGAGCGCATGCGCCGATCACGGCCTTAAGTGCGCGGCTTCAGCGCTCCACCGGCAGCCCCGCGGCGCGCCACTCGGGAAACCCGTCTTCCAGTCGCTTTGCTTTGAAGCCGCGCTTGCGCAGTCTGGCGACGGCGTCAAAGGACATCAGGCAGTACGGCCCCCGGCAGTACGCGAGGACCTCCTTCTTCTTCGGCAGCTTCGACAGGTAGGCCTCGAGCCTGTCCACTGGCACGTTGATCGCGCCCGGCAGGTGGCCGGCCGCAAACTCTTCCGCTGGCCGCACGTCGAGCACCGTGACCAGGCCGCTTCTCAACCGTGCGAGCACTTCGCGCGCGGGTACCGGGTCGAGCTCGTCGCGGTGGGCGAGCCAGGTGCGCAGTAGCTTCTCCACGTCGGCCGCGCGGTGCTCGGCGACCCCTCGCAGGGACGACAGCAGCAGGCTGACGTCGTCGCCGGCGAGCGAGTAAAAGACGCGCAAGCCGTCCTTGCGCGCGTTGACCAGGCCGGCCTGGCGCAGCGCCTGCAGGTGCTTGGAGGTGTTGGCCACGGAAAGCCCGGTCATGGCCGCGAGGGCGTCCACGCTGCGCTCGCGCTGCGCCACGTATTCGAGGATCTGCAGCCGGCCGGCGCTGCCGAGCGCGGCGGCGACGCGGCCGATGGCCTGGTAGAGGCGTTCCTTGCCGGGGTCGCTTGACATGGCTCCGCCGGGGATTCTACTATTCAACCAATTAGTTGAATACTGGACGGCCGTGCAGTTCACGCTTCCGACCGACATCGAGCTGGCGCTGCGCCTGGGGGTGTTCCTCGCGATGTTCGCCGCGCTCGCGCTGTGGGAAGCGGCGGCGCCCGCGCGCGCGCCGCGCCTTTCCCGGCTCGTGCGCTGGCGCGCCAATCTCGGCCTTGCGGTGCTGAACGTGCTGGTCCTGCGCGTGGTGCTGCCGGGCTCGGCGCTCGCCTTCGCGGCGTTCGCCGCCGAGGAAGGCTGGGGATCGCTCAATCGCATCGCGATGCCCGGCTGGATCGCGGTCGCGCTCGGCGCCGTGCTGCTCGACCTGGTGATCTACTTCCAGCACGTGCTGTTCCACTCGGTGCCAGCGCTCGCGCGCCTGCACGCCGTACACCACGCGGATCCGGATTTCGACCTGACGACCGGGATCCGCTTCCACCCACTGGAAATCGTGCTTTCGACCTTGATCAAGCTCGCCGCCATCGCCGCGCTCGGCGCGCCCGTGCTCGCCGTCCTGATCTTCGAAGTGCTGCTCAACGCGACAGCCATGTTCAACCATGCCAATGTCTCGCTCCCGGCGTGGCTCGAGCCCCGGGTGCGGCGCGTACTGGTGACGCCCGACATGCACCGCACGCACCATTCCGTGATAGAGACGGAGCGCAACAGCAACTACGGCTTTTGCCTCTCGGTGTGGGATCGCTGGCTCGGCACCTATACGCCGGCACCGCGCGGCGAGCTCGACATCGGTCTGCCGGCATGGCGCGATGCGGGCTCCATCGCGACGCTCGGCGGCGTGCTGCGCATGCCTTTCAGGAATCCGCCGCATGAAGTACCTGTTCATACTCAATGACCCGCCCTACGGAACGGAGCGCAGCTACAACGCGCTGCGCCTGGCGCGCGAGTTGCTGAAGGAGCCCGCGCCGGGCGCCGAGGTCAGGGTCTTTCTGATCGGCGACGCGGCCGCCGGCGCCAAGACGGGGCAGAAGGTGCCGCAGGGCTACTACAGCATCGAGGCGCTGCTGAAAGGCGTTTCGACGCGCGGCGGCGCGATCGGCGTATGCGGCACGTGCATGGATGCGCGCGGCCTGGCCGACGCGGATCTCGCGCGCGGCTGTGCGCGAAGCTCGATGGCCGAGCTCGCGGATTGGACCGGCTGGGCCGAAAAGGTCCTCGTCTTCTAGGGCTAATTCGCCCCGCGCACGTGATGGTCGCGGCGCGCCACCCGATCGGCGCGGCGTGCGCAGCGCTCGAGGAAGCCGTCCCGATGCCGCTCGCTGGCCGCGGGATCGTCGAAGACCGCGAAGACCTCCGCGCGCAGGAAGTCCTCGTCGGCGGCGTCGCGCACGAACCAGCGCAGCTCGGCCGGGAAGGCGCGGATCGCCGCGAGGTCGTCTTCTAGGCGGCCGACGAAGAACTCGCGGGTCGCGCCGAAATCCCGGGCGAGCGCGGCGTTGCGGATGAAGTCCCCGCCTTCGCGGCATTCGCCGGCGCTATGCGGCTGCGCAGCAGCGCTCATCGTCCAGACGGCGATGGCGACGGCGAGGGCGCGATGCATGTACCCACCCTAGGCCGGGGCGGCAAGCGCGTCCATGCGCGCCGCAGCACAGCGCGAATCGCGCGGCAGGTTTACACTCCAGCGGTTCCCCGCGGCACAGGCAAGGATTCTTCAGACCGAAACCGGCGCGCCTCGACCTGAAAGGGCCAATCCCATGCTCGCAGCAGCTCTTGTCCGATTCCCCGCCCTGCGCGACCTGCGCGTGCAATTCGCGGCCCTGGCCTGCGTGACGGCGCTGCCCTTCGTGGCGGGCGCGGCCTACGACATCTGGTTCGCCCTGCAGACCTCGGCGGGCTCGCTGCTGACCGGACCGCAGTCGGACGTCATCGAGGTGCGCGTGGGCGGCTTGGCGATCGCGCTCATCGTCTCGGGGCTGCTCGCCGGGCTGATCCTGTACCGCATGATGCCGGCGGCGGGCGGCGCGGGCGAGGAGCAGCGGCGCACGCTGCGCGCAGCGGACGCGGCGCCCGTACCCGCGGTCGAGCCCCGCGCGCGCGACCTGGAGCGCGCCATCCGCGAGCTCGAGTCCTATTCGAGCATCATCACGCAGAACCTGCGCGCGCCGCTGCGCACTATCGAAGCCTGCGCCACGCTGATCGAGCGGCACCATCACAGCCACCTCAGCGCGGAGGGCATTGCGCTGTTCCGGCGCCTGCGGCTGAACGCCGAGCGCATGGCCGAGATGCTCGACGGCCTGATCGAGTACATCCGCCTGGGTCGCCGTCGCATGGTCGTGCAGCCCGTGGACATGACCGACCTCGTCCGGGCAACGATCGAGGAGATGCGCCTTCCCGAAGCCGACGAGGCGCGCATCGCCGTCGATGCCCTGCCGGGCGTGCCCGCCGATGCGCGCCTGCTCGCATTCGCCTGGCGCCACCTGATCGACAACGCGCTCAAGTTCACGGCGCACGCTGCCGAGCGCGGCATTCGCATCGAGGGCGTGGCGCGCCATGGTGTCGCCGAGTACCGCGTGAGCGACCGGGGCGCGGGCTTCGATCCGGCGCAGGAGGGCAAGCTCTTCAACCTGTTCGAGCGGCTGCACCGCGAGGACGATTTCCCCGGCCTGGGCATCGGACTGGCGACCGTCAAGCGCATCGTCGAGCGGCACGGCGGCTGCGTCTGGGCCGAGGGCGCGCCCGGCGCGGGCGCCACGTTCGGCTTCGCGCTGCCGCTGGGCACGGCCGGCCCGGACGCGGGGCCTCGTCATTGACGTTTACGTAAACGTCAAGTAGGCTCGCGCGACCCGCCCATGACCGACCTGTCCGAGTCGAAGAGCCTCGTCTACAAGGCGAAGCACAAGATCCGCTTCGTCACCGCGGCGAGCCTGTTCGACGGCCACGACGCCTCGATCAACATCATGCGGCGCATCCTGCAGGCCTCGGGCGCCGAGGTGATCCACCTGGGCCACAACCGCTCGGTCGAGGACGTGGTCGGCGCCGCGCTGCAGGAGGACGTGCAGGGCGTCGCGGTGTCGTCCTACCAGGGCGGGCATCTCGAGTACTTCAAGTACATGGTGGACCTGCTGCGCGAGCGGGGCGGCGCGCACATCCAGGTGTTCGGCGGCGGCGGCGGCGTGATCGTCGCCGACGAGATGAAGGCGCTGCACGACTATGGCGTGGCGCGCATCTACTCGCCCGAGGACGGCCAGAAGATGGGCCTGCAGGGCATGATCAACGACATGCTGGCGCGCTGCGATTTCGACGTGACGCGCCATGCGCCCAGGCATTTGCCGACCGGCGACGCGCGCGCGCTCGCGCAGGTGATCAGCGCGCTCGAGCTCGGCGTCTACGCCGATCGCGCGGGGCTGGAGCGCGCGGCGGCTGCGAACCCGGCGCCCGTGCTCGGCATCACCGGCACCGGCGGCGCGGGCAAGAGCTCGCTGACCGACGAACTGGTGCGGCGCTTCCGCCTCGACCAGGAAGACGGCCTGAAGATCGCCATCCTGTCGGTGGATCCGACGCGCAAGAAGACGGGCGGCGCGCTGCTCGGCGATCGCATCCGCATGAACGCGATCGGCGGCGCGAACGTCTACATGCGCTCGCTCGCCACGCGCGACTCCGGCGCCGAGATCGCCAAGTGCCTGCCGGATGCCATTGCCGCCGCGCGCGCCGCGGGCTACCAGCTGGTGATCGCGGAGACGTCCGGCATCGGCCAGGGCAATGCGGCGATCGTGCCGCTCGCCGACGCGACGCTGTACGTGATGACGCCCGAGTTCGGCGCGGCGAGCCAGCTCGAGAAGATCGACATGCTCGACTACGCCGATTTCGTGGCGATCAACAAGTTCGACCGCCGCGGCGCCGAGGACGCGCTGCGCGACGTCAGGAAGCAGGTGCAGCGCAACCGCGCGAGCTTCGGCGCGGCGCCCGACACGATGCCCGTATTCGGCACCATCGCCGCGCGCTTCAACGACGACGGCGTCACCGCGCTCTATCACGCGGTGGCAGCGAAGCTGCAGGAGAAGGGGCTCAAGCTGCAACCGCACCGGCTGCCGCGCCCGGCGGCGCGCGTGTCCTCCAACGTGCACGCCATCGTGCCGCCGCAGCGCGCGCGCTACCTCGCCGAGATCGCGGAAGGCGTGCGCACCTACCATGCGCACGCGGCGGCACAGGCGCGGCTGGCGCGCGAGCGGCAGAGCCTGCTGGAAGCCAAGCGCATGAGCGGGCTTGCGGCCCTCGAGCCGCTGGCCGCCGAAAAGGACGCCGCGCTCGATGCGCGCTCGAAGAAGCTGATCGAGATGTGGCCGCAGACGGTCAAAGCCTACTCGGGCGACGAGTACGTGGTGAAGATCCGCGGCAGGGAGGTGCGCACGCGCCTGAACAGCGTGTCGCTGTCGGGCACCAAGGTGCCGAAGGTCGTGCTGCCGAAGTTCGAGGACGCGGGCGAGATCCTGCGCTGGCAGCTGCGCGAGAACGTGCCGGGCTCCTTCCCCTACACGGCGGGCGTGTTCGCCTTCAAGCGCGAGAACGAAGACCCGACGCGCATGTTCGCGGGCGAAGGCGACGCCTTCCGCACCAACAAGCGCTTCCACCTGCTCTCCAAGGACATGCCGGCCAAGCGCCTGTCGACCGCCTTCGACTCGGTGACGCTGTACGGCTTCGACCCCGACGAGCGGCCCGACATCTACGGCAAGGTGGGCAACTCGGGCGTGTCGATCGCGACGCTGGAGGACATGCAGGCCCTCTACTCCGGCTTCGACCTGTGCGCGCCCAACACCTCGGTGTCCATGACCATCAACGGGCCGGCGCCGACGATCCTGGCGATGTTCTTCAACACGGCCATCGACCAGCAGCTGGAGAAGTTCAGGAAGGACAACGGCCGCGAGCCTACCGAGGACGAGGCCGAGAAGATCCGCGAGTGGACGCTCGCCACGGCGCGCGGCACCGTGCAGGCCGACATCCTGAAGGAAGACCAGGGGCAGAACACCTGCATCTTCTCTACCGAGTTCTCACTGAAGGTGATGGGCGACATCCAGGAGTACTTCATCCACCACGACGTGAAGAACTTCTACTCGGTGTCGATCTCCGGGTATCACATCGCCGAGGCCGGCGCGAACCCGATCTCGCAGCTCGCCTTCACGCTCGCCAACGGCTTCACCTTCGTCGAGGCCTACCTCGCGCGCGGCATGCACATCGACGACTTCGCGCCCAACCTGTCGTTCTTCTTCTCCTACGGCATGGACCCGGAGTACGCGGTGCTCGGGCGCGTGGCGCGGCGCATCTGGGCGGTGGCGATGCGCGAGCGTTACGGCGCGAACGAGCGCAGCCAGAAGCTCAAGTTCCACTCGCAGACCTCGGGCCGCAGCCTGCACGCGCAGGAGATCGCCTTCAACGACATCCGCACCACGCTGCAGGCGCTCATCTCCAGCTACGACAACACGAACTCGCTGCATACCAACGCCTACGACGAGGCGATCACCACGCCCACCGAAGACTCGGTGCGCCGCGCGATGGCGATCCAGCTGATCATCAACCGCGAGTGGGGCCTGGCCAAGAACGAGAACCCCAACCAGGGCAGCTTCATCATCGAGGAGCTGACCGACCTGGTGGAGGAAGCGGTGTTGAAGGAATTCGAGGCGATAAGCGCGCGCGGCGGCGTGCTCGGCGCGATGGAAACGGGCTACCAGCGCGGCAAGATCCAGGAAGAGTCGATGGTCTACGAGCACCAGAAGCACGACGGCTCCTACCCGATCATCGGCGTCAACACCTTCAGGAACCCGCACGGCGACCCGGTGCCGGCGAAGCTCGAGCTGATCCGCTCCACCGAGGAGGAGAAGCAATCACAGCTCAAGCGCCTGCGCGAGTTCCAGGCGCGCCACGCGAAGGAGGCGCCGGCGATGCTCGAGCGCCTGCGTCAGGCGGTGATCAACGACGAGAACGTCTTCGCGGTGCTGATGGACGCGGTACGGGTATGCTCGCTCGGGCAGATCACGCACGCGCTGTTCGAGGTCGGGGGGCAGTACCGTAGAAGCATGTAGCGTCCTGCCCCCGCGGCAACAGCGGTACTCCGGAGGCCGAGGATTGCAACGAACGCCGCTTCACCCCGTGCATCGCGCCGCCGGCGCCCGACTGGTCGACTTCGCCGGCTGGGAGATGCCGCTGCACTACGGCTCGCAGACCGAAGAGCACCACGCGGTGCGGCGCGACGCGGGCATGTTCGACACCTCGCACATGCTCGCCATCGACCTCGAGGGCGCGGGGACGCGGGCATTCCTGCGCCGCGCGCTCGCCAACGACGTCGCGCGCCTGAGCTCGCCCGGCAAGGCGCTCTACAGCTGCGTGCTGCGCGAGGACGGCGGCGTGCTGGACGATCTGATTGTCTACTTCCTGCGCGAGGACCTGTTTCGCGTGGTCGTCAACGCGGCCACCGCGGAAAAGGATCTCGCCTGGCTTGCCGGGCTGCCGGCGTGCCCCGCGCGTCGGCCGCGGCGCGACCTGGCGATGATCGCGGTGCAGGGGCCCGATGCCCGCGCGAAGACCTGGCAGGCGCTGCCCGGGCTGAAGGAGGCGAGCGAGCTGCTCGGCGTGTTCTTCGGCGCGCAGGCCGGCGAAATCTTCGTTGCGCGCACCGGCTACACCGGGGAAGACGGCTTCGAGCTGCTGGTGCCAGCGGCGCAGGCCGTCGAGACCTGGCAGCGCCTTGCCGGCGCGGGCGTGCGGCCCTGCGGGCTCGGCGCGCGCGATACGCTGCGGCTGGAAGCCGGCATGAATCTCTACGGCCAGGACATGGACGAGTCGGTGACGCCGCTCGAGTCGGGCCTCGGCTGGACCGTGGCGCTCGAAGGAGACCGCGATTTCGTCGGCAAGGCGGCGCTGCGCGCCAGGCCACCGGCGCGCAAGCTCGTCGGGCTGGTGATGACCGGGCGCGGCGGAGTGCTGCGCGGCCACCAGAAGGTGCGCACCGCGCTGGGCGACGGCGAGATCACGAGCGGCGGGTACTCGCCGACCCTCGAGCGCTCGATCGCGCTCGCGCGCGTGCCGATCGGCGCGGCGCCCGGCACGAGCGCGCAGGTCGAGATCCGCGACAAATGGCATGCGGTGCGCATCGTCAAGCCGCCGTTCGTACGCCACGGCAAGCCCCTCCACCCCGATCTGTGAAGCGGAGAACCCCATGAAGCACCCTGACCACCTCCGGTATACCCGCACCCACGAGTGGGTTCGCGCCGAGCAGGACGGCACGCTCACCGTGGGCATCACGCACCATGCGCAGGATGCACTCGGCGAAATGGTGTACGTGGAGTTGCCCGAGGTCGGGCGCAAGCTCGCCGCCGAGGAACCGTGCGCAGTGATCGAGTCGGTCAAGGCGGCCTCCGACGTGTATGCGCCCGCCGCCGGCGAGGTGATGGCGGTGAACGATGCGGTGGTCAAGTCGCCCGGCGACCTCAACCAGGATCCCTATGCCGCGTGGCTGTATCGCATGAAGCCGGAGGCGGGCTTCGACGCCGGCAAGCTCCTCGAGGCCGCAGCCTACGAGAAGGGCGTCGCATGAGCTTCGCAGCGCTGCTCGACCGCGAGGCCTTCCACGCGCGCCACATCGGGCCGGATGCCGCGGAGGAGCGCGACATGCTCGCGCTGTTGGGGGTGGCCACGCGCGAAGCGCTGATCGAGCAGGCGATGCCGGCCGCCATCCGCCAGCGCGAGCCGCTCGCGCTGCCCGGGCCACTCGACGAGGCCGCGGCGCTCGCCGAGCTGCGCGCGCTCGCCGCGCAGAACCAGCTCTGGCGCAGCTACATCGGCACCGGCTATCACGCCTGCCACACGCCGCAGGTGATCCAGAGAAACGTCCTCGAGAATCCCGGCTGGTATACCGCCTACACGCCCTACCAGGCCGAGATCTCGCAGGGCCGGCTGGAAGTGCTGCTCGCCTTCCAGCAGATGGTGATCGACCTGACCGGCCTGCCGGTGGCGAACGCGTCGCTGCTCGACGAGGCGACCGCGGCGGGCGAGGCCATGGCGCTGATGCGGCGCGCCTCCAGGTCGAAGGCGCAGGCATTCTTCGTCGATGCCGCCTGCCATCCGCAGGTAATCGCGGTCGTGCGCACGCGCGCCAAGTGGCTCGGCATTCCGGTGCTGGTGGGTGATGCCGCGCGGGCGCTCGAGCCCGAGGCGGTGTTCGGCCTGCATCTGCAGTATCCCGATACCTACGGCGCGGTGCGCGACTGGTCGGCGCTGATCGAGCGCGTGCACGCGGCGCAGGGCCTGGTGTCCATGGGCGCGGATCCGCTTGCGCTCCTCCTGCTGAAGTCGCCCGGCGCGCTGGGTGCCGACGTCGCGGTCGGCTCGGCGCAGCGCTTCGGCGTGCCGCTCGGCTACGGCGGCCCGCACGCGGGGTTCATGGCGGCGCGCGAAGCGCTCCTGCGACAGATGCCGGGACGCATCATCGGCGTGAGCCGCGATGCCGCCGGGCGCACCGCGTTCCGCATGGCGCTGCAAACGCGCGAGCAGCACATCCGGCGGGAAAAGGCGACGAGCAACATCTGCACTTCGCAGGTGCTGCTCGCCAACATCGCCGCGCTGTACGCCGTCTGGCATGGGGCGGCCGGCCTGCGGCGCATCGCGCTGCGCTGCCATGCCCTCGCGCGGCTGCTCGCCGGGCTGCTGAAGCCCGAGGCGGACACGTATTTCGATACGCTCACCTTCCCGGTGGGTGTGGCGCAACGCGAGATCCGGGCGCGGGCTGCCGAGAGGCGCATCAACCTGCGCTGGATCGCCGAAGACCGCGTCGGCCTGAGCGTGGACGAGACCACGACGCTCGAAGACGCTGCCGACCTCGCCTGGGTGCTTACCGGGAAGGAAAGCGACCTGGCGACGCGCGCAGCCGCGCTCGGCGACGGGCCCGAGGCGATTCCGCCGGCGCTGCGCCGCGCGGACGCGGTGCTCGCGCACCCGGTGTTCCACCGTTACCGCAGCGAGAGCGAGATGATGCGCTATCTCAAGCGCCTGGAGAGCCGCGACTACTCGCTCGCGCAGGGCATGATCCCGCTCGGCTCGTGCACGATGAAGCTGAATGCCGCGGCCGAGATGGCGCCCGTGTCCTGGCCCGAGTTCGCCGCGCTGCACCCGTTCGCGCCCGCCGAGCAGGCCGCGGGCTTCGCGCGCGTGCTCGGCGACGTATCGGGCGCCCTGAGCGCGATCACCGGGCTGCCGGCGATGACCATGCAGCCGAATTCCGGCGCGAACGGCGAGTACGCGGGCCTGGTGGCGATCCGCAATTTCCACGCCGCGCGCGGCCAGGCGCACCGCGATGTGTGCCTGATCCCATCCTCGGCGCACGGCACCAATCCCGCCTCGGCGCACCTTGCGGGGCTCGAGGTGGTGGTCGTGGCCTGCGACACGGGGGGCAATGTGGATTTCGCGGACCTCGACGCGAAGATCGCGCGGCATGGCGCGCGGCTCGCCGCGCTCATGATCACCTATCCGTCCACGCACGGCGTGTTCGAGGCCGACATCCGCAGGATCTGCGAGCACGTGCACGCGGCGGGCGGGCAGGTGTACATGGATGGCGCGAACCTGAATGCGCTCGCCGGTCTCGCGCGCCCCGCCGACCTCGGCGCGGACGTCTGCCACATCAACCTGCACAAGACGTTCTGTATCCCGCACGGCGGCGGCGGCCCGGGCATGGGCCCGATCGGCGTCGCGGCGCACCTCGCGCCGCACCTGCCCACCCACCCGGTCGTGCCCGCGCCGGGCTGCGATGCCGGCAACGGCACGGTGAGCGCGTCGCCGCACGGCAGCCCGCTCATCGTCACCATCTCGTGGATGTACCTGCGCATGATGGGCGCCGAAGGCATCCGGCGCGCGAGCGAAACGGCGATCCTCGCGGCGAACTACGTGGCGGCGCGCCTCGCGCCGCATTTCCCGGTGCTCTACACGGGCAGGAACGGGCGCGTGGCGCACGAGTGCATCCTCGACCTGCGCCACCTGAGGGAAACCCATGGCGTCGGTGCCGAGGACGTCGCCAAGCGACTGATGGACTACGGCTTTCACGCGCCTACGCTCTCCTTCCCGGTCGCCGACACGCTGATGGTCGAGCCCACCGAGAGCGAGTCGAAGGGCGAGCTCGACCGTTTTTGCGAGGCGATGATCGCGATCCGCGGCGAGCTGGAGCGCATCCGGCGCGGCGAGTGGGATGCGAAGGACAACCCCCTGCGCAACGCGCCGCACACCGCCGAGGAGCTCGCGGGAGACTGGCCGCACCCGTATTCGCGCGAGGTGGCGGCCTATCCGCTGCCGGCGCTGCGCGCCTTCAAGTACTGGCCGCCGGTCAAGCGCGTTGACCAGGTCTACGGCGACCGCAATTTCACCTGCACCTGCCCGCCGCCGCAGTCCCGGGAGGCCGCGCGCGCCTAGCCGTCGGCGATGCGCGATGTGGGCGGGCAGTACCGCAGCAGCATGCGACGGGACGGGTCAGCGCTTCTTCATTCCATAGGAAAACAGTCCCGCCTTTTCCTTAGGCGGCCGCGCGCGGATCGCCTCCTCCACCGGCTCGGTCCCCCAGCCGGGACGCGCCGGCATGACGAGCTCGCCCTGGTCGTAGACCGGCGCGTGCGTGACCAGCGCGTCGTCCCATTCGATCCGGTCGATGTCGGTCTCCATGATGCGCAGGTTCGGCACCGCGGCCGCGAAGTGCGCGTTCATCATGGTGCACAGGTGGCCGTAGAAGTTGTGCGGCGCGACGTTCACCTCGTGCGCCTCGGCGACGTTCGCGATCTTCATCGACTGCCACACGCCGTTCCAGGGCGTGTCCACGATCGCCACGTCCATCGCCTGCGCGCGGAAGTACGGCAGGAACTCGCGCAGCCCGAGCAGCGTCTCGCACGAGGAGACCGGGTGCGGGCTGCGACTACGGAGGTAGGCGAGCGCCTCTGGCGAGTAGCTGTCGATCTCGACCCAGAACATGTCGAACTCGCGGATCGCGCGCAGGATCCTGAGGAATCCCTCGGTCTTGGCGTGGAAGTTGAGGTCGAGCAGCAGGTCGACGTCCGGGCCCGCGCCGTCGCGCAGCGCTTCCAGGTGCATGCAGAGGTTGCGCAGCACGGCCTTGTCGACGTTCAGCTCCGGGTAGAAGGGCGAGGCGAACCCGGGGCGCCAGCCCTGCGGGTTCCTCTTCTGCGCGTCGTAGAGGAAGATATTGGTCTTGCAGGCCGTGAAGCCCTTCTCGCGCACCTCGCGGCCGATCGCCTTGACCCCGTCGAGGTCGGTGATCGCGGGCTTGTAGAACGCCGGATGGTTGATGCGCCACGTGGCGCAGTGCGACCAGTACACGCGGATGCGCTCGCGCATGCGCCCGCCGAGCAGCGCGTAGCACGGCACGCCGAGCGCCTTCGCCTTGGCGTCGAGCATCGCGTTCTCGATCGCGCCCATGGCGAGCGCCACCACGCCGCCCGCGGCCGGGCGCGTGAGCGCATAGAGCTCGGCATAGACACGCTCGTGGTCGCCCACCGGCTGTCCGACGACGCGGGTCGCGAGCTTTTGAATGGCGGCGCCCACGCCGGGCGCGCCGAAGCCCTCGTCGAACTCGCTCCAGCCGACGAGCCCGTCATCGGTCGTCAGCTTGACGTAGTAGTAGTTGCGCCAGCCGGCGTCGCAGGCAAGCGTCTCGATCGCGCTGACCCGGCTGTCGACCCTGGACGCGGCCATCTGCCGTCGACTCAACGGCGATTCGCCGAGGCCGCACGCGGCGCGGCGTACCGGTCGAGCAGCGCGTTCAGGCGCTCGATCATCAGGGGGCTCTTGAGGATGCTGTCGTGATCCTCGGGCAGGCCCGCGACGCGCAACGCCCGGTCCTGGGCGGCGAGGTCGAGCATGCTCCTCAGCGAAACCGTGCCGTCGGTACCCGAGCCGCCGCGGTAGCCGAAGAACAGGTAGTAGGGCTGGGTATCGGGCAGCGGACTGCGGAACAGCTCCTTCAAGTACGGGCTGCCGGGCGACATGTCCAGCCACACGGGCAGCACCACGGGAGAGAACCGCGTGCCCATTTCAGCCGCCTCATGTCCCTCCCAGGGCGTCGAGATGGTGACGTACAGCGCGATCGGCTGCGCGCCGCCCTGCGCCACGATGCGGTTCACCGCGCCTCGCGAGACGAGCCCGCCCATGCTGTGCGCGACGATGGCGTACTGGGATACGCGATAGCGGATCTGCAGTTCCTCGAGGATGCTGGCGAGCCATGCGCTGAGCAGCTCGAGGCGGAATCCCGAGGGGTACTGGAACACCCAGGCCTGAAAGCGCTGGCGGTCGAGCCCGTCGATGATGGGCTTGAAGTCGAGCGCGGTGCCGTTGATGCCATGCACGAACACCACCGGCACGCGCGCTGGGTCGTAGGGCTCGAAGAAGAACATGCCGGCGCCGTACTTCTTGAGCGCTTCGTAAGGCGTCCACATGCCCTCGGTGCCGGCCGCCGGCGTGAAGCGCGGATCGTTCCAGGCAGCCAGGGATCCGCGATGCACGCGCGAGAGCTCGGGGCTTCCGGCGAGATCGCGCTTGACGATCGCGCGCACCTCCGCGAGGCCCTCGGGCACCGCCGCGCGCAGGTCGAGGCGACCCACGTCGATCGTCTTTCCGGCCGCGACGGCCACGGGCGTGCCGCGCCCGCCCGCGTAGTAGGCGAGCTCGCCCTCGTCGTAGTGCAGGTTCTCGTTCCGGTCCTCGAACGCGAACACGTGGTAGCGCCCCGCGCCCTGCTGAAATCGGAACGGCCCCTCGCCGCGCCTCAGGTAGTACGACGTGAACGACTTGGGGCCGCCATCGTCACGGATCAACCCGACGATCACCGGAAAATGTGCAGCCTGGGGCGTGGCGACCGTGCCGACGATTGTCGTGGTCTGCCCGACCGACTCGATGTCTCCCTGGGCATCCAGGAGCGCGCAGCCGGGCAGCGCGGCGGCACCGGCCAAAGCCAGCGCGCATGCGGCCAAAGTGCGGCGAGCTCGCATCTCGGTCCCTGTTGGCGTTGCCGTCACTATACGTCACCTGTGTTGCCGCAACTCACGGCGATCGACGGCGACAAGCTGGTCGCGGTCAAGGCCTGGGATCTGCCCGTGCGCATGGTGCACTGGTCGCTGGTGGCGCTGGTTGCCTTCCAGATCGTGAGCGGCAGGCTCGGTGAGAAGCTGATCGACTGGCACCTCGCCTCGGGCTATGCGATTCTCGTGCTGGTCGTGTTCCGGCTGCTGTGGGGCTTTGCGGGCGGCACGTCGGCGCGGTTCGGGAGCTTCCCTGCGCCGCCTGCGGCAGCGCTGCGCTTCGCGTCGCCGCTGTACGCGCGTCGCGCGGAAGCTTGCGCGGGGTAACCTCGTCTGCACGCTGACGGCGGTCAGCATCTGCGCATTGGTACAGCGCAGGCTAAAGTGTGACGCAGCCCACACTCGGCCGGCGCTAACGCGGCGGGCGGGCGCAGATCACGTGGCCGACCTGCCACGGGCGCGCAAGCGAGCCGTGTGCCGCCTGCACGCCCGCCAGCCGCTCGAGCAGCGGGGCGGGCATGGGCGCGGTGC
>JAOUIL010000141.1 GCA_029883975.1 Betaproteobacteria bacterium
GCTGCTCAGCACGATCCGCTCGAAGGGGAAGCGCACCAGAATCTGCGCCTCGCGCCAGCAGGCCCCCACCGCGAGCACGCTGCCCGCCTCGCCCCCCTCGCGCTCGACTCGCGCGAGGTAGGCCTCGAGCGCCTGACCGAAGAGCAGGCCGTGGTAGTCCTCGTACGAATCCACCTGCCACAGTGCCCGCAGCGTATGGTGGTGCATGCGGATTCGATTCATTCCGGCGCCCCTCTCCACGGCCTTCGTTGGATATCGGCGTCGCAGTCCGTCAGCTGAATCGGACCCTGTCTCGGGTCCGCGATCAGTCGGCGAGCAGGGAAGGGGCGTAATCCTCGGGCGCGCGGTAGCCCAGCAGCTGCAGCAGCGTGGCGGCCAGGTTGGCGGGGCCC
This sequence comes from Betaproteobacteria bacterium, assembly GCA_029883975.1. GTDB lineage: Bacteria > Pseudomonadota > Gammaproteobacteria > Burkholderiales > SG8-39 > JAABQT01. The sequence goes on from JAOUIL010000141.1 coordinate 393, forward strand.
GCCTCGCGCACCGCGGAGGCGAGGCGCAGGGCGGCGCCGGGAGCGTACACGTAGAACGGCACCCGGTTGAGCGAGTGGCTCGTCTTCGCCCGGGGCAGGCCGCGTTCGTCGAGCTCGAGCTTGCCGGTTCGCGCGTCGCGTTCGAACATATCGTCGCAGTTGCCGTGATCCGCCGTGACGATCAGCGCGCCCTCCAGCGCCGCGATGCCGCGGATCAGGCGGCCCACCTGGAGATCCACCGCTTCCACCGCCAGCACCGACGCGTCCCGGTCTCCCGTGTGGCCCACCATGTCGCCGTTGGCGAAATTGAGTCGCGCGTGCCGGAAGCGTCCGCCGCGCAGCTCGTCGATCAAGCGATCGGTGATCTCGGCAGCCTTCATCCAGGGCCGCTCCTCGAAGGGCCGCTTGTCGCTCGGGATCTCGACGTAGGATTCGAGCTTCGGGTCGATGTAGCCGCTTCGATTCCCGTTCCAGAAGTAGGTGACGTGGCCGAACTTCTGGGTCTCGCTGATGGCGAGCTGGGTCTGCCCGTTGTGCACGAGATATTCGCCGAGCGTGCGATCGATGGCGGGGGGCGAGACGAGGAACTGCGCCGGAATCAGGCGATCCCCGTCGTACTGCATCATGCCCGCGTAGATCACGTCGGGGTGCCGCACGCGCTGGAAGGCGTCGAATGCGTCCTCCTCGAAGGCGCGGGAGAGCTCGATGACGCGATCGCCGCGGAAGTTGAAGCACACCACGGCCGCGCCGTCGCGGATCGGACCCACGGGTCCCGCGTCGTCGGCGACGACGAAGGCGGGAAGGTTCTGATCGAGCACGCCCGGCTCTTCGCCGCGGAAGGTCTCGATTGCCTCCCGCGCGCTGCGAAATGCCCGGGCTTCGCCGAGCACGTGCGTCCTCCAGCCGCGCTCGACCACGCCCCAGTCCGCCTCGTAGCGATCCATGGTCACGCGCATGCGACCGCCGCCCGAGGCGATGCGGTAGTCGCGATCGGGCCTGCGCCCCAGCTGCTCGAGCAGCGCTTCGAGCGCATTCACGTAGCGGAGCGCGCTGGTCTTCGGCACGTCGCGGCCGTCGAGCAGGATGTGCACCCGCGCCGCGCGCACGCCCTCTGCGTCGCAGCGCCGCAGCAGCGCGAAGAGGTGATCGATGTGGCTGTGCACGTTTCCATCGGAGAGCAGTCCGATGAAGTGCACGGGCTCGTCCGAGGCATGCACGCGCGCCACGAGGCGCTGCCAGATCTCTCCGCGGAACAGCCGGCCGTCGGCGATGGCTGCCGCCACGAGCTTGGCGCCCTGATCGAAGACGCGGCCGCAGCCGAACGCGTTGTGGCCCACCTCGCTGTTTCCCATGTCGGCATCGCTCGGCATGCCGACCGCCTTGCCGTGGGCCTGCAGCGACCTGGCCAGCGCGTGGCCCGCCAGCCAGTCGAGGGCAGGCGTGCGCGCCAGCCACACGGCGTCGGACTCGTCCTGTGCGCCGATGCCGACCCCGTCCATGATGCAGGCCACGACGGGGCCCTTGACGCCGCCGAAGGAGGGGTGGGGCTGCAGCTTCCAGTTCGTCGCGCCCGCCATGCTCGTCCCGTTTCCACCCGGGTCCGGATGCCGCGCCACTGCCGCCCGAGCTCCCGAGGTTCTAGTACAACCGGACTCCGAATGCAGCGGCGCGCCGATTGCGCCGGCCCGCGCGCGCGCCGAAACTGGCGCCCATGGCGACGCCGCAGCTCGTGCTGGCATCCACCTCGCGCTACCGGGCCGCACTGCTGGCGCGACTCGAGCTGCCCTTCGAGACGCTGGCGCCCGACTACGACGAGGACGCGGCAGCCGCGCGGCACCCGGAGCTCGCTCCGGCCGAGCTGGCCCGGCAGCTGGCGCGGGGCAAGGCCGCGAGCCTGCGCGCCGCCCGGCCCGGCGCGTGGATCCTCGCCGCCGATCAGGTCGGCGTGCTCGAGCCGCCCGGAGCGCCGAAGCTGCTGCGCAAGGCCGGGAGCGAGGCGGCGGCGCTGGCGCAGCTGCTGGAGATGGCCGGGCGCACGCACGAGCTGATCACCGCGGTGGTGCTCGCGTCCCCGGACGGCAGCGCGCCGCGGGAGGCACTCGATCGACAGCGCCTGCGCATGCGGCGCTTCGACCGCGCCGAGGCGCGCGACTACGTGCAGCGCCACCGCCCCCTCGATTGCGCCGGTTCCTACCGGATCGAGGACGCCGGCATCCTGCTGTTCGAGTGGATCGAGAGCCGGGATTTCACCGGCATCATCGGCCTGCCCCTGCTGAGCGTGGCGCGCCTGCTGCGCGAGGCGGGCCTGCTGGGCGGCGCGTGCGCGACGCCGAGCCACACGGCGCAGCGCCCGCGCTAGAAGCCGGTGCGCCGCGCGTGCAGCGCGATGCCCGCACCGAAGGCCATGCAGATCAGCGCGGCGGCGACGAACGTCGCCTTGATGCCGAGTGTGCCGGCCACGGCGCCCATGCCGAGGCCGCCGAACGGCACGAGTCCGGCCCAGCAGATCTGGAACAGGCTCATCACGCGACCCCGCTTCGCCTCGTCGACGATCTGCTGCAGCAGCGTCTGGAGGCTCGTCATCACCGCGAAGTAGAAGTATCCGATCGCGATCTCCAGGCACAGCGCCACGAGCAGGCTGCGCGAGACGGCGAAGAGCGCGAGCGCGACGCCGTAGCCGAGCAGGCGCAGCGCCGCCGTGGTCAGCGACGGCGTGGCGCGGCGGGTGTCGCTGGCGAGCGCGCCGGCGATGGCGCCGATTCCCGTCGCCACCACGATCCAGGCGAAGAGGTGCTGATCTCCGAGCACGTCCTCGGCGTAGACGGGGAGCAGCGCCACGTGCGAGACGCCGAACAGGGACAGCGCCGCAACCGTGAACAGCGCGGGGACGGCGGGCCGTCGCTCGCGCGCGTGACGCAGCCCGGTGCGCAGACGCCCGAGGATGCTCGCCTCGGCCTCGTCGGGCGTGTAGGGCGCGGCCCGCATGGCGGCGGTGAGGACGGCGGCCGCCAGCGTGGCGCCCAGGTAGCCGCCGAAAGCCACAGCGAAGTGTTGGCTCGCGATCAGGGGCGCGGCGATCAGGGGGCCGAGCACGCGCGTCAGGTTGTTCGCGGCGGAGCTGAGCGAGACGGCGCTGGGCAGATCGGCGGCCGGCACGGTGTTGGCCGCCAGCGCGTAGCTCGCCGGTCCGGAGAACGCGAAGCTCGTGCCGAGCAGCGCAGCGAGGAGCAGCATGTCGCGGGCGTCGAGTGAGCCACGCGCGGTCAGCAGGGCGAGGGTGCCGGTGAGGATCGCCACCGCGCTCTGACACACGAGCATGATGCGCTTGCGATCGACGCGGTCGGCGACCAGGCCGGCCGCAGGGGCGAGCAGGAACGCGGGAATGAACAGACAGAAGAACAAGAAGCCGAGGTAGCGCGGATCGTTGCCGCTGAGCTCCACCATCAGCCCCTGCATCGAGATGTGCGACAGCCAGAAGCCGGTCTGGCTGAAGACGAACGACGCGAACAGCAGCCGATACTCGCGGTGCGCGAGGGCGCGAAACACGCGGCCGCGCGAAGGAGCCAGGAAGCGCGGCGCGCGCACGGACTGCACGCCCATCGCGACGGAGTCGGCCGGATTCAGCGCGGTGTCCGCCGGGTTCGCGCCCAGGCTCTGTTCGACGGGTGTCTTGACCAATCCGCAACCGCTGGATGCGCAGTCGATGAGCGCTCAGCCGTCGATGTGCGCAGCCCTCGAGATGCGGGCGCCGGGTGCGGCTGCGCGACAGCTGGTGGTACCGTAGCCGTCTCCCGGATCGGCGTCACATCCGCGCGTGCGCGCGCGCCACGCGCTCCGCGCAGGCGAGCACCCGCGCTACCGCCGCATCCGAGGTGCACCAGGCGGCGACGAGTCGGTAGAGGTCGGGGGCTCCGGGCCAGCGCAGGAACGCCACGCCTTCCTTGGCCAGTCCCTCCGCCAGCGCGCGCGGCATGCGCGCGAAGATCTCGTTGGCCTCGACC
>JAOUIL010000070.1 GCA_029883975.1 Betaproteobacteria bacterium
CCGGCGCTAGGGCCGCGGGCGGGCCGAGATCACGTGGCCGACCTGCCACGGGCGCGCAAGCGAGCCGTGTGCCGCCTGCACGCCCGCCAGCCGCTCGAGCAGCGGGGCGGGCATGGGCGCGGTGCGCCGCGTCTCCAGGCTGACGCAGGCGCTCAGCGACTCGCACGAGGCGGCGAGGAAGCCCCCGTCGGCGTGGAACATCTCCTGGTAGAAGTGGATGCGCTTGGCATCGTGGTCGAGCAGGCGCGCTTCGAACCTCAGCGCGTCGCCTTCCTTCACTTCGCGCAGGAAGTTCAGGTGCGACTCGAGCGCAAAGGTGGTGACGCGGTGCGCGCGGCGGAACTCGGGCGTGAAGCCGAGGAACTGGAAGAAGTCCTCGGCCGCGACGTCGAAGGCGACGTGGTAGTAGCCCACGTTCATGTGGCCGTTGTAGTCGATCCACTCGGGACGCACGACGGCGCTCGCGCCGCAAAAGGGGACGGGAATCGTCACGCGCGCCGCATGGCCTCGAGCACGATCGCGCGCGCGCTCGCGGCGTCGCCCCAGCGCACGATCCTGACCCACTTGCCCGGCTCGAGATCCTTGTAGTGCTGGAAGAAATGCTCGATCTGGCTGCGCGTGATCTCGGGCAGGTCGGCCACCGTCTGCACGCCGTCATAGCGCCGGGTGACGTGGCTGCTCGGCACGGCGATCAGCTTCTCGTCCATGCCCGACTCGTCCTCCATCACCAGCACGCCCACGGGCCGGCAGTTGATGACCGAGCCGGGCACGAGCGCGCGCGTATTGGCGATCAGCACATCGAGCGGGTCGCCGTCGCCGCACAGCGTGTGGGGAACGAAACCGTAGTTGCCCGGATAGCGCATCGGGGTGTAGAGAAAGCGGTCGACCACCAGCGCGCCGGAGGCCTCGTCGATCTCGTACTTGATCGGCTCGCCGCCCACCGGGACCTCGACGATGACGTTGACGTCCTCGGGCGGGTGGCTGCCGACGCGGATGGCGTCGAATCGCATGGACGGGAAGTTTAACTGCAGCGCAAGGCGGACCGATGGATGAACGCATGCGGGACAAGTACCTCACGCTGCACGAGATCGCCGCCGCGGCGCGGCGCAACCTCGCGCCCGGTCCGTGGAGCTACCTCGTCGGCGGCACCGAGACCGAGACCACCGTGCGCCGCAACCGGCACGCGCTCGATGCGCTCGGCTTCCGCCCGCGGGTGCTGCGCGACATGCGCCACGTCGATGCGGGCAGCGTGTTCCTCGGCGCGCGCGTGCGCCTGCCGGTGCTGATCGCGCCGGTGGGCGGGGTGGAGTCGTTCGTCGAGGGCGGCGCGGCCGCTGCCGCGCGCGCTGCGGCCGCCTTCGGCGTGCCGCAGATGCTCTCCTCGGTGTGCCAGCCGGGCCTCGAGGCGACCGCGGCGGCCGCCGCGGACAACCTGCGCCTCTTCCAGCTCTACGTGCGCGGCGACGCGGCCTGGGTCGACGACCATGTGCGCCGCGCGAAGGACCACGGCTATCGCGCTTTCTGCCTGACCGTGGACAGCGCGATGTACAGCCGGCGCGAGCGCGACCTCGCCGGACGCTTCGTCAAGCCCTGGCGCGCGGGCGCGGCCGCCGGCATGCAGTTCCAGGCCGCGCTTTCCTGGGACGAGGTGAAGCGCTACAAGGACCGGCACGATCTGCCGCTCGTCCTCAAGGGCATCGCCACCGCCGAGGACGCGGAGATCGCCGTACGGCACGGGGTGGACGTGGTGTACGTCTCCAACCATGGCGGGCGCCAGCTGGACCATGCGCTGGGCAGCGCGGCGGTGCTGCCGGAAGTGGTGCGGGCGGTCGCGGGACGCGCCCAGGTGTGGGTGGACGGCGGCTTCATGCGCGGCTCCGACGTCGTGAAGGGCATCGCGCTCGGCGCGACCTGCATCGGCCTGGGCAGGCTCGCCTGCCTGGGGCTCGCCGCGGACGGCGTGGCGGGGCTGGTGCGCACCCTGGAGATCCTCGAGGAGGAGGTGCGCGTGTGCCTCGGCCTGCTCGGCGCGGCGTCTTACGCCGATCTGACGCCCGCGCACATCGCGGCGGCACCCGCGGTGAGCGAGCCCGGCGTGCTCAGCGCGTTCCCGTTACTCTAGCGTCAACTTTCAGGAGAGAGAAGCATGGCCAAGGCAAGGTTCCTGTTCATCGCCAGCATGGACGTCGATCCGGAGAAGGAGGCGCTGTTCAACGAGGTCTACGACACCGAGCACGTGCCGGAGCTGCTCAAGGTGCCGGGCGTACTCTCGGTGCGCCGCGCGGTGAGCGTGCCGCTCACCATGTCGATCGGCGGCGAGAAGAAGACCATCGTCGCCGAGGGCGAGCCGCGCTACAGCGCGTACTACGAGCTGGAGAGCGCCGAGGTGCTGGTCAGCGACGCCTGGGCGAAGGCCGTGGAGAAGGGCCGCTGGCCTTCGCAGGTGCGCCCGTACACGCGCAACCGCCGGCATGTACTACGCAAGCTGACGTAATCGCCGCGCCGTGCGGCGCGGCGTTCAATTGATCGTCGCGCCGGTCTGCTTCACCACGCGGCCCCAGCGCTCGTGCTCCGAGCGCATGAAGGCGCCAAAGGCCTGCGGGCCGAGGTAGCTCGGCGAGATTCCCGCCACGCGCAGCTGCTTGAGCACCTCGGGATCCTGCATCGCCTTGTCGAGCGCGGCCGAGACGCGCTGCACGATCGCATCCGGCGTGCCCGCGGGCGCCAGCATGCACAGCCACAGCGTCGCCTCGAATCCCGCGACGCCCGCCTCGGCGATCGCCGGCACCTCGGGCAGGTCGGGCCAGCGCTGCGTGGTAGTGACGCCGAGCGCCTTCAGCTTGCCCGCGCGCACGTGGTTGATCACGTTCGGCACGCCCGCGAAGTGCACCTTGACCCGGCCGCCGAGCACGTCCTGCATCGCCTGGCCGCTGCCCTTGTACGGGACGTGGTTCAGCTCGATGCCCGCGGCGTCCGCGAAGAGCGCCGTGACCAGGTGCTGCGCACTGCCGTTGCCCGAGCTCGCGTAGTCGATCTTGCCGGGTGCGGCCTTGGCGGCGGCGATGAGCTCGGCGACCGAGCTCGCGCCCAGGTCCGGGTGAACGACCAGCACGTACGGGCCGGCGGCGACGCGCGCCACTGGCGCGAACGACGCGAGGGAGTCGTACTTCAGCGATTTGTACAGCCACGCGCTGATGACGTGCGGCGTCGCGGTGAACAGCCACGTATAGCCGTCGGGCTCCGATTTCGCGACGAAATCGGCCCCGATCGTGCTGCCCGCCCCCGGGCGATTCTCGACCACGAAGGCGCCATTGAGCTGCGCGCCGAGCTGCGGCGCGAGGATACGCGCCGGCACGTCGGCGAAGCCGCCGGCGCCCAGCGGCACGACGATGCGCACCGGCTTGGCCGGCCAGGACTGGGCCGCAGCCTGCAGCGAGCAGAGCAGCGCGGCGACGATGAGGGCGAGTCGCTTCATCCGAGGTACTCCGGCTTGGGTTGCGTGAAGAACGCGTGCAGCAGGTGGTACACCGTGAGGTAGTTCTTCTGCTGGAAGCTCGCATGCGAGATGCCGGCCATCACCGAGAACTGCTTGTCGGCGTTCGGCAGGCGCTTGAAGAACTCCAGCAGGTCGTCCACGCCGGCGATGCCGTCGTACTGGCCGCGCAGGATGAGCGTCGGCACCATGATCTTCGCCGGGTCGACGAGCGGCAGCTTCGAGCACATGTCCACGTAGGTGCCGGTGGGCACCGAGTCGTCCAGCGCGAGGATAGCGTCGGCGAAGGCCTCGATGGTCGCCTGGTCGGCGGTGCCGGGGTGGTCGCGCTCGAAGATGCTGCGCACGAACTTGCGGTCGATCGGCCGGCGGTTCTTCGACTGGAACTCTGGGAGCTTCTTGCGGCGCTCGGCAAGCGTCGGGCTGCCCGCTCCCGTCCACACGAACGCATCGAGCGCCAGGCGCGCCACGCGCTCGGGATGGCGCTCGGCGAACACGGCGGCCTTCAGCGCGCCCGAGCTGATGCCGTACACCAGGAGCCTGTCGGCGCCGCTCGCGCGCAGCACGTACTCGCTGCCGGCGGCCAGATCGTCGGCGCCGTTGGCGATGTCGCAATTGATGGGGCGCGACTTGTCCGAGCGCCCGTAGCCCTCGTTGTCCATGCACCAGGCATCGAACCCTCGCGCCGCGAACCACTCCATCACCGAGGAATGCGGCCGGCCCGGCACATGCAGGTCGAAGGTCGGCTGCGAGGCCATCGACGAGCCGTGCACGAAGAGAATCGTGCCGTGGCGCGCCCCGGGCGCGGCGGGCGTCTTGCGCCACAGGAAAAGCCGGACGCCGCCTTTCGTCGTCCAGTGCTCGGTGCCGTGCATGGCGCGCAAGTCTAGCGCGTCGCCCCTAGTCCCAGGCGAAACGGTAGAACAGGCCCGCGCCGCTCGACGTTCCCGCCTCGCCGCGCACCGACCAGCGGGGCCCGAGCGCGTAGTCCAGCTTGACCAGGCTCGTGGTCACGGCGCCCAGCCCCTGCTCGTAGCTCACGTATGCGCGGTCGGAAACGCGCTTGCCGACCGCCACCACGCTGCTCTCCAGTTCCCCACCGCCGCGCAGCGTGAGCTCGTCGAAGCCGAACGCTCGGGCGATGCGCCGGTCGGCCGGCAGGGCGCTGCCGCGCGTGAGCAGGGCGCCCGCCGCGGCCTGCAGCAGGCCGAGATCCGCCCGCGACGCTTCGCCCGGCGCGCGGCCCAGCACCAGCCAGGACAGCCGCTCGGACTCCCCCACCGGCGGATTGGACACGAGCTGCACGCGCGGCGCCTTCAGGTTGCCGCTGATCTGCACGCCGGCTTCCACGGCCTGGTTGCGCCGCCACGCCGTGATGGCGAGCGCCGGGTCGTCCAGCGGCCCGTCGAAGATCAGCTCGCCGGGGTCGACCAGCAGGCGCTGGCCGTAGGCATAGAAGATCGCGTTCACGGCGCGCAGGCGCCCGTAGACGCGCAAGCGGCCGTCCTCCGCATTGGCCACCCGCAGCCGCCCGGCGAGCTTGCCGACCATGGTCTGGGACTCGATCGCGAGGTCAGCGCCCAGATCGAGCTGCACGTCGAGCGCGAGGGGCACCGTCGGTCCGCCTGGCTCCGGCTTCGGCGCCTGGCCGACGATGACCACGTCCTCGCCTGGCCGCGGCAGACTGTCATCGGCGATGAGCAGGTAGCCGCGATCCGCGCGCAGCTCGCCGGTCAGCAGCACGCGCTTGCCGTCGAAGGCCACCTCGCCGGCCCCGGAAACGGTCAGGCGACGGTCGCGACGGCTCAGCACGCCGAACTCGCGCGCCGTCCAGCCGAGCCTGGCACCGCCGGCGGCGGGGTCGAGCGACAGGCTGCCGGAGGCCGCGAACTCGCCGTCGCCTCCCCGGATGGACAGGGACGCGATGCGAATGCGGCCCCCCTCCAGCCGGGCGTCCAGCTGCCCGTCCGTCAGCTGCACGCCGTAAGCGGGAATCTCGAACCTGACGGCGGTTGCGCGCAGTTCTCCCTGGATCCGGGGCTCGCCGAGCGTGCCGTCGATGCCGAGCTGCGCGGCGAGGCGGCCGTCGATGCGCGCCTGGGTGATGAAGGGCTGCGCGATGGAGCGCAAGCTCGCGGACTCGATGCGCGCGCGCAGGGCGAGCGGCGAACGGGTACCGTAGCCGGCGGCGGGCCGGTCAGGCGCCAGGCCGATGCCGCCCTCGAGCGCCAGCTCGCCGAAGCGGGAGCGGGCGCGCGCCGTGATGGTCAGGCCGTTGTCGGCGAATCGGGCATCGAGCTCGGCTGACGAGATCTCCAGCGCCACCGCTTCTCCGCCGGCGCGCAGGTCTAGGTCGCCGCTCGCGCGCCGCAGGTGCACGGTGCCGAGCGGCGCGGCCGCCGCGTCGAGCTGCCACTGGCCATCGAGCAGCATCGTCGAGCGCACGTGCTCAGCCTCGCCGAAGAGGAGCGCGATCCACGCCGCCGGCAAGCCCCGCGCCTCGCCGCGCGTCGTCAGGCGGCCGGGCGACCAGCGCGCCTCGTGCACCAGCAGTCGACCGTTGGCCACCTGCGCTTCGAGCTTGCCGAGGCTGACGCGCTCGCGCGCGAGCTCGAGCGGCGCGGCGGCGAGCAGGCGCAGGGGATAGGTGCCCTCGTTCTCCAGTTCGGCGACCTCACCCTGCCAGCCGCGCTCGCCGTGCCAGCCGCCGGCGAGGCGCGCGCGAAAGTGCGAGCCGGGTGCCTCGAGCCGCAGAAGGGCCGTGTGCTGCGCCTGCGTGCCTTCGACCGTGACGTGCGCCGCGCGCGACTTGTCGTCTCCCGGCAGGCGCAGCGCCGGCACCCTCGCCTGCGCGCGCAGCACGGGCTCCGCCCAGGTGCCGCTCAGCGTGCCCTGCGCACGCAGCGCACCGCGCAAGTCGGCATCGACGTCTTCCAGCCGCTGCACGTCGAGCGTGACGTCCAGCGCATCGCCCGCCTTGCCGAAGGCGCCGCGGGCACCGAGTCGCGCGGGCCCGTAGCGCGCCTCGGCCTGCACCTGCGTCACGCGGTCGGGCGCGAAGCGCGCCCGGCCGCGCGACTCGAGCGGCCGGCCGGCGAGCGTGCTCGGCTCGATCGTCCAGCGCGCCTGCGCTTGCGGCGCGTCGCCGAGCAGGCCGTCCACCTCGAGGCGGCCGCTGATCGCGCCCTGCGGAAAGTCGCCGAACGCGGCGGGATCGAAGCGCTCCACACGCAAGTTGGCCTGCACGCCGATGCGCTTGGCCAGGCGAATGCGCCCGGAGCCGCGCGCCTCGCCGCCTGCCGCGCGCGCGTGCAGCTCGCGCACCTCGACCAGCTCACCGTCGCGCAGCACGTCGGCCTCTACCAGGATGTCCTTTTCGGCGAGCGCGCCGCGCACCGCCTGATTTTCTCGTCCCAGGTCCAGATCCAGCTTGCCATCGAGGCGGGTGCGACGCAGGCTGGAACGCAGGGCGCGCATGTCCAGGCCGCGCACGGTGAGCAATGCGCGCAATCTCTCGGCGTCGACCTCGCCCTGGCCCTCCAGCGTCGTCTCCTCGCCGAGCTTCAGCCGCAGCTGCGTGAGCCGCGCGCGCTCCAGGCCGCGGCTCGCGAAATGCGTGCGGGCGGACGTGAGCGGCACGCCGCCGGCGTCGAGCGCGGCCGGCGCGGAATTCGTCAGCGAGAGCTCGCCCGCGTAGCCACCGTCGGTCGCGCGGGCGAGCAGTAGCGCAGACACCGTGCCGTGCGGCAGGTCGGCGCGCAGCTTCGCCGGGTCGGCCGGGCCGGCGCGCGCCTCGAGCGCGCGCAGCGGTTGCCGGTGCTGCGGCTCCAGCGCGAGCTTCGCCTGCGCCGGAATGCCGGCCACAGTGCCGGAGACGGCTGCCTCGAAACGCCGCAGCGTGCCGCGCAGCGTGAGCTCTACGGTAATCGGGAAGCGCGCATCCGGACGCACGAAGGATCCGCCCAGCTGAAGCGTGCGTGGCCCGATCGCTGCGTGCGAGAAGTGCACGCTCTGCAGACGATGGGTCTGGCCGGCCACGTGAAGCTCGAAGCGCGCGATGCGCACCTCGCCGAGCCGCAGCCCGACGGGCAGCGCGGCGGGCGCTGGCGCGGCAGTGCGGGTGCCGTCTTCGAGCGCCACCCGCAGCGATTCCACCGTGAGCGGCTCGATGCCGATGTGTCCGCGCAACAAAGGCAGGACGCGCGCGCGTGCGGCCACGCGCGTAGCTTCTACGCGCAGGCCGGCATCGGCGTACGCCACGCGGACGAGCGTTACCCCTGCGCCGAGCGTGCCGCTCGCGCCCTCGAACGTCAACTTGCCGCCGGTGGCGGCACCGGCGCGCTCCATCGCCCAGTGCAGCCCGGACTCGGTGCCGAGCAGCCACGCCAGGCCGGCGAGCGAGGTGCTCGCCGCGAGCGCAGCGAGCAGCATGAGGATGCGCAGACGGCGCTTCATCGGAATACGTAGCCGATCGACACGTGCAGCCGGTACTCGTCCGTTTCCTTGCCGTAGGCGACGTCGAGCCGCGCAGGGCCGATCGGCGTCCGCAGGCGCGCGCCCAGCCCGTAGCCGATCGCCGCCTCGAAAGGCTGGCCGGTATCCCACGCGTTCCCGGCGTCGATGAACGCGGCCACGCCCCAGCTCTCGCCCAGCCAATGCGTGTACTCGGCGCTGGCGACGAACAGGCGCCGACCGCCCACGATTGCATCGCCCTCGCGCACCCCCAGGCTCTCGAACGCGTAGCCACGCACCGTCTGGTCGCCGCCGGTACGGAACAGGAACGGCGTCGGAATGCCCGTGCGCTCGTCCGACAGCACGCGGCCGGCGCGCGCGCGCAGCGCAAGGTCGCCCTTGCGGCCCGCGGGGAAGAACATCGAGCCCTCGAGCACCAGGCGCAGGAAGTCCTGCGAGGCGAGCGCGTCAGGCGCGCCGCCCACGTCGATGCTGCCGAAGTAGCCCGAGCGCGGCGCGATGACCTCGTCGGTGCGGCGGAAGGTGCGCCGGTAGCCGAGATATACGGCGTAGCGCGTGTCTGCGGGGGCCGAGCCGGCCTGCTGCTCCTCGAGCGTCCAGGACAGGATGGCCGCCGAGGGCGCCACGTCGGTGCCGAAGTTGTGCGCCACGCCGAGCGAGAACGTGCGCGCGAGCTCGTTCTGGATGTCCTTGTCGCTGGCGCGCCCGAACCAGTTGTTGAAGCGCCCTTGGTCGCGCGGCGGCGAGTCGAAGTCGAGCTGCACCTCCCGGATCTGGTTGTCGAGCGAAAGCGCGCTGCGCATCCGCCAGGCGGACTCGGCGAGATCGTGGTCGCTGTAGCGCAGCTGCAGGCGCGCGCGCACGTCGGTGTTGTAGCTGATGCCTGCCTCGAACTGCTTGGACGGCGCCTCGACCACCGCCACGCGCAGCGGCGCGGCGGCGGGATCGGGCGCCTGCGCGTCGATCTCCGCGCGCGCGCTGGCGAAATAGCCGGTTTCGGCCAACCGGCGCTGATAGACGATGAGCTGCTCGCGGTCGTAGTCCTCGCCCGGGCGGACCGGGCTCATGTTTTCGACGAGCGCCGGCTCGTAGCGCCGCGCGCCGAGCACGACGAGCGGGCCGAAGCGGTACGGCGGCCCGCTGTCGAGCACTATGCTCAGCCGCGCCTCGCGGGCCACCGGATCGATGCGCGCTTCGCTCGAGGCGACGCGCGCTGCGGCATAGCGCCAGCTGGCAAGCCCCCGCGCGGCGCCGCGCTTGGCCGCTTCCCAGTCCTCCTGCCGGAATGGCTGGCCGCGCGGCAGGGACCAGTCCTTGGCCAGCGCGGCGATGCGCCCGCGCGCCTCGGCGTCATCCGCGGCGGGCCCGACGACGCGCAACTCCACCTCGGCGACGAGCGTGCGCTCGCCGGGCACGAGGCGCACGATGACGCGCCACGGGCTGGAGCTTTCGTCGATCTCGACGCGCGCCTCGGCGGAGAAATAGCCTTCGGCGGCGGCCAGTGCACGCGCTTCGCGCACGGCCTCGTCGGCCAGGCCGCGCAATTGCTCGGGCGTCACGTCCGTGTCCTCGCGCCAGCGCACGAGGCCCAGCCCCTGGCGCAGGGGCGCGGCGAGCTCCTCGGGCGCCTCCACCTCGACGCGATACTCGACGCCCGCGAGGGCCGCCGGGCTGGCGGAGCATGCGACGAGCGTTGCGAGCACGGTGAAGACCCTGCGCACGGATGGCGAATTCTAGGCGGTGCCGAGGCGCTCGTTGCACTGCAAGAGGGCTGATTTCTGTGTAAGAATCCCCCGGTCCTTGGAGGAGGAACTGCCTCGATGAAAGCCGGCATCGGGTCGCTCGACACGTTTCCCAAGCTCCTGCTGCACCACGCGCGGGCGCGCGGCGCGCTGCCCGCGATCCGCGAGAAGGACCTGGGCATCTGGCAGACCTGGACCTGGCACGAGTTCGCCGACGAGGTGCGCGCGCTCGCCTGCGGGCTCGCCGAGCGGGGCCTGAAGCGCGGCGAGCACATGGCGCTGGTCGGCGACAACCGGCCGCGCATCTACGCCGCGATGTGCGCCGCGCAGTGCCTGGGCGCGATTCCGGTGCCGCTCTACCAGGACGCGGCGGCCGCGGAAATGGCGTTCCCCATCCAGAACGCCGAGATCGCGCATGCGCTCGCCGAGGACCAGGAGCAGGTCGACAAGCTGCTCGAGATCCTGCCGAAGTGCCCGACGCTCGAGCACATCTACTACGACGATCCGCGCGGCCTGCGCTACTACGCGCAGCCGGGGCTCGAGGCCTACGACGCCCTGCTCGAGCTGGGGCGCGCGGCCTGGCGCCGCGACCCGGCGTTTCTCGAGGCGGAGATTGAGAAGGGCCGCGGCGAGGATGCGGCGGCCATGTTCTTTACTTCCGGCACGACCGGCACGCCGAAAGGCGTCGTGCTCACCCACCACGCGCTCATCGACCGCGCCAGGGCCGCCGCCGAGATGGAGGGCCTGTCCGATCGCGACGTCGTGCTCGCCTATCTGCCTCCCGCCTGGATCGGGCAGAACATCTTTTCCTACGCACAGCCCTTCGTCACCGGCTACTGCATCTGCTGCCCGGAGTCGGCCGAGACGGTGATGACCGACATGCGCGAGATCGGGCCCACCTACTACTTTGCGCCGCCGCGCGTGCTGGAGGCGCTGCTCACGCAGGTGTCGATCCGCATGGAGGACGCGGGCGCGGTGAAGCGCTGGCTGTACCGCAAGTTCATGGGCGTGGCGCGGCGCGTGGGCGGCATGCTCCTCGACGGCAAGCGGGTGAGCGCGCTCGACCGGCTGCTGTACTGGCTCGGCGACCTGCTGGTCTACGGGCCGCTGAGGAACGTCCTCGGCATGAGCCGCGTGCGCGTGGCCTACACCGCGGGCGAGGCGATCGGCCCGGACCTGTTCAAGTTCTACCGCTCGCTCGGCATCAATCTCAAGCAGCTCTACGGCTCCACCGAGACGAGCGTGTTCGTGTGCGTGCAGCCCAACGGCCAGGTGAAGCCCGACACCGTCGGCCCGGCGGTGCCCGGCGTGGAGCTGAAGTTCACGCCCGAGCGCGAGCTCCTCATCCGCTCGCCTGGCCTGTTCAAGGAGTACTATAAGAATCCGCAGGCGACACTGGAGGCGAAGGACCAGGAGGGCTGGTTCCACACCGGCGACGCGGGCTACTTCGATCCCGACGGCCACCTGAAGATCATCGATCGCGTGAAGGACGTCGGCCAGCTCGCCGACGGGACGCTGTTCGCGCCCAAGTACCTCGAGAACAAGCTCAAGTTCTTTCCCTACATCCAGGAGGCAGTGGCCTTCGGCCAGGGGCGCGATCGCGTGTGCGCCTTCATCAACATCGACGCCGAGGCCGTGGGCAACTGGGCCGAGAAGCGCAACATGCCCTATTCGGGCTACGTCGACCTTGCCTCGCGCGACGAGGTGTACGAGCTGGTGCGCGAGTGCGTCGAGCAGGTGAACGCCGACCTCGCGCAGGAGCCGGAGATCGCCAACTCGCAGATCCACCGCTTCCTGATCCTGCACAAGGTGCTGGATGCCGACGACGAGGAGCTGACGCGCACGCGCAAGGTGCGCCGCGGCTTCGTCGCGCAGAAGTACGCGACGCTGGTGGACGCCCTGTACGCCGGCAAGCAGAGCGTGCACGTCGAGGCGCAGGTGAAGTACGAGGACGGGCGCACCGGGACGATCTCGGCGGACCTCAGGATCCACGACGCGAAGACCTTCCGCGCCGACGCGGCCAAGCGCGCCGCATGAGCCGCGAGGCACGCATCGGCGAGACCGTCCTCTCGGTGGAGAAGGTGTCGCTTTCCTTCGGCGGCGTGAAGGCACTGCAGGACGTCTCGTTCGACGTGCGCGAGCACGAGGTGCGGGCCATCATCGGGCCGAACGGCGCGGGCAAGTCCTCGATGCTGAACGTCATCAACGGCGTGTACCACCCGCAGCAGGGCACCATCCGCCTGCGCGCGAACGGCGCATGGAAGGAATTCAGCGACATGGACTCGCACGAGGCCGCGGCGCTCGGCATCGCGCGCACCTTCCAGAACATCGCGCTGTTCAAGGGCATGACGGTGCTGGACAACATCATGACCGGGCGCAACCTCAAGATGCGCGCGAGCTTCCTCGAGCAGGCGATCTGGATCGGCCGCGCGCGGCGCGAGGAGCTCAAGCACCGGCGCGCGGTGGAGGAGATCATCGACTTCATGGAGATCCAGCACATCAGGAAGACGCCCGTCGGGCGCCTGCCCTACGGGCTGCAGAAGCGCGTGGAACTCGCGCGCGCGCTCGCCGCCGAGCCGCGGCTGCTCTTGCTCGACGAGCCGATGGCGGGCATGAACATGGAGGAGAAGCAGGACATGTGCCGCTTCGTGCTGGACGTGAACGACCAGTACGGCACCACCATCGTGCTGATCGAGCACGACATGGGCGTGGTGATGGACATCTCGGATCGCGTGGTGGTGCTCGACTACGGGCGCAAGATCGGCGATGGCACGCCCGAGGAGATCCGCGGCAACCAGGCCGTGATCGACGCGTATCTGGGAGTGGCGCACTGAGATGAATGTCTCGTTTTTCTTCGAGGTGCTGATCGGCGGGCTGCTCGCGGGCGTGATGTACTCGCTCGTCGCGCTCGGGTTCGTGCTGATCTACAAGGCCTCGGGCGTGTTCAACTTCGCGCAGGGGGCAATGGTGTTCCTCGCGGCGCTCACCTTCGTGTCGCTGCTCGAGCGCGGCGTGAATTTCTGGCTGGCGCTCGGCGTGACGCTGGCGGTGATGGTGGTGCTGGGCATGGCGATCGAGAGGGTCGTGCTGCGGCCGCTCGTCAACCAGCCGCCGATCACGCTGTTCATGGCGACCATCGGCCTCACCTTCGTGCTCGAGGGCCTGTCGCAGGCGGTGTGGGGTTCGCAGCCGCACGGCTTGGAGCTGGGCATTGCGGACGTGCCGATGCAGTGGCTGGCGGATTCGACCGGCATGTTCATCAGCCAGTTCGACCTCATCGCCTCGGGCGTCGCTGCGGTCCTGGTGGCCGCGCTCGCGCTGTTCTTCCAGTACACGCGCGTGGGTCGCGCGCTGCGCGCAGTGGCCGACGATCACCAGGCGGCGCTCGCGGTGGGGATTCCGCTCAAGAACATCTGGGCGATCGTCTGGGCGGTGGCCGGCTTCGTCGCGCTGGTCGCGGGCATGCTGTGGGGCGCGAGGAACGGCGTGCAGTATGCGCTCACGTTCATTGCGCTCAAGGCGCTGCCGGTGCTGATCCTCGGTGGCTTCGAGTCGATCCTCGGCGCCATTGTCGGCGGGCTGATCATCGGTGCCTCGGAAAAGCTCGCCGAGGTGTATCTCGGGCCGATGGTGGGCGGCGGCATCGAGTCGTGGTTCGCCTACGTGATCGCCTTGCTCTTCCTTCTCGTGCGGCCGCAGGGGCTGTTCGGCGAGAAGATCATCGACAGGGTCTAGCCATGCTCTACCGCGAAGCCGGCCAGTTCAAGTCCACCTATGCCGCGGACCAGCAGATCTTCCCCATCCGCCAGGACCGCATCGCCGTCACGCTGCTGCTGCTCGTCGCGTTCATCGGCGTGCCGCTGTTCGCGAACGAGTACTGGCTGTCGGCGATTCTGGTGCCCTTCCTCATCTTCGCCCTCGCGGCGCTCGGCCTGAACATCCTCACCGGCTACGCGGGACAGCTGTCGCTCGGCACGGCCGCGTTCATGGCGGTGGGCGCGTTCATGGCCTACAACTTCGTGCTGCGCATGCCGTGGCTCGGCGTCATCCCCAGCTTCATTCTCGCGGGGCTGTGCGCCTCCGCGGTGGGCATCGTGTTCGGGTTGCCAAGCCTGCGCATCAAGGGCTTCTACCTGGCGGTGGCGACGCTCGCCTGCCAGTTCTTCGTGCTGTGGGCGATCCAGCGCATCGGCTGGTTCACCAACAACAGTTCCACCGGGGTGATCACCGCGCAGACCATCGAGATCCTGGGCCACACCTTCGACACGCCGCAGTCGAAGTATCTGCTCACGCTCGGCATCGTCGCGGTACTTGCCCTTCTGGCGAAAAACCTGATGCGCAGCGAGACCGGGCGCGCTTTCATGGCGGTGCGCGACATGGATGTGGCGGCGAGCGTCATCGGCATTCCGATGATGAAGACCAAGCTGCTCGCCTTCGCCATCAGCTCGTTCTATTGCGGAGTGGCGGGGGCAATGTACGCCTATACCTACCTGGGAACGGTCGAGCCGGAAGCGTTTACCCTCGACCTTTCGTTCAGGATCCTGTTCATGATCATCATCGGCGGCGTGGGCTCGATCCTGGGCTCGTTCCTCGGGGCGGCGTTCATCACGCTGCTGCCCATCTTCCTCAACGTGTTTTTCGGGGCGCTGTCGCACACCTTCGGGCTGGACATCTCGCACGCCATCGTTTCCAACATCGAGCTCATGATCTTCGGGGGGCTGATCATCTTCTTCCTCATCGTCGAGCCGCACGGCCTCGCGCGCCTGTGGCAGATCGCCAAGGAGAAGCTGCGCCTGTGGCCGTTCCCGCACTAGACACTCGGAATAGATTGGCTATACTCGTCGTTCCACTATTTGAAACAGGCTCCTGTCGCATCTACGGAGCCCACAAGAGGATGGAGGAGACCCTATGAAGCGCATGACCATTGCCGTGGCTCTCGTGGCGGCGTCCGCGTTCAGCGGCACCGCACTCGCCCAGGCCAAGGAGCAGTTCGTCCCAGCCAACTTCTATTGGGTCGGACCATATGCCCCGGGCGGCTCGGGTTTCGGCGGCGGCATCATCGATTTCATGATGATGATCAACGAGCGCGACGGCGGCGTGAACGGCGTCAAGCTTACCTGGGACAAGTGCGAGACCGAGTACAACAATGCGCGTGGCGTCGAATGCTACGAGCGCCAGAAGAACAAGGGCCCGACCGGCGCTACCGTGGTCCACCCGCTGTCGACCGGCATCACGTACTCAATCCTCGAGAAGGCGACCGCGGACAAGATCCCGGTGATCTCCATGGGCTACGGGCGCACCGACGCCTCCGATGGCCGGGTGTTCCCTTACATCTTCCCCTTGATCACGAACTACTGGTCGCAGAACACGGCGAAGATCAAGTTCATCGGCCAGAAGGAAGGCGGGATGGACAAGCTGAAGGGCAAGAAGATCGTGAACCTGTATCACGACTCGGCCTACGGCAAGGAAACGATCCCGGTGCTTGACGTGCAGGCAAAGAAATACGGCTTCCAGGTGACGCACATCGCGGTGCCCCATCCCGGCAACGAGCAGCAGTCGCAGTGGCTGCAGATCCGGCAGATCCGGCCCGACTGGGTCATCCTGCGCGGCTGGGGCGTAATGAACCCGACTGCGATCAAGACTGCGGCACGCACCGGCTTTCCACGCGAGAAGATGCTCGGCGTGTGGTGGTCGGGCGCGGAAGAGGACGTGATTCCGGCGGGCGACGCGGCCAAGGGCTACTACGCTGCGGCGTTCAATCTGCCGGGCACCCAGCACCCTGTGATGAAGGACATCCTCAAGTACGTCTACGGCAAGGGCAAGGGCGAGTTCACGGACAAGTCCCGCATCGGCTCGATCTACCACACGCGCGGCGTCGTCGCCGGCATCATCACGGTGGAAGCCATTCGTACGGCGCAGGCCAAGTTCGGCAAGGGCAAGCCGATCACCGGCGAGCAGATGCAGTGGGGCATCGAGAACCTGAACCTCGACGCCAAGCGCCTGAAGGAGCTCGGCGCGACTGACCTCATGCAGCCGCTCAAGGTGTCCTGCAAGGACCACGAAGGCGGCGGCGCCGTAAAGTTCATGCAGTGGGACGGCAGGGCGTGGAAAGTGGTGTCGGACTGGATTCCGTCCGACCAGTCGATCGTGCGCCCGATGATCGAGGAATCGGCGGCGCAGTACGCGAAGGAGAAGGGCATCAAGCCGCGCGATTGCTGAGCAGCGCGATGCGATAGCAGGGCACGAGGGGGAAGGCACGCCTTCCCCCTCTTCACGTCCGGAGCCGCAATGTCCGCAATGCCGAAGCCGCAGCCCACGACCGGGAGCTACCTCTCGGTCAGCAACGTCGAGGTCATCTACGACCACGTCATCCTCGTCCTGAAGGGCGTGTCCCTGCAGGTGCAGGAAGGCCAGATCGTGGCGCTGCTCGGCGCCAACGGCGCCGGCAAGACCACCACGCTCAAGTCCATCTCCAACCTGCTGCGCGCCGAGCGCGGCGACGTCACCAAGGGCCAGATCGAGTTCAAGGGCCAGCGCATCGACCAGCTGAACCCCTCGGAGCTCGTGAAGCGCGGCATCTGCCAGGTGATGGAGGGGCGGCACTGCTTTCAGCACCTGACCGTGGAAGAGAACCTGCTCACCGGCGCTTACACGCGCGGCAACGCCGACCTGCGCGAGGACCTGGAGCGCGTGTACCGGTACTTCCCGCGCCTGAAGGAGCGCCGCAAGGCGCAATCCGGCTACACCTCCGGAGGCGAGCAGCAGATGACCGCCATCGGCCGCGCGCTGATGGCGCGGCCGAGCATGATCCTGCTCGACGAGCCCTCGATGGGCCTCGCGCCGCAGCTGGTCGAGGAGATCTTCGAGATCGTGAAGGACCTCAACCAGAAGGAGAAGGTGAGCTTCCTGCTGGCCGAGCAGAACACCAACATCGCGCTCAAGTACGCCAACTACGGCTACATCCTGGAGAACGGGCGCGTGGTGATGGACGGCGAAGGGAAGTCCCTCGCCGAGAACGAGGACGTGAAGGAGTTCTACCTGGGCTTCTCCACCGGCGGGCGCAAGAGCTTCCGCGACGTGAAGTCCTACCGCCGGAGAAAGCGCTGGCTCTGAGCCCGTTCTACGACGCGCTGGAGCGGCGCCCGGCGAACAAGCGCGAAGCGGCGCTCCTGGCGGCGCTGCCCGGCCTGATCGCGCACGCCAAGCGCAAGGCGCCCGGCTGGGCGCGCATTCTCGCGGAAGTCGACGCGGCGCGCGTGAAGTCGCGCGCCGCCCTCGCGCGGCTGCCGGTGACGCGCAAGTCCGTGCTCGCCGAGCTGCAGCGGGCGCTGCCGCCGCTCGGCGGGCTGAACGCCACGCCCGTGCCCAAGCTCGCCAAGCTCTTCGCCTCGCCCGGCCCCGTCTACGACCCGGAAGGGCGCGGCAAGGACTGGTGGCGCACGGCGCGCGCGCTCTACGCCGCCGGCTTCCGGCCCGGCGACCTGGTGCTCAACGGTTTTTCCTACCACTTCACGCCCGCGGCCTCCATGGTCGAGGCCGGCGCGCGCGCCATCGGCTGCACCGTGGTGCCGGGCGGCACCGGGCAGACCGAGATGCAGGTGGCGGCGATCCGCGACCTGCGCGTCACGGCCTTCGCCGGCACGCCGTCGTTTCTCAAGCTGATCGTGGAGAAGGCGGGCGAGATGCAGGCGGACATCTCGAGCCTGCGCAAGGCGCTCGTCGGCGCCGAGTACCTGCCGCCCGCGCTGCGCGAGGCGATGCGCGCGCGCGGCATTCGCGTGCAGCAGCTGTACGCGACAGCGGACATCGGCCTGCTCGCCTACGAGAGCGCGCTGCCCGACGGCACCGTCAACGACGGCATGATCCTCGACGAGGGGCTGATCCTCGAGATCGTGCGGCCCGGCACCGGCGACCCGGTGCCGGCGGGCGAGGTGGGCGAGGTGGTCGTTACCTCGCTCAACAAGGACTACCCGCTCATCCGCTTCGCCACTGGAGACCTGTCGGCGGTGCTGCCCGGCAAGAGCCCGTGCGGACGGACCAACACTCGCATCAAGGGCTGGATGGGGCG